>JBBSAV010000071.1:0-16303 GCA_038251965.1 Candidatus Limnocylindrales bacterium
ACCCGGCCTCGACACGATCAACCAAGGCCTTGTGTGGGGGCGCCGGCTCGTCGTCCGTGCCAACGCCGGCTCCGGCATCACCTCACAACAGATTGACCTCGTGGCCTCCACGATCGAGGACAACGCAGGCTCCGGCATCCGTGGTGGCTGGTACCACGACCCTGGCTGGGTCGAGATCCGCGGCTCCATCGTCCGGCGCAACCACACGGCTGGAGATGGCGGTGGCCTCCTGTGCTCGGGTGGCTGTACCATCATCGGCTCGCGCTTCGTCGGCAACACCGCGGGTGGCGACGGCGGTGGCATCTTCCTCTCGGAACAAGACCCCAACGCGCCCGGCGGCCTGACCGTGCGTCGCTCGGCCATCCTCGCCAACCAAGCTCTCGGCTCTGGTGGGGGCATTCACACCGAGGATAGTCGCACCGTCCTCCTCGACGACGTCACGTTCCGCCACAACCGTCCGGACGACTGCAGCGGCTGCTAGCGTTCACGGCCCCGGACGCTGAGGGGCTGAGTGAGGCTCACTCAGCCAGCGGCTCATCGAAGAACCACAACCTCACGACACTCTTGCCCAGGCGATTCCGAAGCGCGCCCTCGCGGGGTACCGCTGTGCGCTGCGAGATGACCATGACACCGTCCTCGAGTTCTTCGGCTTCGAGAAGCGCGCACAGCTGGACCGCGCCTTCTGGGCCGTCCTCAAGCGTTCGGCGACGAGCGGAGTGACAAGGGCGATGCGTGCGCCACCGGGGAGTCGGGTCCCATTAGTCGACGGCGTGGTATCGCGCCTTGGGCGATTTGCCGCGCGGCAAGGTGGCTTGCGCCACGGTCTCTGACACCTCGAGACTGGTGTTCACCGACGCCGGTCAGCGCACTCCAGCCGATCGGTATCCAGCCTGAGGCCGCGTCTGCTGGTCTCAACGCGCAGCGCCAACTGCATCATGCGCCAGTAGGGTGGCTGGGCAGCCGCTCGGTCGCCGGCGAAGAGGACGAGTTGTTCGTCGCTGAACGATCACATGAATCGCTCGAAGGTCTTGGTCATTGTGTCTCCTCAAGGGGTCTGTAGGTGGTCAACTCGGGGCTCATCCATGCTCGACTTGGAGCGCGCGGCATCCATGACCCATGACAGCATTCCGCGACGGCGACGCTTGCCGTACCCGTGCAACCTCAGGTCCGCAGAAGTGGCGCCTCCGAAAGTGGGTCGATCGCGCCCAGATCCCCTGCCCGAGCACAGCGGACGGTGGCGGCTTCGTCGACTCCGGTGAGCTCCTGCCGTGTCGAGCACGGTCCTGCGAGGGCGTAGGCACAGCGTGGTCCATAGCGACAACCGACCATCGGATTGATGGCGGCGGCCGATCCACTCGGCAACAGCGGCACCCGGAAGGGCACACCGAGCTCCGGCACCGACCGGCGCAACGCAGCCGTATATGGGTGCCGCGGACGCAGCAGCAACCGCGCCGTGGGACCGCTCTCCACGACTTCGCCGCGATAGAGCACGACGGTCCGAGGGCACAAGCGCGAGACGACACCCAGGTCGTGGCTGATCAGCAGCGTGCCCAGGCCACGCTCGCCACGCAGTCGCTCGATGAGCTCCAGGATCCGCACGGCCACGGTGGCGTCGAGGCCACTGGTGGGTTCGTCGAGCAGCAGGATGCGCGGACCCACCGCAAGCGCCCGAGCGATGATCGCTCGTTGCCGCTGCCCGCCCGAAACCTCGTGCGGATGGCGGGCGGCGACGCTCGCTGGCAGGCCGACTTCGTCGAGCAAACGTCTGACCACGGCCGTCTGGTCCTCGCTTGGCCGGAGACCCTTGCGGCCGCCGGCGCGCCAGCCTTCGGCGATGGCCGAACCGATGGTCTGACGCGGGTCGAGGGCGCCGTCGACGTCCTGAGGGATCAGCTGTACGGCCGTCCGGAAGGTGCGCAGCTCGGCACCACGCATGGCCGCGACAGACCTCCCGGCCCACGTGACGGTCCCCCGTGTGGGTCGCACCAGACCGAGCAATGTCCGTATGGCGGTTGTCTTTCCAGAGCCGCTCTCGCCGACCAGCGCCAGCGAGTGACCAGGCTGGAGTTCGAGTCGGTCGATGGCAAAGGCAGGGTGCCCTTTCGGGTCACTGCCGTGGTAGCGCACCTCCAGGTCCGTCGCGACGAAGCGCGCGTCGAACGTCTCGGTCGGCGTCATGCCCGTATCCGTCATGCCGTGCCCGTCACGCGGCCGTCGCATCCGCGCGGGGCAGCGCCGGCTTGGCGGCTACAAGGGCCTGGGTCACCGGGTCGGCAGGATGCTCCAGGATCTCCGGGCCACCGTGCTCCACGATGCGGCCGCGTTCGATGATGTTGATGCGGTGCGCCAGGCCTGCCACCAGGGCCAGGTCGTGCGATACGAGCAGGAAGGCGGTGCCCTCACTCGCGCGCAGTTCACGGAACAACTCGGCCACCTCAGCCTGGACGGTCACATCGAGTGCACTGGTGGCCTCATCGGCGAGTACGAGCTCCGCGCGCAGCGCGACGGCGAGCGCGATCGAGACCCGCTGCGCCTCGCCGCCCGAAAGCTGATGCGGGTAGCGATGCAGGAGCCTCGGATCAAGGCGCACGGCATCGAGTGCATGCGCCAGTCGGACGGCGCGCTCCGCCTTGGGCACGTCATGCAGCGACAGGGCCCGGTCGATCCATTCGTCGCTGCGCAGAGTAGGCGTCAGTGCAGCCCGAGCAGCTTGGAGGACCACCGCGATGCGTCCACCGCGGACCTCATGCATGGTCCGGCGCGACGCGCCCACGATCTCGATACCGTCGAAGCGGATGCTGCCAGTGACTCGGGCAGACACCGGCAGCAAGCCGAGGATGGCCGCCTGTAGCAGGCTCTTGCCGGCGCCACTCTCGCCCACGAGACCCACGATCTCGGCGCGATCGGTCTCGAGTTCGTCGATATCGAGCAACGTGACCCCGCCGATCTCGACGGTGAGCTCGCGAACGGCCAGGAGGGGGGCTACCGGATCTTTCGTCGGCGTCGCGTTGATGGTGGTGTCGTTCATCGTCGTGTCGTTCATCGTGACGTCATTCATCGTCGGGTCGCCCCCTTGGGATCGAGCCGCTCGCGCAGGCCTTCACCCAGCAACGTGAACGCCAGGGCGGCCAGCATGATGGCGGCGCCGGGCACGATGGCCACCCACGGGTGCGTCTGGAATAGCGAACGACCCTGTTCCACCATCAGGCCCCACTCAGGGACCGGGTCGCGAGCACCAAGGCCCAGGAAGCTCAGGCCCGCCAGCGTCAGGATGACGCCTCCAAGGTCAAGCGACGCTTGCACGACCACCGGGCCGGCGGCGTTGGGCAGGATGTGCCGAGTCGCCAGGCGCACCTGGCCCAAGCCCAGCAGCCGACCCGACTCGATGAAGGCGCGTCCACGGATGGCCGCCGCTTCGCCGCGCATCAGGCGCGCATACCAGGGCCACCAGGCGACCACGATGGCGATGGCGGCGTGCTCCAGCGAGGGCCCCAGTGCAGCTCCGATGGCCAACGCCAGCAACAGGGACGGGAAGGCCAGGAAGATGTCCACGACCCGCATCAGGATCTCGTCGACCCAGCCGCCGACGGCGCCGCTGAACAGGCCTATCGGCACCCCGATGGCGAGCGACGCCGCGATGACCAACAGCGATGTACCGACCGATGACCATGTCCCGAAGAGCACCCGTGAGAGCACGTCACGGCCGACCAGGTCCGTGCCCAGCGGATGCTCGCCACCTGGCGGCTGCAGTGTGGCCAGCAGGTTGGTGGCGGTTCCGGCATCGTTGGGGAACGGCGCGATCCAGGGCGCCAACAGTGCCGTCGCGAGCAGCGACCCGATGATCACCAAGCTGACGATGAGTCCCGGATGCTCGCGTATGTAGCGCCCGGCGCTGCGTAGCCACACCGCCCAGCCCTGCCCCTCGTCCGATGCCCGGTCGGCTGCGGTCATCGAAGCCTCGGATCGACCATGGGCCGCAGCAGGTCCACGACGAGGTTGGCGGCGAGGTAGGCCAGCGCCACGACCACGGTCGCCCCGGCGATCGAGGGTGCGTCCAGGGTGCTGATGGAGTCCGCCACATACGAACCCAGGCCGGGCCAGTCGAATAGGTTCTCGACGAGGAATGTGTTGCCCAGGGCGTACCCGAAGACGAGCGCCAGCGCCGCCAGCACGGGGCCCAATGACGGGCGCAGGGCGAAGCGCAGCAGGATGGTCCGCTCCGCGTAGCCGATGGCACGCGCCATGCGGATGTGCTCTTCACCCAGCGTCTCGATGAGGCTGGCCCGGGCGAGCCGCCCGATGAGGCCCGTTGGATAGGCCGCCACCACCAGTGCCGGCAGGATCACGTGGGAGATCGAGGAGATCAGCAGGGGGCCGTTGAGGGACAACAGCGCGTCGACCATGATGAGGCCGGTGGTCGACCCCTCCCCCACGGCATCTCGGAACTCACGGTCGTAGCGTCCCGCCACCGGCAGCAGGTCCAGCTCGGTGGCGACCGTCAGCTGCAGCAACAGACCCAGCCAGAAGATGGGCGCAGACACGAGGATGGCGGTGATGGCACTGGCGAGCCAGTCGGGCCAGCGGCCTTTCCAGCGGGCGCCCGCCATGCCCAGCAGCAGCCCACCCACGACAGCGATGAGCATGGCCACGATGACCAGCTCCATCGATGCCACCAGCCGACCCAAGACATCGTCCAGCACCGGCTGGCGCGTATGGATCGATACGCCCCAGTCGCCTTGCACCAGCCCCGCGAGATAGCGCACGACCTGCTCGGGCAGGGGCAGATCGAGGCCCAGCTGCTCGCGCACCAGGGCCAGCTCCTCGCGTGAGGCGCGGGGCCCAGCCCAGGTTGAGGCGGCGTCGCCAGGCAGCAGCCGCGTGATACCGAACGCGACCAGTCCGACCCCGATGGCCACCAGCAACGTCTGCGGCAGCCGCCGAAGCAGGAGTCGACGCATGGTCATGGGGCGGAAGGTCGGGGGCGAACCCGCAGACGCGGCACGTGGTCGCGTCTGCGGTCGAACGGTTCCCTACTCGAGGGGCGTCAGGTCGTACGCGAAGGCGACCTGTGCATAGGCCGGATCATCCACGTAACCGCCCACCCTGGCGTCCAGGGCGCGCTGGTAGTTCTGCACGTACGGCACCGCCACGACGGCCTCATCGATCAGCTTCTGCTGCATCTCGATGTACTGCTGCTCTGCGGCGTCGCGGTCAGTGACCGTCAGCGACTGGATACCGTCGATGGCGGCGTCCATCTCCGCGTCCGCGTAGTAGGCCAGATTGAAGGTCGGCTCGTCCTCGCTATGGAACAGCGAGATGAACCAGCTGAAGGGATCGGGATAGTCAGGCCACCAGTACATCACGAAGATGTCCTGTCGGTCGGCGATGTTCCCTGAGATGGCGCGATCCCACTGGGCCTGCCATTCGGTGGCCTGCACATCGAGATCGATGTTGAGCTCCGCGAGGTTGGACTTGAGGCTCGTGCCGACCAGCGTCTCATCATTGTCGCCCACGGCCATGGTGAGCACCAGCTTCAGGGGCTCGCCGTCGGGGCCATAGCCAGCCTCCGCCAAGAGAGCCTTGGCGCCTTCGAGGTCCAGCCCGGTGCCGCTGAGCTCGTCGCTGTAGCCCAACAGGCCCGGCGGGATGACGCCCTTGGTCTCGACCACGGCTCCGGCAAGCGCGGTGGCGATGCCAGCCGAGTCGACCGCCTTGGCGACCGCCGCGCGGACCGTAGGATCAGCCAGTGGGCCGGAGACGGTGTTGAAGAGCAAGACCAGGTTCTGCAGCGAGGGCGTCTCCACGATCTGTACGTTCTCATCGCCGCGCAGGCTGTCGATGAGCTGCGGGGTCAGCCGCTCCACGAGGGACACCTCACCGGCCTTGACCAGCTGCAGCGCGGTCGTGGACTCGGGCACGACGCGGAACACGACCTCCGTGTAGTGGTCGCCGTCCCAGCCAGCCCAGTACTCCGGGAAAGCCTCGAGGGTCAACTCGAACTCCTGGCCGGGTTCCCAGTCAGAGATGGCGTAGGGGCCGGTGCCCGCGTCTCCGCCCGCGGCGAAGAAGGCCACCAGGTCCTCCTCGGAGGCGCCCTCACCGGCGGCCGCGACGTCGTAGATGTAGGTGGCGTAGTTGCCCGCGGCGATGAGGTCCATGGGTGCCGGCGCGGCCAGATTCATGACCAGTGTGGTGGCGTCGGGAGCCTCGAAGGACTCGACGCCGCTCCAGATGTAGCCTGCGCCAAGGCCAAGGTCCCGGGTACGCTCGAGCGCCGCCTTGGCCGCCTCGGCATCCATGGGCTTGCCGGTGTGGAAGGTCACGTCATCGCGCAGCGTGAACGTCCAGGTCAGGCCGTCGTCACTGGCCGACCAGTCGGTCGCCAGTGCCGGCACGACGCTGGCAGTCGCCGAGTCGTAGCGCGTCAGCGACTCATAGATGTTGTGCATGGCGATGACCTCGTTGGAATACGAGGACGCCGGATCCAGGTCCGTCACCACCGCAAGGTGCGAGGCATAGGTGAACGTCTCGCCATCGTCTTGTGCGGTGACCGCCATGGGCGCCGCCATCAGCAATGCTGCCCCGGTGAGGACCGCTCCGAGCCATGCTCGCGAACGGCCTGGGTCATTCCTTGCCATCTCGTACTCTCCTTCGAACGCTTGGGGCCGACGCGGCGTGGCGCCACGACCTCAGCCCATGATCAGTGGACCGGCCGCCTTGACACGGATGCGGGCCCCGGGCTCCATCAGATAGGTCAGTGGTGTCTCCTCGACGTCGACGACTTCGACACGCTCGGGGTCCGCGCCTGCCGCCACAGCCACCGCCCCGGCCCGCGCTGCGATCGCCCCGACGGCCTCGGCATGTCCGCGTGCCGCGAACGTCACGACCTCCTCGGCACTGCCACTGACCTTGGCGATGGCGGCGCCGATGGCGTTGGCGACATCATGGTGTGCCGGACGCAGGATCTCGCTGACTCCGGGGATCGAGTCCGCCAACAGGATGCTTCCGCCACCGACGGCGATGACGCTGACGGCACTGCGGGAGGTCTTGACCCGGTCGATGGCGTCGGCGACAGCCAGATCGGCCAGCGCCAAGCCACCGGCGAGCAGCTCGGCATGGGCCGGATCGGGCATCACGCTGCCGATGCTCGATGCGCGGCCCGCCAGAAGCGCGGCATCAGTCAGTGTGGGCGTATCACCGCCGAACGCCAGCGCCTCGCGGCTGATGCGCCAGGCCACCGAATCAGGCCCGATGGCACCCGGACGCACGATGGTGCCGCCGCCGATGGCGATGGAGATGATGTCAGGCATGCGGAAGTTGGTGCGGACGCCACCGATCTCGACGGCCTGGCTGGACTCGCGCGGGAAACCACCGACGAGCACGCCGATGTCGGTCGAGGTGCCACCGATGTCGACCACGATGCCGTCAGCACGGCCGGTCAGATAGGCTGCACCACGGAGCGAGTTGGCCGGACCCGAGCCGATGGTGAGGACCGGGAAGCGCACCGCGTGCTCAAGTGCCATCAGCGTCCCGTCGTTCTGGGCGAAGTAGAGGGCCGCATCGATGCCGCGACGCCCCAGTGCCGTCGCCAACGTGCCCGCCACGTCCCGCGCCACGCCCAGCAGCGCCCCGTTGAGGATGGTCGAGTTCTCGCGCTCCAGGATGCCTAGCGAGCCCAGCTCGTGGCTGAGCGAAAGATGGACGCCGTCGCCCATCACCTCGCGGGCGATGTCTGCGGCGGCCAACTCATGGCGCGGCGATACCGGCGCGAAGACGCTCGTGATGGCCACCGCGTCGACCCGGCCTGCCAGGGGCGCGAGGAAGCCGCGCACGGCATCCCCATCGAAGGGCACGATCTCGCGGCCGTCCAGCTCGATACCGCCGCGCACGATGGCTTCGCCGCCTGAGACCACCGCCTTGAGGTCTTCCGGCCAGGTCAGCAGCGGCCGCACCGACAGGGTCGCCGGCGCACCGATGCGGACGATCGCGACACGGTGCAGCGCCCGCCGCTCGAGCACGGCGTTGGTGGCATGGGTCGTGCCCAGCATCACGTGGCTGATGCGAGTGCGATCGACGTCGCCGGCGGCGAGCACGGCATCCACCGCCGCCTCGATGCCGGAGCTGACGTCAGCCGATGTCGGCGCCTTCGCCTTTGCGATCAGGCCGTCGGTCCGATCCAGCACCACCGCGTCCGTATTGGTGCCGCCCACGTCCAGGCCCAGGCGCAGGTCAAGCCGACGGTGCGCCCCACTACGGCTGGAACCGCTGCTCATGCGCCGGCTCCGGCGTCTTTGCCTGGCCAAGCGCCGGTCCCGGGGTTGAGCTGTTCTACCGGCACGTAGGGCAGGTCGAAGCCGAACGCTGCCGGGCCGGCGGTCTGCAGACCGATGGGGGTGCGCCAGATGGGTGGACACGGGATGGCGATGACCACCACCCGCTGCCCGTACTTGAGGCGCTCGGTGTGGATGGCCTCGCCGGTCTGCTCATCGAGCAAGGTGATGATGTCCGGGGCGGTCGCTCGCACGTGGCCGTCCACCTTAGCCACCAGGAACTCGTTCTGGATCTCGATCCCAAGCGTCTTGCCACTGTCTCCGCGTGTGCCCTCGATGGTGGCGGTGCCGCGGATGAAGCCACCCTCGAAGCGGCGTTCGATATCGGCCACCTTGCCATCGAGCAGCCGGGCAGCTCCGGTCAAGGCGATGACCGCCCCCACCGGATCGGTCTCCGCTCCGCTGATGGAGCGACCGATCTCGGCCGCCAGCGTCATCGTCCCCGGCACGGTCGCGCCGCGTGCCTGGGCGACGGTCATTGTGTATTCGGCACTGGCGGCGATGCCGCCACAGGCGATGGCGATGGCGCGCTCAAGGCGCTCGGCCCACTCCCCCTCGGCCTGGTGGATGACGGCACGGTGCCCGCGCTCATCCACCACGACCGCCGGTGCGGCCGGGATGCCCGCGAGGTGCATGGTGACCTGCTGTACCTCAGGGAACGCCCGCCCCATGCCATCGGCATCGAGGACGGGGAGTCCGAGCTTGGCCGCCCAGGTGATCGGAACCATGCCGTTCGAGCCGCCGATCTCGGCACACATCAGCGCAGCGACGGGGGCGCCACGGAGACGCTCGACCTCTTCGCGGAGGTAGGCCCCCTCATCGCCCGACGAGAGCTTCTCGATGGTCACCGTGGGTGCACCCAGGAAACCGCAGGACATCACGATCCCGTCATCAGGCAGGTCGTCATACTCGACCAGTTGGACAGGCCCGTGATCGGCGATGGCCTGGATCGCCATCAGGGTGGCGGTGTAGGCCTCGCCTCCTCCACCAGCACCAAGGACGGAGCAACCGCGCGCGATGTCAGGTAATTCGTCGACACGGATGGTTCGGGGCACCGCGGGATGATAGACGAGCCAGCACCGACCAAGCACGCCACTGCCTCCTGAGGGACACTCCGACCGTGCCGACGCAACCGAGATGACACTGAGACGGTCCCGTCCCGTACCATCGAGGCTGACCACCCCACCAGCCATCCAGCCCACGAGCCAAACCCGGGGAGGACCCTGATGATCGACCGCACATCCCACACTGATGCCGAAGTCGCCGCACGCGAGAAGCCCGAGCTGCCGCCCGACTCGGTCGAGCCGTACTACACCGCCGATCGCGCGCGCTACGAACGCATGGCGTTCCGCCACACCGGCAACAGTGGCCTGCAGCTTCCGGCCATCTCGCTGGGGCTCTGGCACAACTTCGGCGACGACGTGCCCTTCGCCCGCCAGCGCGCGGTCATCCGCCGCGCCTTCGATCTTGGCATCACCCAGTTCGACCTGGCCAACAACTACGGCCCGCCCTTCGGGTCGGCGGAGGAGAACTTCGGGCGGGTCCTAGCCAAGGACCTCAAGCCCTACCGCGACGAGCTGGTCATCACCACCAAGGCCGGCTGGCACATGTGGCCTGGACCCTACGGCTGGGCCGGCTCACGCAAGCACGTGCTGGCCAGCCTTGAGCAGAGCCTGCGGCGCATGGGCACGGATCATGTCGACATCTTCTACTCCCACCGCATCGACCTGGACAGCCCACTCACCGAGACGATGGGCGCGCTGGCCACAGCGGTGCAGCAGGGCAAGGCGCGCTACGTCGGCATCAGCTCCTACTCACCCGCTCGCACCGCGGAGGCTGCGGCCATCCTGCGCGAGCTTGGCACGCCCTTGCTCATCCACCAGCCCAACTACTCGATGTTCAACCGCTGGATCGAGGCCGAGCTGCTCGATACGCTCGAAGGGGTCGGCGCCGGCTGCATCCCCTTCTCTCCCCTCGCCCAGGGCCTGTTGACCAGCAAGTACCTCGATGGTGTGCCCGAAGGCAGCCGGGCCAGCCAGGGCAAGTCGCTCTCAGGCGGCATGCTGAGTGAGGAGAACCTGGCCCGCATCCGGGCCCTGCACGAGATCGCACAACGTCGCGGCCAGTCACTCGCGCAGATGGCCATCCTTTGGACCCTGCGGGATCCGCGGGTGACCTCCGCACTCATCGGCGCCAGCTCGCCCGAGCAGCTCGAGGACAGCGTCGGAGCGCTCGACGGTGCGCCCTTCAGCGATGACGAGCTGGCCGAGATCGACCGCTATGCCATCCCGAGCGAGGGCATCGACCTGTGGAACGTGTCGGCGGGGCTGTAGCCTACGGCGCCAGCGTGCCGAAGAACACCTGCCAGGCCAGGATCGTCTTGGCGAACAGGCTCATGAACATGTACGTCTTCTCACCGGTGAGATAGTCCTTCCAGGGGCCGATCCTTCCGTACTGCAGGATCATGGTGGTGGCGAAGACGTTGAAGGCCACGAAGAGCGACACGAAGATGGCGATCACGAAGCCGGGGATGGCGGCCGCGCCTGGCTCGACAGAGGCCGACCACAGCGCGATGCCGATCACGACCCAAGGCACGATCCCGGCGATGACACCAAAGATGTAGTGGTTCCACTGGGTCTTGGCGCGGCCCTGGTTGGCCGACTCCATCGACCAGCCGAACAGGTTCATGGCCGCGTTGATGCCGAAGATCGCGACGAGTGTGCCAATCTCCTGGATGCCGGCCAGCGAGGCGATGACCACGATCATCACGCTGGAGCTGAGAGCGTATTCGATCCAGCGCATCGGCTGGATGTGGCTCGCCAGCCCCCGCTCGTACCAGCCGCGCAGCGGCCAGGCGAGCAATGCGTGCGCGATGGCACTCATGAAGAAGAACGTGGCCACCGCGGGACCGATGGGCAAGTCGAAAAGCGGGCTCTGTGCTGGCACCAGCGTCTCGGTGGCGCTATCGAACCTCAAGTAGCTGGTCACCACCGGGTTGGTGACCAGCGGGTCCCGCGCGAACGAAAGTGCCAGGATCACCACGCCCTGGATCGCATGCAGTGCGGCCAGGACGGCATTCCATCGGAACAAGCTGTACGACCGATCGCCCGCGATCGGATCGGCAGCGGGCTCCGAGATTGATTGTGCGGCAGCGGTCATGGTCATCCTTCCCCATCGTGTACTCGTGATGCGTCCGGCGTTGGACGCATGACAAGCATGCGCAGATGTCTATGGTTTGTCAAGTGTTTGTATAGTATTAGCGAGAAGAGCATCGATGTGGGTCTGGATCCGGCGACTCCGGGCCGGCCAGACGAGCTTCGCCTAGTTCGTGAGCGTTACCTTGTGGATGGAGCGAGGCTGCTCCGGGTCACGCCCCTGCACGATGGTGGTGTGCATGGCGTGCAGTTGCCCGGGCACGATCGAGACGATGGGCATCAGCCACTCCGGCACCTGCGGGAGGTTGAACGCCCACGTCCCCTTGGCACACACGTCTGGGTCATCGGACGCGATGAGCAGGCGCGCACCCAGCTCTCCGCCCAGCTTGTCGATGACCTCGGCCATGTCGTTCGCGGTGGCGCCTCGCGGGGCGACGCAGAAGGTCGGGAAGCCGGCCTCGATGAGCGCCAACGGACCGTGGATGAAGTCGGCGGACGAGTACGGATCCGCCAGCACGTAGGCCAGCTCCTTGAGCTTGAGCGCCCACTCTCGCGCGGTGGCGTAGTGGTAGCCACGGCCGAGCACGACGCAGCGGTCAAGCCCCGCCTGGTCCTGCGCGATGCGGCGCGCCTCCGGTTCCAGGTCCAAGGCTGCGGCCAACGCCTCCGGGATGAGTGCCAGGTCAGCTTCCGCAGCCGCATCCGCGAGACCGGCGCTGAGCATGGCCAGGACCATGAGCGTCGCGGTGTACGTCTTGGTGGCCGCGACCGCTCGCTCTGGGCCGGCACGCAGAGCGAGGTGGTGCTCCGCTGCTTCCGCCATGTCCGACCCGGGCGTGTTGGTGATGGCCAACGTGGTGGCACCCTGCGCTCGCGCCGCGCGGATGACACCGACGACGTCCGGTGAGGCACCTGACTGGCTGATGCCGATGACGAGCGCGCGGCCGTAGTCCGGCGTGGCAGCGTAGAGCGAGTGCACGCTGGGCGTGGCCAGACCCACGTTGATGCCGGCCAGGACCCCCAGGGCGTATTGGGCGTAGATGGCGGCGTGGTCAGAGGTGCCACGTGCGGCGATGACGACGTGGCTCGGGTCGGCTGCCTTGATCACTTCGCAGGCGGCCGCGATCTCCGGTCCTGCTTCACGTAAGAGCCTCGCTGACACGTCCGGCTGCTCTCGTATCTCATCGATCAGGGCCACGAACCGACCTCCATTCCGTGCCCACGAGGATAGAGCCCGGGGATGTCCACGGGCAGCCGGCCACCGATGGGCGCGTGACCGAAGAGCGCATCAGCGACCGCACCGACGCTGGCCGGCACGATCGAGTAGGAACACAGGTGAGTCGCCGAGGCTGGGTAGTCGGCGAGGTCGTACGGCGTGCGCATGGCGACGGTGACCGCAGGCGTCGCCGTCCCAAGCACAGCCTCCACCAGACGCGCCTGACTTGGCTGGACGATGGTGGCCATGGTGGCCACGATCACGTAGCCGGCGCTGCCGGCCGCCTCGCGTGCCGCCCGGATCTCCTCGTCTCCGGGCTCCGAGGCCACCCGCAGGTCGAGCACATCGCGGTGGTGCCGACGCACGGCATCGGCCAGTGCCAGCGGCTCATCGGCAGACGAATCAGCGGGCGTCAGCTCGCGCGGCTGTGGCGTGATCACCACGATCCGACCAGCCGAGTCCGACCGCAGCGGGAGCAGCCCGGCATCGTCACGCACGAGCGTCAGCGCCGCCCCTGCTGCACGGCGCGCCAGCTCCCGATGGCTGGGACTGCGCACGACGTCGAGCGGGGGTCGCTCGAAGCCACCTAACCACCGCCGCAGCTCACGGATGCGCCGGGAGGAGGATCGCACTCGCGCCGCCGGGACCAAGCCCCGCAGTGTTGCCTGTCGCACGCCTTCTTCGAGCCGTTGCTGGGCTGCCCGGTCGGGCGTCAGCAATAGCAGATCCACTCCCGCGCGCAAGGCCACGATGCTGTCGATGACGCCACCGACACCCTGCGCCACCGCCTTCATGTCCATGGCATCGGTGATCGACACTCCGCTGAAGCCCAAATGCTCACGCAGCAACTCGTGCATCATCGACCGCGACACGGTCGCCGGCAGGGCGCGGTCGCCGGTCACGGCCGGCAGCGCCACATGAGCGGACATCACCATCCGGGCACCGGCCGCGAACGCCGCGCGGAAGGGCACCAGCTCGCGCGCCTCGAGCGCATCCATGTCCCCTTCGATAGCGGCCAGCTGGAAGTGCGGATCGGCATCGACCGCACCGAAGCCGGGGAAATGCTTGGGGGTCGCTGCCACGCCGCCAGCCTGCAGCCCCCGTACCGTTGCTGCCGCGTGACGAGCCACGGCCAGCGGGTCGGAGCCGAAGGCGCGCGTGCCCAGGCTGGTGTTTGCCGGCTCGACCGCGACATCGCACACGGGCGCGTAGTCGACCGTGATGCCGAGGGCTCGCAGCTCGGCCGCGGTGGCCCGGCCCACCGCCTCGGTCAGTTCGGTGTCATCGGCCGCACCGAGCGCCATGGCTCCAGGAAAGCGCGTGCTGCCGTGACCCAGACCGACCAGCTGGCCGCCCTCCTGGTCCGCCCCGATGAGCAGCGGTAGTCCATCCGGCACAGCCTCATGCAACCGCTCGGTCAACGCCGCGAGCGCACTTGCCCCCGCGACGTTCTCGCGCAGGAACAAGGTCACGCCATGCGTGTTCCCAGCCGCGATGCGGTCGAGCAGCCATGACGGTGGCTCGGTGCTCCGAAAGGCCGGCAGCAGCTGGCCCAGCACAGCGTCGACCGGCAGTGGCGAGGTTCCCCTAGACATCCCGGTTCGACTCAGCCCTTGACCGAGCCCGAGAGGATGCCGCGAACGAAGTAGCGCTGCAGGGCCAGGAACACCAGCATCGGAAGGACCATCGTCACGAAGGCACCGGCGGTGAGCAAGTGCCATTGCTGGCCACGCCCACCCACCAACCGGCTGAGCTCAAGCGTCATGACCGAGCGATCCTCGGTGGCGCCCAGGAAGACCAGCGCCACCAAGAGGTCATTCCAGACCCACAGGAACTGGAAGATGGCGAAGGCCGCCAGGGCCGGTACCGAGAGCGGCAGGACGACCTTGGTGAACATCTGGAAATGCGTGGCGCCGTCGATGCTGGCCGTCTCGAAGAGATCGCCGGGCAGCTGGCTGATGAAGTTGTAGAGCAGGAATATCGCCAGCGGCAAGCCGAAGGCGGCGTGCGCCAGCCACACACCCAGGAAGGTCTGGTTGATGCCCAGCGACTGGTAGATCTCCTGGACCGGGATGAGCGCCATCTGCAGCGGCACCACCAGGAGCGCCACCACGACCATGAAGAGCGTGCCCCGGAAGGGGAACCGCATCCACGCGAAGGCATAGGCCGCGAAGGCCGCGATGGTGATGGGGATCATGGTGGCCGGGATAGACACGATGAGGCTGTTGATGAAGGCATTGGCCATGTTCTCGCCACCGAGCACAGCCTCGTAGTTGTTGAGCGTCCAATTGGTCTGGAACGGAGCGAAGAGCGCCGTCCACCAGCCGTTCTGAGTGACCTCGTTGCCGGGCCTGAACGAGCTGATGAGGATGCCCAGCGTGGGCAGGGACCAGAACAACGCGATAGCGATGACCACGATACGGATCGGTAACCGCCGTACGAAGTTGCTTCGTTGTGGCTCCATGCCGTTGGTCACGGCATCGCTCGTGGCCGTCATGCCGCCAACCCCTGCTTGCGCACGTTGCGAACGTTGATGAGGGCCATCGGAAGGACCGCCAGGAAGAGCACGACCGCCAGCACCGACGCCCGACCGGTGTCGAAGAACTGGAAGGCCTGCAGGTACATCTGGTTGGCGACGACGTCGGTGTTGAAACGGCCGCCCGTCATGACATACACGATGTCAAAGACCTTCAGGACGACGATGGCGGTGGTGATGGTGACCATCACCAGGGAGCCACGGATCATGGGTACGATGATGCGGGTGAACTTCTGCCGCTCGCTCGCGCCATCCAGGCTAGCGGCCTCGATGATCTCCGTGGGGACGCCCTTGATGGCCGCCGACAGGACGACCATGGCAAAGCCGGTCTGGATCCAGATGAGGATGACGATGAGGGCGAAGGTGCTGATGCGCCAGTCGGGCGTCTGCGTCCAGGGCACCGGATCGAGGCCGATGCCCTCCATCACGGCGTTGAGCAGACCATATTGCTCCTGGCCCGGAGGACGCCACTGGTAGACGAAGCGCCAGATGACCGAGGCGCCGACGAGCGAGATGGCAAGTGGCAGGAAGACGAAGGTCTTGGCCACCGACTCGTACTTGACGCGGTCCACGAGGCCCGCGATCAGCAGGCCCAGGCCCACCGAACCGGCGACGCCGACGACTAGCCACAGGATGTTGTTGATATACATCTGGTGGTTGGCTGGGTTGGTGAGGGCCCATGCCCAGTTGTCCAGACCGGCGCCGACGGTGAAGGTCTTGATGATCGTCGAGACCACCGGCCACGCCAGATAGACTGTCAGGAGCAGCAGTGCGGGACCGACGAAGACCCACGGAAGGAGTTTGTTGCGCCATCGATCGGACAGCCGCATCACCACGGCATTGAGCCCGGCGTAGAAGAGCCAGATGCCGCCCACACCGACCGCTAGGGCGACGGCGGCCAGGACGATCTTGGCAGCAGTTCGGTCGCCGCTCCCGGCACGCAGTGCATCGGCTTCGGCAGAGTTGCCGAGCAGATCGTAGAAGAGCGCCGCCACATTGGATGAGGCCTGGTCGTTCAACAGGAACCAGATGCCGATGAGCAACCCGGCCAGGCCGAGGATCACCC
>JBBSAV010000072.1:0-16130 GCA_038251965.1 Candidatus Limnocylindrales bacterium
CTGGAGGTCTCGTCGGTGGCGCAGCTGTCGAGGGTGATGGCGCACCTGGAGCAGCTCAAGGACGTCTACTCGGTCCAACGCGATCGAACCTGAGGCCCGCCGGGGCCGCACGGCCGGATGGGTCGACTCCCAGTAGACTCGACGGCGATGCCCAAGTTCCAGGCCCCCCGAGGTACCCGCGACCTGCTGCCCGTCGAGCGCGCCGTCTTCCTGCGCCTGGAACACACCGCCCGGGACCTGGCCCTGCGCTACGGCTACGCGCCCATCGAGACGCCGATGTTCGAGGGCTCCGCGGTCTACGAGCGCGGCGTGGGCGCAGTCACCGACGTGGTGGAGAAGGAGCTCTTCCGCGTGCAGGCCGGACGGGGCGAGGCCGAGCGCGAACGCTGGGCGCTGCGGCCGGAGCCCACGGCCGGCATCGTGCGTGCCTTCGTCCAACACGGCATGCGTACCTGGCCCCAGCCGGTCAAGCTGACGATGACTGGCCCCATGTTTCGCTACGACCGACCCCAAGCCGGCCGCTACCGCCAGTTCTGGCAGTTCGACGTGGAGGCCATCGGCGACCCTGGCCCGGCCATCGACGCTGAGATCATCGAGCTGGCCATGGCGTTCTTCGACGCGGTCGGCCTCTCTGACGTGCAAGTGCTGGTCAACTCCATCGGCGACGGCGCCTGTCGTCCGGCCTACGTCGAGGCGCTGCGCGCGCACTTCGCTGCGCACGCCGACGAGCTGCCCGACCTTGAACGCGCCCGGCTCGACACCAACCCGTTGCGGCTCCTCGATTCCAAGGATGAACGCATGGCACCGCTGGTGGCGTCCGCGCCGACCATCAACGGGCATCTGTGTGATGACTGTCAGGCACATTTCGATGGGCTGCTCGCGCACCTCGCCGCGGTGGCCATCGAACCGCGCATCTCGCCCACGCTCGTTCGCGGGCTTGATTACTACACGCGCACCGCATTCGAGTTCTACCGCTCCGGGGCGCAAGGCCAGCAGCAGGCGCTCGGCGGCGGCGGTCGCTATGACGGTCTCGTCGAACTGCTGGGTGGCCTGCCCACGCCGGGCATCGGCTTCGGCATCGGCCTCGATCGCGTGGCATTGGCGCTACAGGACCAGGGTGGGCCACCAGCGTCCGAGCCCTGGAAGCCGGTGGTCGTGGTCGTCGGCGCCAATGCTGAGGACACCGTCGTGCGCCTCCAGCTGGCCACGGAGCTGCGCGGCGCGGGACTCGCCTGTCGGCCGGACCTCACGACGCGGCGCTTGGGCAAGCAGCTTGACGGAGCCGCCAAAGCCGGCGCGCACTTCGCGGTGATCTGTGGCGACGAGCTCGATGCTGGGCATGTGCAGGTCAAGGACCTCAAGGCCGGGACCCAGCGGCAAGTCGCTGTGACCGACCTTGCTCGCGACCTCACCCGAGCACAGATGCAGCATCGGCATGGCGAGGAGGGATGACCGACCCGGGGCCGCATCCATGACGCTCAGCCTGCGCGAGGCGGTATCGACCGATCGCGCCGCCTGGGCGGCCTTCCTCGCTTCTCGGCCGGAGGGGGACGTGCTGCAGTCGTGGGCCTGGGGCCAAGCTGGAGCCGCCGAGCCCGGTGAGCACTGGAGCAGGTTCGTGGTGGTCGACGGTGGGGATCGGGTCCGCGGCGTCGCGCAGGTGCTCGATCGAGCCACCACGTTCGGTCGAACCATCCTCTACGTGCCGCACGGACCGGTATGGGATCGCTCCGCGTCCGATGCTGCCGAGATCCTGGCCCGCCTGTTGACCGGCCTGAAGTCCCATGCGCGCAGTCGGCGCGGCGTCGTCCTGAAGCTCGACCCGCGTGGGAGCGGTGACCCTGCCGCAGACGCTGGCATCGAGCGTGCCCTCCACGCGAGCGGCGAGCGCACCGCGCACGACCTGCAGGCCCCCACGACGCGCATCGTCAGGCTGGCCGCGGACGAGGATCCCGTGGTGGAGTGGAACAAGGATGCCCGAGCAGAAGCGCGGCGGGCCGAGCGGGAGGGAACGACCGTCACGCTCGATCGCAGCGGTGATGCGGGGCTGCTCGACACGTTCCACGCCCTGCTCTCGCGAACATCGGAGCGACAGGGCTTCCGCATCCGTTCACGCGAGTTCCTGGGCCGGCTGGCCGAACCGCTGGCCGCCAGCGATGACTGGTTCATGGCCATCGCCGAGCACGAGGGCACGCCGCTGGCGGGCGCCATCGCGCCACGGACCGGAGACCGGGCGTACTACCTCTACGCCGCCTCGGCGCGAGACAAGGAGCTGGCCCGCAAACGCGGTCCGTACGCCGCCATGGCCGCCCTGCAGGGGAGCCTCGCCGAAGCCGGCACGACCAGCCTCGACCTGTGGGGCGTGCGCGAACCCGATGACCGGTCGGTCGATTCAGCGTGGGAGGGCTTCAGCCTCTTCAAGCGCCGCTTCGGTGGTGCCCCGCTCCGCCATCCCGGCACCTACGACATCGTCATCGACCCCACCTGGAACCGCATCCGCGACCTGCGTGAGCGCCTCCGTGGCGCCATACGTTGACGCCTGAGCCAGCCCCGCCGAGGACCATGCGTCAGCCCACCCGGAACGTCGCGCCCCGCGCCGCTACCATGTGACTCCCGATGCAGACCTCCTACCGTGACCTCACCTGTGCTGACGCCCGTCTCGGGGACGTCGGCAAGCCCGCCACCCTCGCCGGCTGGGTGCACCGCCGCCGCGACCTGGGCCAGCTCATCTTCCTGGACCTGCGTGATCGCTACGGCATCACCCAGGTCGTCATCGACAACGCCGATTCGCCCGCCGCCCATGACGTGGCCGAGAGCGTGCGCAGCGAGTACGTGGTCCGCGTCAGCGGCACCATCACCAAGCGCCTTGCCGGTATGGAGAACGACAAGCTCGCGACCGGGGCGGTCGAACTTCGCGCCACCGGCATCGACGTCCTGGCCACGGCCAAGACGCCGCCCTTCGTCATCAACGAGCCCAGCGCCGAGGTCGATGAGGCACTGCGCCTGAAATACCGCTACCTCGATCTGCGCCGTGAGCCCCTGCAACAGCGCATCATCGCCCGCGGCCGGTTGGTGCGGGCTATCCGCGAGGCCCACCACGCGGCCGGCTTCGTGGAGATCGAGACGCCGTTGCTGATCAAGTCGACACCGGAGGGCGCCCGCGATTTCATCGTGCCCTCGCGCCTCCAGCCCGGCAGCATCTATGCGCTGCCGCAGAGCCCACAGCAGATGAAGCAGCTGCTGATGGTGAGCGGCTTCGACCGCTACTTCCAGATCGCACGCTGCATGCGCGACGAGGATCTGCGCGGCGACCGGCAGCCTGAGTTCACCCAGCTCGACCTGGAGATGAGCTTCGTGGACGACCGCGACGTCATGGCCTGGGTGGAGCAGATGGCCGTGGCCGTCACCAAGGCCGTCACGCCCGACCGACCGCTGCTCGACGAGCCCTTCCCACGTTTCACCTATCGCGAGGCACTCGACCGCTTCGGGTCGGACAAGCCCGACGTTCGCTACGGCATGCAGCTCCACGACCTCGGCGAGCTGGCGGCAGCCTCGGGCTTCCGCGTGTTCACCGCTGCGCTGGGGGAGGGCGGCCGCGTCTTCGGCCTGGCCGCGGCCGGCATGGGCGGCGCCACCCGCAAGCAGATCGACGAACTCACCGACCTCGCCCGCAAGGCCGGAGCCGGCGGCCTGGTGTGGCTGGCACTCGATGGGGAAGGCGGCATCCGCGGTTCCATCGTGAAGATCGTGGGCGAAGAGATGGCGCACAAGCTGGCAGCTGCGGCGGAGGCCGTCGCGGGCGACCTGGTGCTCATCGTGGCTGACGCGGACATCACCGCACAAGAGACGCTGGGGACGCTGCGCGTGGAGCTGGCCGAGCGCAATGCCATCTACGACCGCAACGTCCTGAGCTATGTCTGGGTCTACCAGTTCCCGATGTACCACTGGGACGCCACCCACAGGCGCTGGGACGCCACCCACAACCCCTTCAGTGCGGTCCTGCCCGAGGACGAATCGCTGTTGACGACCACGTCCGGAGATCCACTCGTGGCGAGTATCGACGACCCTGCCGGCCACGCTCGCGCGCAGCAGTACGACCTCGCCCTCAACGGCTGGGAACTGGGGGGTGGCTCCGTCCGCTTCCATACCCGCGAGATGCTCTCGCGCTCGTTCTCGCTCATGGGCCATGGGCAGGCTGCGCAGGAGGCACAGTTCAGCGGCATCCTGGAGGCCTTCGAGTACGGTGCTCCGCCGCATGGCGGCATCGCACTCGGTGTGGACCGTTGGATCGCGCTCTTGACGGGTCAGTCCAACATCCGCGAAGTGATGGCCTTCCCCAAGACGTCGTCCGGCTCGGACCTGATGCTGGATGCGCCCTCGCCAGTGGCCATCGAGCAGCTCGACGAGCTGGGTCTGGCGCTCAAGCCCCAGGTCGAACCGAAGGCGAAGACACCGGGCTGACGGCCGGTCCGCCTGGCGGTTAGTGATGCTCGGCCGCGTCTGCGTCCGCCCGCGTGCGGTGGACGGTTCCCGGCTGGTGCTCAGGCGGCGAGTAGACGGTGATGATGCGCAGCGGCGAGGTGCCGGTGTTGACGAAGTCGTGGAGCATGCCCGCATGCACGAAGATCAGGTCATTGGGCAGCGTCGGGGATACCTCACCATCGATGCGCGCCTCGCCCTCACCATCGATGAAGATGAGGAGTTGGTCCGTGTCGGGATGGACCTCCTCACCGATGGCCTCCCCGGGCGGGATGGTCATGACGACCACCTGTTCGTGCTCACCGGTCACGACCTCGCGTCGGAACGCCTCGTTCTGGCGCGCCGTCCTCAGGATGTCGACTCGGGTGGTCGGTAGCTCTGACATGGTCATTCCCCCATTCGGTATAGAGACGTAAGCGTAGCTGGGCGGCCGTTGCCGAGCGCCAACAACCACCGAGTCGATCGTTGCGGGTGTATCGCAAGTCCGACTCAGGGATTCGCGCCGTCGGGGACCTCCAGCTCGGGCTCTGGCAGATCGGCTGCTGCGGCGCCCCACTCCGGAGGCGGTCCACCAACCGGCTCGGGTGGCCCGGCATAGTCGGGAAGGTCATCGAATGCGACCTCCCGCCCCAACACGGTCCCCGGATCGCCCAGCTCGACCGAGGTGACCCAGCTGTGTTCCAGGGCAGCCTCGATCGTCCCGCCTGGCCCGGCCAGCACGTTTGCGACGTGGTCGATCGGGAGCAGCACCGGCCAGCCCGATTCAGCGGCGCGCCGCGGTCGCGTCACCATTCCCGGGGTACGGCCATGAGCTTCGATGAGCGAGGTGACGGTTTCGGGGTCGGCCCACGTCATGCGGCCTGGCCATAGCAGCACGGCGCTGGTCTCATGCACCAGTGACGAAGCCGCCTCAGCTCCGAGGCGGTAGGTCCGGACTCCGGAGGCACGCCCGGGGTCGACGACCACGGCCGGAGATCCTTGCAAGGTGGCCGCGATGCGGCCATCAGGATCCGCCGCCACGACCACGATAGGCATGGCACCGCCGGCCCACGCTGCGTCCACGATGCGCCGAACCGCCGTGCGTCCGGTGGCATCGGCGAGCGCCTCCTCCACGCCGTCGGGCACGATGACGGCGCCAACCGTCATGAGCGCCTCGACGAGCCGCGGCCCATCGCGTCGTCATCTTCGTCGCGGTTCCACTCAGGCGGCGCAGCCCAGGCCCATGGCGAGCGCTGCGCTCGCGGCTCGACCGAGGTCGGCAGCTCGATGGCGCCATCACTGTCGGGGATGCCCGCCCCCGCCGCAAGGCTCGCTGGCGGAGCTTCTTCCTTGTCCAGAGCAGCAGCGGACAGGCCATCGCTGGCGGGCTCGCGATCGAGCGCGGCCGCCTCTTCCACCCCGTTGGCGGGGACGTCTGCACCGTCTCCACCGCCAGCCACGTAGGGGCTCCCCACGTCGCCGCCCGGTTCAACCCCCGCGGGCGCTGACCGCTCGATGCGGGCCGCCAGATCGCTGTTGTCCGGCCTGCGCCGCGGGCGCGTCGGCAGTGAGCGTGGCACCTGCGCCACCACGGCCTGCGTGGTCGCCGATACCCGCGGCACGGTCGTACCCGGGCGCAGCTTCTGGCGCTGATCCCAGCGCCAGCGGCGGGGTGAGTCAAGAAAGACGCCACAGACGACACCGAATCCGGCGGCCAGCACAGCTATGAGCAGCGGCACGCCCGGGACACGGAAGAGGTCCTCGCCGGACCAGCCCAGCACCAGCATGAAACCAAGGAACATGGCCACCGGCACGTTGGCCGCCGCCATGGGCCAGCCGACACCGCCCAGGAGCCAGTAGAGCCAGGAGCCGCCGATCGCCAGGCCCAACAGTGCCAGGATCACCGCCACCGGGCCGACGCCGACCCCACGGTCATCCCAGACGCCGATCGCCAGGTACATCAGGACGCCCACCAGGAATGCCTGCGACGCTGTGAGCAGCAGCTCGACAGCCACGAGGTCCAGGGGACGGGCGACGGGTTCGCGAACCTTCACGCCGCCAGCATAGGGGCACTCGCCCGATGCGTGCGACAATCCGGACTCCCATGGCGATGACCCCTTCCAAGAACCTGTCTGTCGAGGCCACCCGCAGCGACCTGCGGGACGTGGCCATCGTGGCACACGTCGACCACGGCAAGACGACCCTGGTCGACGCCATGCTGCGCCAGTCGGGTGCCTTCCGCGTCGACCAGGTCGTAGCTGAACGGATCATGGATTCGGGGGACCTCGAGCGCGAGCGAGGCATCACCATCCTGGCCAAACAGACCGGCATCGACTATCGCGGTGTCCGACTCAACATCGTTGACACCCCAGGCCATGCCGACTTCGGTGGTGAGGTCGAACGCAGCCTGCTGATGGTCGATTCGGTACTGCTCCTGGTGGACGCGGCGGAGGGACCGCTGCCACAGACGCGTTATGTGCTATCCAAGGCCATGGAGCGGCGCCTGCCGGTCATCGTCGCCATCAACAAGATCGACCGTGGCGATGCGCGCCCGGCAGTCGTCCTCGACAAGGTGTACGAGCTGTTCATGGACCTTGGCGCCGACGAGCACCAGATCGAGTTCCCCATCGTCTACACCAATGCGCGCACGGGCACCGCGACGCTCGACCCGGCGAAGCCCGGCACGGACCTGCAGCCGTTGATGGACCTGCTCATCGACCACACACCGGCGCCGGTCTACGCCCCCGATGCGCCCCTGCAGCTGCTCGTGACCAACCTCAGCGCCAACGACTATGTCGGCCGCATGGCCATCGGACGTATCCGCAACGGCCACATCCGCATGGGCGGCCGCATCACCGTGCTGCGCCCGGAAGAGGAAACCACCGACGGTTCGGTCGAACCCGGTCGCGTGGTCCGGCTGGACGGGACGGTCACCTCGCTGACACACGCCCAGGGCATCGAGCTGGTGGAGATCAGCGAAGCGGGACCAGGTGACATCGTGGCCGTGGCCGGACTGCCGGAGATCACCATCGGTGACACCATCACCGACCCCGCCGACCCGCGTCCGCTGCCGCGCCTCTCGGTGGATGAGCCCACGCTGCGCATGACCTTCGGCGTCAACACTTCGCCACTGTCGGGTCGCGAGGGCCGGTTCCTGACGTCACGACAGGTTCGCGCCCGCCTGGAGCGTGAGGTGCTGGGCAACGTCAGCATCGAGTTCCGTCCCACCGGCTCGGCCGAGACCTTCGAGGTGCGTGGCCGCGGCGAGCTGCAGCTGGCCGTGCTGATCGAGCAGATGCGGCGCGAGGGTTTCGAGCTGCAGGTCTCGCGACCGGAGGTCCTGTTGCACCAGGTCGAGGGTGAGATCCACGAGCCCTACGAGCGCGTCAGCATCGACATCCCGCCGGAGCACATCGGGACCGTCACCGCCTCGCTGGCCGCCCGTCGCGCTCGCGTCCAGCAGATGACCACCGACGCCGACGGGCGCACCCGCATCGAGGCCGTCATGCCCACGCGCGGTCTGGTCGGCTATCGCGGCCAGTTCCTGACCGAGACTCGCGGCACCGGTCTGATGCACCAGATCGGCGAAGGTTATGGACCCTGGGCCGGTGAGGTCGAGCACCGCACCAGTGGCGTGCTCGTCTCCGATCGTGGCGGGACCTCCAACGCCTACGGGCTCTTCAACCTGCAGGAGCGCTCGATGCTGCTCATCGCGGCCGGCGTGCAGGTCTATGAGGGCATGATCGTGGGTGAGAACTCACGGCCGGGTGACATGGACGTCAACCCCACCAAGGAGAAGAAGCTCACCAACATCCGCACCCACAGCCACGATGACGCGTTGCGACTGTCGCCGCCGCCGCCGATGACGCTGGAATCGGCCATCGAGTTCATCGCCGCCGACGAGCTGGTGGAGGTCACGCCCGGGTCCATCCGCATGCGTAAGCGACTGCTCTCACAGCACGACCGCCGGCGTGAGCGTGGCCGTGATGACGATCTGCGGCGGGCCGGCGGTCGGGAGCGCGCGGCGGCCCGTTAGGACCCTCGCGTTACCATCGTGCCGGTGACCGTCTACCTCGACCACGCTGCCTCCTCGCCGCTGCGTCCCGAAGCACTGGCGGAGATGCTGCCGCACCTGCGCGGGCTAGGTGCCAACCCCTCGTCGCCCCACGCGCCCGGCCGACGTGCCCGTGCGGCCCTCGACGAGGCCCACGAGCGCATGGCCCATACCATCAGCGCCGAGCCGCGCGCCATCGTCTTCACCGGTGGAGGCACCGAGGCCATCAATCTGGCCGTCAAGGGAGCCGCCTGGGCCGGCAAGGCGGAGGGCCACCGCATCATCACCACCGCGGTGGAGCACAAGGCCGTGTCGGAGTCGTGCTTGCTGTTGGAGAAGTTCGGCTTCGAGGTCAGGCGACTGCCCGTCGACCGCTACGGTCGAGTGGACCCGGACGAACTCACTGCGGCGCTGACCGACAAGACCATCCTGGTGAGCCTGCAGGCGGCCAACAACGAGGTCGGCACCATCCAGCCGATCGCCGAACTCATCGAACGGGTTCGCGCCGGGTCCGCGGCTCGCGTGCATGTGGATGCCGTGCAAGCGGCCGCTTGGCTGACCATCGACGTCGCGGCCCTCGATGCCGACCTGGTCTCCTTCGCGGCCCACAAGGTGGAAGGCCCCCAGGGTATCGGCGCGCTGTGGATCCGTCGAGGCACCGCCATCCTGCCGCAGCTCCACGGTGGCAGCCAGGAGCGCTACCGCCGGGCCGGCACGGAGGACGTCGCCGCGGCGGTCGGGATGGCGGCAGCCTTCGAGCTGGCCGCTGTCGAGCGTGAGATGGTGGTCCCCGCCGTGCGTGCGCGCCGTGATCGGCTACGTGATGCGCTGCTGGCGATCGACGGCGTGGAACTCACCGGCCATCCCGACGAGCGCTTGCCCAACTCGCTCTCGGTCATCGTGCGTGGTGTCGCCGGTGATGACATCGTCATCGGCCTCGACCTCGAAGACATCGCCTGCTCGACCGGCTCGGCCTGCACCAGCGGCTCGACCGAGCCGTCGCATGTCCTGAGCGCCATGGGCTACCCACCGGCAGAAGCACGCGGCGCGCTGCGCATCTCACTTGGGCGCACCAATAGCGACGAGGACATCGCCGCGGCGCTGTCGGTACTGCCGCGGACCATCGAGCGGCTGCGCGCGGGCCAGGCTCGTCTCAGCACGGCCGACACAGGCGGCGGGGCAGGCGGCGGGGCAGGGGAGCCGGAGGCATGACGCGGCAGCGCATCCTGGCGGCGATGTCCGGTGGCGTCGATTCCTCAGCGGCTGCTGCCCTGTTGCTCGAAGCCGGCCACGACGTCGTGGGGGTGTGGATGCGGCTGCACGACGGCGCCGATACCTACAGCGCCAACAACCGCTCCTGCTGCTCGCTCGATGCCGCCGAGGACGCCAGGCGTGTGGCTGGGCAGCTCGGCATCCCCTTCTACGTGCTGAACCTGGAACGAGAGTTCAGCGCCGGGGTGCTGGAGCCATTCTTCGCCGCCTACCTCGAGGGACGCACGCCAAGTCCCTGCGTGGACTGCAACTCGACCGTGAAGTTCGGTGCGCTGCTGGGTCGCGCCCGCCACCTGTACGACTGTGAAGCGGTGGCGACCGGGCACTATGCCAGGATCGAGGCAGAGGCGACCACGGACGGCCCTCCACGCTACCGGCTGCTAGCCGGGCGAGACGTTGACAAGGACCAGACCTACTTCCTCTATGGCTTGACGCAGGAGCAGCTGGCTCACACCCGCTTCCCCCTGGGCGAGCTGACCAAGCCCCAGGTCCGGGCACTGGCGCGCCGTCATCGATTGATCACCGCCGACAAGCCCGAAAGCCAGGAGATCTGCTTCGTGCGTGATGGTGACTATCGCGTCGAGCTGCAGCAGCGGACCGATTGGCAGCCCACCGCGGGCCCGCTCGTCGACGCCGACGGGAACAGCGTGGGCCAGCACGCCGGCGCCCCGGCCTACACCATCGGCCAGCGCAGTGGGCTCGGCGTCGCCCTCGGTGAGCGCCAGTACGTCGCCGCCATCGACACCGGCGCGAACCTCGTCACCCTGGGCCGGCGGGAGGACTTGTATCGGCAGCGCTTCGAGCTGGACGAGGTCTCGTTCATCGGCGCCGGGCCCGCCGCGCCCTTCCGAGCGCGCGTTCGCATCCGTCACCGAGCGGAGCCCATCCCTGGAAGCGTTCGCCCGTCCGCTGCTGGCGGATGGCTCGTGGAGCTGGACCGGCCCGCCTGGGCCCCGGCGCCCGGTCAGGCAGCCGTCTTCTACGACGACCACGATGGTGTCATCGGTGGTGGCCGTATCCACCACACGGCCACGGCCGCCTAGCCAGACCGTCGGGCGCCGCGTGGACCAGGGGCTCGCGACCTTCGTGCTCCAACCGGCATTCGTGCTATCGCTGCTGACCGGTGCCTTCCATACCTGCATCTACGTGTTCGTGCGCGGCAACCTCGGCTGGCATCTCCCCGCCGTCCTGGCCGGCGCCGTGTTGGGCGCCCTCGCGGGCCAAGCCATCGGAGCTCGCGTGGGAGACATCCTCTACATCGGCGACTACAGCCTGCTGTGGGCCTCCGCGTTCGCCTGGCTGGGGATCGGCATCGCCATCGTCAGCAGCGGTCTGGCGTCGGCCCCTCCGCGTCCGCCACCCGATGGTGGCGAGATCCGACCCCGTTCCGGCTGAGCGAGGTGCTGCCTCGGCGCCGGGGCCGGGGTTGGGGTTGGGGCCGGCGTCGGCGTCGGGCGCCGCCTCCAGGCCAGCGTAGGCGGCCTCGACCACGTGACTGATCTTGGCGTCCACGCCCCCGATGCCCAGCACTGCCGGCTGCAGCGGAGTCTCGCTGGAGCGCTGCCCATCGCGCCGGCGCTGCCCATCGCGCCGGCGCTGCAGCAGCGCGATGCCTGTCGCGAGCAGCGCCGAGAGGACGAAGCCAAAGATCATCGCTAGCCACGGCCGATCCTGGATGAGCGACCCGCCGATGAATCCGGGAATGGCGGCCTGGAAGGCCCAGATGACCGCGGCCACAGCGTCATAGACCAGGAACTGCGACCAACTGAAGCGGAGCACGCCCGCGCCGATGGCGACCGCGGTGCGGCCTCCGGGGATGAAGCGGCCGATGATGATGAACGTGCCGCCCCGTCGGTCGAACTGCTCCTGGACCGTATCGAGTTGCTCGGTATTGCCGCGCAGGAACTTCTCGACCAGCGGCCGCCCCGCGGCGCGTCCGATCCAGTAGGCCACGTTGTCACCGATGAACGCGCCGACTCCCGCCGCGAGCATGATCCAGACCACGTTCAGCTTGCCCTGGCCGGCCAGCACGGAAGCCGCCGTGACGGTGGCTTCGGCCGGCAGGATGGGCACCAGGACATCGAGCGCCGACAGCGCCATGATGACGAGGTACGTCAGCGGCGAATCGGTGACCAGCGCCGATAGCGTGTCGATGAGCTCGGTGAGCGCGGCAAAGAGGTTGGAAAGCAGGTCCATAGGCGGCGGTAAGCGTAGCGTCGGCTACCGCAGCCCATGACGAACGCACGCTGCCGCCCTTCATACTGCTCCGCATGACGGTCGATCCCAGTCTGAGCGGCACCAGCCGTAGCTCTGCCACACGACCCAGGTCCGCGTTCGAGACACGGCTCGGGACCAAGCCTCAGAAGCCGGCGCTCATGCATCGCGTGGCGGCCGTCTGGAAGGACGAGTACGACACTGCCGTCAACTGGCCACGGGGTCGCCGTCACCTCGCCACGCGCGCCCTGGTCCTGACGGTCGTCAACACCATCGCCCTGCTGCTGGTGGGCGAGCTTATGAACGGCATCCGCTTCGAGGGCAACATCTGGGAGGCGGTCGGCGCCGCCCTCGGCGTGACCATCATCTCAGGCCTCCTCACCTTCGCGCTGCGACCGGTCGTGTTCGTCGCCTTCGGCATCAACAGCCTCGTCATCACCGCAGTGCTGACGATCCTGTTCATGGGCGTGACGCTGTTGGCGGCGAGCTGGCTGGTGCCGGGTGTCAAGATCGACGGCTTCCTGGTGGCATTCCTGGCGTCCGTCCTCATCGCTGCCATCAACACCGTCCTCGTCGCCGTCATCGGTCTCGACGAGGACGAATCGTTCTTCCGGCACTCGATGAAGCGCATGGCACGCGTCTGGGGCGACGTCGATGATCGCCCTGGGCCCGGCTTCGTCATCCTGCAGGTCGACGGCCTCAGTGAGCCCATCCTGCGCAACGCGCTGCGCACCGGCTACATGCCCTTCGTCAACGACTGGCTGCATGACGGTTCGCATCGGCTGGGCAAGTACGAAGCATTGGCGCCCTCGATGACCAGCGCCGGCCAGGTCGGCATCCTGCATGGTGTACAGCCCGGCATCCCCGCCTTCCGCTGGTGGGAGAAGGACCGCAACTACCTGATGGTGTCCAACCACCCCGCGGACGCGTTCGAGATCGAACGACGAGCATCCAACGAGCGTGATCTGCTGTGCAACGGTGGGGCGTCCATCAGCAACCTCGTCTCAGGTGGGGCGACCCGGGCCATCGCCACCAACAGCCAATTGGCCGACACGGGGCAGGGCCTGCAGATGAGCTCGTTCAGCCTGTTCCTGGTCAACCCCTACAACCTCACGCGCGGCGTCGCGCAGTTCATCGGCTGCGTCGTGAGCGAGTATTTCCAGGCGCGCCGCCAGCGCGTCAGGGGCGTCAAGCCGCGCATCAGTCGGCGTATGCCGTTCCCCTTCCTGAAGGCCTCGACCACCACCATCATGCGCGACATGGTGGTGGACCTGATCATCGGCGAGATGGGACGCGGCACACCCATCGTGTACGCCGACTATCTGGGCTATGACGAGGTCGCCCACCATGCCGGGCCAGAGCGACCCGAATCGATGGAACAGCTCGACCGCGTCGACCGCATGGTACGCAGCCTCGCCAGGGCCGCCGAGGATGCGCCCCGGACGTACCACTTCATCCTCTTGTCCGACCACGGCCAGACCCAAGGCGCCCCATTCGAGGACCGCTACGGAATCAGCCTGGAGGAGCTCATCCGGGGCCTCATGGAAGGCAAGGTCACCAGTCTCGATGCCAGCAACGACGTCGAGGGCTGGGGGCCCGTCAACACCTTCCTCACCGAGGCGAGCCGTACGCCAGGCACGACCGGGAAGATCGTCAGCCGTGCGCTGCGCAGCGACACCACCGACGGCGTCGTCCACGTCAACGGGCATGGCGAGAGGAAGGCCGATCCAGGCGCGGAGACCATGGATGCGATCCCCGACCTGGTGGTCGCGGCGTCGGGCAACCTCGCCAACATCTACTTCACCGGTGTCCCCGAACGCGTCAGCCTCGAGGGCATCGCCAGGATGCACCCTGACCTTTTGCCCGGTCTCATCCGCCATGAGGGCATCGGCTTCGTGATGGTCCGCTCCGAGGAGCACGGACCGCTGGCCATCGGCCAGGGCGGTGTCCATAACCTCGAGACGGGCGAGATCGAGGGTGACGACCCGCTCGCGCCCTTCGGGCCCCATGCGCCCGCCAATCTGAAGGAGCTCGACAGCTACCAGCACATCGGTGACATCTTCATCATCAGCATGTACGACCCGTCGACCGATGAGATCGCGCCCTTCGAACACCAGGTCGGTGCCCACGGCGGACTCGGTGGCATGCAGACCAAGGCCTTCGTGCTGTACCCGAGCGCCTTCGCCAGCGAGGAGCAGCCCATCGACCTCGTGGGCGCGCCGGAGGTCAACCGGGTCATCCACGAGTGGATCGCCCGCGCCCGGGAGCTCGATGCCGGCGGTGCCTCCGTGGCGGAGGAGGCCAGTCCAGAAGAGAAGGCGCTGCCCAGCGTGTTGCGGTAGGGGTCGCACCAGGGGCGCGGCCGACCAGCCTATCGAGCCACGGTGTGGGGTGGCAACTGCGGCAGGATGAGCATGAACTTGCCGTCCCGGTTCGGGTAGCGAGCGCGCGGGCGGCGATACGGGAGGTAGTCCTCAGCGAGCGCCGCCACCGGCACCAGCGCATCCGGTGGCCGCGAGGCGCCCCAGATGGTGCTGACGTATGGGTACCACGTGTCTTCCACGTAGACCTTCCTGACCTGGTAATCGTTGCTGAACCCCGGGTCCGCGGTGGCGGTGAAGCCGGACATCACCCATGAGTGCGCCCCGTGCCAGGTGACCAGGCCGACAGGCCTGTCGGTCAGTCGCAGGGCCTTGGCGGCCTTGCGGATGGCGCCTTTCCGGGTCTTCGCGCCATCGACCACGTACGGTCCGTAGCCGTCACGGTTGAGCAACTCCGCCCAGCCGAGCAGGTCGATGCCGATGGGACCGAGCTTGCGCTTGTCGGGGGACAGCGCGCGGCCACGCTGGTAGAGCCGCTTCTGGAACGCGTTCGAGCGGTTGGGCTTGCCCGTGTCGATGATGTTCATCATCGTCTGGGTCGAGCCGGCGACGCAGGAGTTCTTGTCTGCCTGGTGCATGAAGTCACCATCGCGGTACAGGTCCTTCGCGAAGGGACCGGCCTTGGGTCGCGGCTGCAGCTTGACGGTCTTGACCTTGGGCTTGGTGCGCTTGGGCGCTTTGGTGGCCGCGGTTGCCGCGCTCGCGGCGGCGGCCTCACTTGGGTCGGGCGTGGGACGTGGCGTTGGCGTGGCTCGTGGCGCCGGCGTGGCCGGTGGCGCCGGCGTGGCTCGCACGTTGTTCGCCGCACCCCCGACCGTGCGGTCGGCCTCAGGAACGACGGCCAGCTCCTCACCGGCCACACCCGAACAGGCGGCCAGGATGAAGATGCCGCTGATCGCCAGCATCGCGGTCATGCCGCGTTCGGTATCTCGTCGGAGGTGCACGATGTTCGAACCCTATCGGCATCCGCGCGTCTTGTGGTCAAAGGTCAAGACAACTTCACCCGATGCCTCGCACGCTCCCGAGGGGCCGCGTCCAGACTCATCGTGCCCTGGGGCCTCGATGCGGTCGATCGAGCCGTGGCTCGGTCTACCGGGCCGATGGGAACGCCCGGCTCCGCCGACATTTGCCTGGCACTCACGTAAGTGACGCTCCGCCTGCGTTCTTCGGCTCTCCGTTGCCTCGTACGCAAACCACGCGCACATGGGGCCAGGACCAGGACTCTCACGCAAATCCTGAACCCGCCGCGGCGTGTGCTCGTCGGTTATGTGCCTGGGGGTCAAGCTGGCCACACCCGAACGCGGGCCGGCGCTGTGCGGGTCGAACGCGGGCCGGCGTCATGCGGGTCGGACGCGGGCCGGCGCTGTGCGGGTCGGACGCGGGCCGGCGTCATCGAGGCTGGCGCCGCGCGGGTCGAACCCAGGCTGCCGTGAGGCAGTTCGGCGACTCAGGGTCGCCGCGGGAGCCCGACTCGGAAATCCAGCGCACCCAGTGCCAAGGTGTTCCAGCGCACCCTGGTGCCAAGGTTTCACCTGCGACCCGCCCCATGGGTGAGTGAGCGGAGCCGGGTACCGCAGCAGCCCACGGAGCTGTCGTCCCATGCACCCGGTGGGTAGGACGACCGATGCTCCGTTGTCTCACCCGCCCCATGGGTGAGTGAGCGGAGCCGGGGACCGCAGCAGCCCACGGAGTTGTCGTCCCATGCACCCGGTGGGTAGGACGACCGATGCTCCGTCGTCTCACCCGCCCCA
>JBBSAV010000073.1:0-16052 GCA_038251965.1 Candidatus Limnocylindrales bacterium
CCGAGTACGTCGTCCACGGTGTCAAGTGCATCTTCCCGCTGCCCGAGTCGGTCAGCTACGAAGAGGGTGCCGTCATCGACCCCGCCTCGATCGCCCTGCATGTGGCCAACCGTGCCCACATCGAGCCGGGCGACAACGTGGTGGTGATGGGTGCTGGCCCGGTGGGGCTCTTGAGCGCCGACGCCGCGCTGGCCCTGGGCGCCGGTCGCGTCATGGTGGTGGGGCGGGGTCCCCGATTCGGGAAAGCGCTGGAGATGGGCTTCGAGGGCATCGATAGCAACGCGACCGACCCGGTCGATGCCGTACGCGCCATGACCGGCGGTCTGGGCGCGGATGCCGTCATCGAGGCTGCCGGAACCCCGCTGACGCTGACCTGGGCGCTGGCGATGTTGCGCAAGGGCGGCCGTATCGCCGCCGTCGGCATCCCCAAGGAGGGTGTCCAGATCAGCATGCGCGACCTGGTGCTGTACGAGCTGGAGATCGCCGGTTCGCGCGCCTCGGTCGGTGAGATGCTGCGGGTCCTGCCACTCATCGTCGACGGTCGCATCCGGCTGCGGGACATCATGACGCACGAGTTCGCACTGGCCGACTTCGGGCAGGCGCTCACGACCTTCCGGGATCGCTCCAGCGGGGCGATCAAGATCACCCTCAAGCCATAGCGGGGGAACACGAGGAAGCCATGACTTGGTCGTTCGCATTCGATCGTCCACCTGACCGTTCAGCCGATGAGCTCTGCGCGCTCCTCGGGGGCAAGGGCGCCAACCTCGCGGTCATGGCCAACGAGCTGGGATTGCCGGTGCCACCAGGCTTCGTCATCAGCACTGATGCCTGCAAGGCTTATGCGCAGGGCGGCTGGCCCGATGGGCTGGACGATGAGCTGCGCACCCAGATGGCACGCGTCGAGGAACAGACGGGCCGCCGTTTCGGCGAGGCGAGCGATCCTTTGCTGGTCAGCGTCCGAAGCGGCGCGCCGGTGTCGATGCCGGGCATGCTCGACACCATCCTGAATCTGGGGCTCAACGATGAGACGACTTCGGGCCTGGCACGGGTCTCCGGTGACGCTGACTTCGCGAAGGCCTGCCGTGACCGCCTCGAGACCATGTATCGCGAGATCGTGGGAGTCACGGAGACACCAGCCGACCCATGGCTCCAGCTGCGGGCAGCGGTGGAGGCCGTCTTCCGCAGTTGGGATAGCGATCGGGCACGCAGCTATCGAGCCAAGGAGTCGATCCCCGAAGACCTGGGGACCGCGGTCGTGGTACAGGCCATGGTCTTCGGCAATCGTGGGGCCGATTCGGCCACCGGCGTCCTCTTCACGCGCAACCCCGCAACCGGGGAGAACCTCCTGTACGGGGACGTGCTCTTCGGGGCCCAGGGCGAGGATGTGGTAGCCGGTACCCACGCCACCGAACCGATCTCCGTGCTCGACGAGCGCATGCCGCAAGTGGCCACGGAGCTACGCTCCTATGCCGACCGCCTGGAGCAGCACAACCGGGACATTTGCGACATCGAGTTCACCATCGAGCAGGGCCGCCTGTGGATGCTGCAAAACCGAGTGGGGAAGCGGACCGCTCAGGCCGCCTGCCGGGCAGCGGTGGAGATGGCGCAAGACGCGTCGTTCCCGCTCTCGCGACCAGAAGCGGTCGAGCGCGTGCGCCATCTGCTCGTCGACCCGCCCGTCATGCCGGCCGAACTGAGCGGCGATGTCGAAGTCATCGCCCGGGGGCTGGCGGCATCACCGGGGTTGGCTTGCGGCGCGATCGCGACGACGCCGGAGAAGGCGGTGGAGATGGCGGCCTCCGGGATCGACGTGCTGCTGGTGCGTTCGGAGACCTCGCCCGACGACGTCCACGGCATGGCCAAGTCGGTCGGCATCCTGACGTCGAGCGGCGGGCTCGCTTCGCATGCCGCCGTGGTGGCACGGGGCTGGGACATCCCGGCGGTCGTGGGCGCGGTCGGCGTCGTGGTAGGCGAAGGCGCGGTCGCCATCGGGGAGCAGCTCTACCACGAGGGCGATGTGCTGAGCATCGATGGCAGCTCGGGTGAGATCTTCGGCGGCGCCGTGCAGTCGCTGACCACGGTGGTCCCGGCAGCTGCGACACTGCTGGCCTGGGCCCATGAACTCGGCATCGAGATCACAGCAGTAGAGGAGGGTGCTGCGATGGCCACTCCGCGCGTCCCCGCTGGTGACGAGGTCATGCCCGACGACGTCATCCGTTCGCTCTCGATCAAGGGCTATGTCACCGCCGACCTGCTGGCGCCCGCCCTCGGCGTGTCGAGTGAGGACACGCAGCAGCTGCTCGACCGTCTCGCCGCGGATGGCATCGCCAAGGACTCGGGCGGCATGTTCAGCCTCACTGACGATGGCAAGGCCCTCGGTGCGGAGATGCTCGCTGCCGACCGTGAGATCTGGGGGGCCGACGCGGCCGCGATGGCCCTCGATGCGTTCCTCGTGCTCGACGGCCGCATGAAGACGATCGTGACAGCCTGGCAGATGAAGGAGGTCGATGGTGCGCAGGTGCTGAACGACCACGCCGACGCAGCCTACGATGCCGGTGTGCTCGCGCAGTTGACGGAGCTGCACCTCGATGCCGGCGCCTGGATCGACCCGCTCATCGAGAAGCTGCCGCGTTTGGCGGCGTATGCCAGGCGGCTCGATGCTGCCGCGGCCGCGGCAGCCGGCGGTGACCGGCTCTACATCGCCTCCCCGCGTGTCGATAGCTACCACGGGGTCTGGTTCGAGTTGCACGAGGACCTCATCCGACTCGCGGGCAAGACGCGTGAGGAAGAGGTCGCGGCGGGCCGCGCATAGGAAGCGCTGGCGCTACGCTCAAGTCGTGATGTCAAACGCCGCCGACCCACCGCCTCCTGCCCAGTCCGATCTCGAAGTCCCGGCGCTCGGGCCGCCCAGCTTCGAATCGCCCATGGTGGCGAAGGGGCGGAGCTTCCCCGACCCGCGGCTGCGGGTGCGCTATGAGGCGCGTGAGGGCGTCGAGGACATCGCCGGCAAGGACCTGACCTTCGAGAAGGCTGGCCCGCGCGAACGCCTCTTCTTCGATCCAGCGGAAACGACCGTGGCCTTCGTGACCTGTGGCGGCTTGGCGCCGGGGCTGAACAACACGATCAGATCCGCCTTCCTGGAACTGGAGCACAACTACGGCGTGAAGCGGGTACTGGGAATCCGCAACGGCTACCGCGGCCTGGATCCGGCGGAGGGCCTGGAGCCCATCGTGCTCAGCCATGACTTCGTGGACGACATCAACGACATGGGCGGCACCGTCCTGGGCACGTCGCGCGGTGGGCGCAAGGCAGCGGACATAGCCGACTACCTCGAGGCCCATGACATCGATATCCTCGTCTGCATCGGCGGGGACGGTACCCAGCGTGGCGCCCACGCCATCGCCGAGGAGGTGCGGACACGCGGGGAGAGACGATCGATCGTGGGCATCCCCAAGACCATCGACAACGACGTGCCCTACGTCTACATGAGTTTCGGCTACGCCACTGCGCTCGAGGAGGCCACCAGGGTGCTCCGCAGCGCGCACGTGGAGGCCAAGAGCCACGCCGGTGGCATCGGCCTCGTCAAGCTCATGGGTCGTGATGCGGGGTTCATCGCGGCCGGTGCGGCGGTCGCCATCCAGGAGGCCAACTTCGTGCTGGTGCCGGAGGTGCCGTTCCCGCTGGATGGCGAAGGTGGTTTCCTGCAGGCCCTGGAGGCGCGGATGGCGGCGCGCGATCATGCCGTCATCGTCGTGGCCGAGGGCGCTGGGCAGCATCTCTTCGAGGCTGGTGACGCCGTGCTGGATGTGTCCGGCAATGTCCGCTACCGCGATGTCGGTCTGCTGCTGCGCGACCGCATCATGGCCTACTTCCGCGAGCGCCAGACCGAGGTATCGGTCAAGTACTTCGACCCCAGCTACACCATCCGCAGCGTGCCACCCAATGCCACCGACCGTTTCCTGACCGACCGGCTCGCGCGCAACGCCGTGCACGCGGCGATGGCCGGCAAGACCGACGTCATGATCGGATCCTGGAACCAGGCCACCATCCTGGTACCCATCGCCACGGCCGTATCGGAGGTGCGGCGCATGTCGCCCGACGGCGATCTGTGGGGTTCTGTGTTGGCCACCACCGGCCAACCCAACTGGCGCGCATAGAACCGACCGCGCTGGCATGCGCGGGGTCGGGGCTCGACGAAGCGCTACACCCTGGCGGCGCGCTCGAGGTTGAGGGCCAACAGGCGCGATAGTAGATTCCCGTCATCGATGTCCGGGGGCCAGCCGTAGGCGCCCAACACCGCCGCGTCCAACCGCTCGTGGATGTCATGCAGCCAGGCAGGTCGCTGGTTGTACAGCTTCGTGAGCGCGCGCTCCTTGAGTTCCGCCTCGCCGGCACCGGGAGGATCGAGCCAGCCGCGTCGCAGCTCATCCAGGCTCCGGGCCGCCGCGGCGACAGCCTCGCGCTGGGACTCGGTGGGCGGCGGGAATGGGAACGTCTCGAACGTCGTGGTCGGCGTGTATCGGAACCCGGATTCGACTTCACGCAGCTGCGTTCCCATGCCACGCGCCCAGAGCTCATGGACGCGCGAATGAAGAACGCCGAACGTGTAGTCATCGTCGCGAGCGAACACGACGAGTTGGTGGTCAGCCAGCACGATACGTGGGAGCCACACGAACAGGCGGTGCTTCGCCAATGCGGGCGTGGCGACGTATCGCTCGAGACCAGCAAGCGCTCGGCGCATCGAGTGGCCAGGGCGCTCGTGTCGCCACCATTCCTTCGTGGTCGTGAGCGCTGCGGATCTCATTGGCAAGACATGACGGCGGGCGTGCTCATACGGCATCTCGTAAAGGGCGGCTTCTTCCTCACTCATCTCGAGCCCGAAGTCGATGATCCACATGTTCCTGGGCCGGCGAGTGATATCCAGCCCGTTGGCCCAAGGCCGCACGACCTCGCTATTGGGCCGCCCATCAGGGTTGTGAGCGGCCAGCATCCGCTTGGCCGTGTCCTCGGGAATCTCGAACGGACCGCCCTTGACGTCAGCGATGAAGGCGGTCCCTCGGTTGCCTTCCAGGCGCATCGCGGTCCCGAGGTCCACGCCAGTCGTGAGATTGGGGTTGATCGAGGCCACTCGGACCCCGTTGAGCCAGCGTTCACCCTCGGATCCGTCATCGAAGCCGATGAAACTCACGTGCACCGCTGCGCCATCGAGTACCCACGGCTCATCAGACCAAGCGAGGAATATGTCGCCGCTCTCTTTGATCCGAGTGAGAACCTCGCTCCCGCGCCCGCGGCGGATCCCCTGTGTAGCCAGAAGACCGACTCGCCGAACCCGCCCTGCCTCCACCATCGTCCTAGCCTTCTCATGCCAGTAGGTCACGAAGTCGGACATTCCAGGTAGGCGCTTGCCGTACAACCGAAAGAGCTCGCCCACGTAGGCGCCGCCCAGACTGCGCCGTAACAGCTTGGCGCCGAGGAAGGGTGGGTTGCCGATGATCACTTCGGCATCGGGCCAGTCGGCCTCCCTTGGATCGGCAGGATCGGACCAGTCGATGAGCGCATCGCGCGTCTCGATGTTGTCGAGTGACTTGAGTATCGGGTCGCGGGCGTAGCCGTAGCCGTTGTGCAGCATCCATTGGATCTCGCCGATCCAGATGGTGACGCGCGTGAGTTCGGCCGCGTAGGGGTTGATCTCGATGCCACGGAGCTGGTGCGGGCCGACCTCCGGGGCCTGGATGGGCAGGTGCATCGTGAGCGATCCCCACAGCAGCGCCTCACGCTCGAGGTCCTTGAGGGACTGGAGGCAGATGTAGAGGAAGTTGCCCGAGCCACAGGCGGGGTCCAGGACGGTCACCGACCGGACACGATCGAGGAAGGCATCGAACCGCGCGCCCACCGCCTTGCGTTTCGCGGGCGTCAGGGCGCTGACTGTCGGGTTGTCGCCCATGAGGGTGGCGATGTCGGACTTGGTCTGCTGGAGCTCGCGTCGGAGTGGCGCCATCAGCACGGGTTCGACGAGGCGTTCGATGGAGTCACGGTCGGTGTAGTGGGCACCGAGCTGGGTGCGGCGATCCGGGTCGAGACCGCGCTCGAAGAGCGTGCCGAAGATGGCCGGCTCCACCTCGGACCAGTCGAGCTTGGAGACCTCGCTGAGCACGTTGATCTCTCGCGTCTCCATCGGGATGACCTCGGAGCCATCGAAGAGGTTGCCGTTGAACCACTCGACCCGCTCCGTGCCGAACCAGCCGCCGCCCTGCGAGCTCATCAGCCGGAACAGCTCCCGGAGCTGGACCATGAAGACCGCGGCGTCCGTCCGTGTCGCGTCGATGAGCCGACTGAAGAGGCCCTTGGGGATGAGTCCGGCATCCTCGGCGAAGAGGCAGAAGAGGAGCTTGTCGAGGAAGTGGGCGACGGCCTGGGCCTCGTGGCCGCGATCGCGAAGGGCTACGGCGATGCGGGCGAACTGCTCGGCGGCCTCCTCGGTCAGATCCTCCCGTGTGCGCTGCGGCCGAAGCGCATCGGGGTCGCTCATCAGGGCTCGCAGGACGCGTAGCGGCTCGGTGGGACTCGTGGCCAGGTCGTCGAGCGTGAAGCGATGGACCTCGGACACGGTGCCGGTGAAGTTGGTGTGGACCTCGAACACGTGCATGTCGCTGACCACGAGCAGGGGCGGGTTCTCCAGCGCCTCGCGGTACTCGTTGAGCTGTCGGTAGGCCGCCCGCAGGTCCTTGCGCTTGCCCTTGTACTCCCAGGCGAAGTGGCCACGCTTCCAGACATCCGCGAAGCCATCGCCGCCGCCGAGCTTCTCGGCGCCCTTCTCGAAGGCGTACCACTCGCCGCTGGGATCCAGGTCGGTCGGGGCACCGACGTGCAGCATCCCGCAGAGGTCGATGAAATGCGACTGCGCGGAGGCACGCTCGGAGGTCGTCACGCCCTTCCACTTGGCGGCGAACTCGGATGGCGTCATGGGTCCAAGTATCGCGGGCGGGGCTGGTGGCTGCTCTCCTGACTGGCAGGAGCCGGACGCGCTCTCGGAGCACCTCGACGCCCCACCGGAGGTCCGGCGGGGCGTCAGGCGGCGGGGTCAGGCTCGCGCAGGAGCCTCGACGGAAAGAAGTCGGTCGTCAGTCCTTCGTGTCTACCATCTGGTCCCAGAGGGCGCCGGCGTTATTGGACATGATGTAGTCCATCATGTATTCCTGACCGACGTCGACAGGGAAGCGCTCCTTGAAGTTGACGCGCTCTTGGGTCTCCTCGCGGGAGAGGCCTTCAGCCACGGCCACGGCCACACCGGTCCTCCATTCGAGCAACATGGCCCGCTGGTCGTCGAGCGACGAGCGGTCGGTGAGGGGACCGTGCCCCGGTACGAGGTGGTCGAAGTCGAGGGCACGGATGGTCTCCAGCGCGGCCAGCCAGCCATCGACATCGGAGGTCATCAACCACGTCTGGCACTCGTTGAAGATGGTGTCACCGGTGAAGACGACGCCCTCCTCCCGCACGTGGACGAAGATCTGGCCGGGTGTGTGGCCGGCGACGTGGACCAGGTCGAAGTGGGTGTCGCCCACCCGCAGCTTCAGGTTCCCAGTGAAGACGATGGCGCCGTCGTTGGGCTCGCGGTAGTACTCGTCGCGGTCGGGGAAGATGGCCGCACCCTCGGGGTCATCGGTCGGGATGGCCTCCGCGGCGTAGGCGAAGGGATCCAGGATGGGCGCCACGACCATGAAGTTGTCGGCCACGCCCTGGTGGTGGATGACCGGCACCGGCTTGAAGTAGTAGTTGCCGAAGATGTGGTCGACGTGGTGCTCGGTGTTGATGACGTAGCGGATGGGGCCGTGTGACTCGGCCTCTTCGCGCATGGCCACGGCCTTGGTCGGCAGCTGCGGCGTGTCGATCACGACTACGCCATCGGTCGTGACCACGTAGCTGGGATTGCAGCCACGGATCCTGGTGTTCGAGTAGACGTTGGCAGTGACCTGCTCCATGGCTGGTTCCACGATGGTTGGGCTCCTCCCTCGGGTGTGCGCTGCGGGCGCTTGGGCTTGCTGGGTGCGTGGTGCTGGTGGCTGGTGCTTGGTGGCTTGGTGCTACTGAGTCGCGGTCAGGCCGCCATCGATGCCGAGGATCTGCCCGGTGATGAACGATGAGGCATCCGACACGAGGAAGATGGCCGCACCGACGAGGTCGTCCGTGCCACCTACGCGTGCCAGCGGGATGCGTGCCACGACGTTCTTCTTGAACTCCGGGTCGTCGAGCAGCATGGCCACCTGTGGGGTGTCCACGAAGGTCGGCAGGATGGCGTTCACGTTGATGCCATGCTTGGCCCATTCGGTCGCCCACTGACGTGTCAGTGAGCTGATGGCACCCTTGGCGGCCACATAGGCCGAGTAGCCGGCGTTGATGCCGAGGAGCGCGCGCACGGAGCTGATGTTGAGGACCTTGCCGCCGTTGCCGGCCTTGATCATGGCCTTCACCGCGGCCTGTGTCGGGATCAGCGTGCAGCGCACGTTGATGTCGTAGATCCAGTCCCAGGCATCGTCGGGATAGTCCTGGGCGTCAAAGAGGACCTTGCCGGCGCCGCCACCGATGGCGTTGACCATGATGTCGAGCTTGCCGTAGTGCTCGACGACCTCGCTGACGACGCGGTCGGCGTCGTCACGCTTGGTCATATCACCGGCGATGGCCAGGCACTCGCCACCGGCCGCCTCGATCTTGCCCTTGGTGGCATCGACCGCCTCCTGTGCGATGTCGGTCACCGCCACCTTGGCGCCAGCCTCCGCGAGGGCGACGGCCATGGCTCCACCGATGGCTCCGCCGCCGCCGCCGATGAGAGCGATCTGACCATCGAGCTTGAACCTGTCCAGCTGACCCATGCTGGTTCCTCCTGTGGCGTGCCTGCGATCCCGGCGGGCGAGGGGGGCGCTGTGCCCTTCAATCATCGATTATCGACGATATGGGGTCGTCCGTGTGCGGGTCGACGCCATCGGGGCACGGTGGGTGTGGGGTGCGTGCGTAAGGAGGGCCGCAGGATCTACTTCCTCGACCCTTGGGCAGTCGCCTCCTCGGCTCCCTGTCGGTCGCTCGGGCACCCCGTTCCTCCCGTTTGAGTGGCAGGCACACCGGGCACCCCGGGCCTCGGGCCTCCCGTTTGAGTGGCAGGCACATAACTTCCCAGCCCACGGCCTACCGGGTCAGGGATTTGCGTGCCAGTCGTGTTCTGGGCACGACGCACGCGAGATTTGCGCCCGAGTCAACGGAGGGACGAGGATGCCGGGCTGGACGTGACTTACGTGAGTACCAGGCAAGTCCGAGTAGGATCCAGGCGCGAGTAGGATCCAGGCGCGAGTAGGATCCCGGGCGCGAGTAGGATTCCGGGCGCGAGTGGGATCCCGGGCGCACGACCACTCCGAGGCCTGGCCCGGCCTCTGGCGGGCATGACCGCGACCACTCGACGCCGTCGACGCCTGATATAGTCACCTGACCATGGTTACTGGTCAGGAGTGTCGATGAGCGAAGAACGGGTGGTGATGGCGAGCACCTTCAAGGCCCAGTGCCTCTCCTTGATCGATCGGGTCGCCATCGACCACGTCCCGGTCATCATCACCAAGCGCGGGCGCCCGGTCGCTCGACTGGTGGCCATCGACGACGCGGCTCCGGTCCGCAGCACCCAGGGCTCCGTACACCTCGTGGCAGAACAGGATGACGACTACTACTCCACAGGAGAGGAATGGGACATCGAACGGTGATCCTGCTGGATACTCATGTCCTGCTTTGGTGGCAGGCGGATGGCTCGCGCCTATCAGCGGCCGCGCACCGGACCATCGACCAGGCTGACACCATCGTCATATGTCCAGTCTCGTTCTGGGAGATCGGACTGTTGGAGGCGAAGGAAAGGATCCGGCTCGACCGTGATCCCTTCGTTTGGACGAACGACCTGCTCCTCGACGAGCGACTGTCCGTGCCCAAGTTGTCGCCGAGCGCAGCCATGTTCGCAGGTCGCTTGCCAGCGCTTGGTTTCGAGGGTGACTCCGCAGACGCGCTGATCTACGCGACGGCCATGCAGGAGCACGTCCCGCTGGTCACCAAGGACCAACGTATCCGCGTGTTTGCCCTGGGCCGGAAGGAGATCCGCACCATCTGGTAGGCGGGTCCTAAGACCGGGACCCAGCAAACAATGATACTGGTATACTGGCTTGATGAAGATCACGGTCGACCTCGATGACGATCTCTACCGGGCGGTGAAGGTGGAGGCGGCGCGCTCGGACCGGAGCGTTCGTGACGTGTTTGCTGAGGCTATCGAGGGCTGGCTGACAGCCAAGGAAGATGAAGAGGACCTTCGCTCTGCTGAGATGGCGCTGGTCGAGTACGAACGTGACGGTGGGGTCGCCGCAGCCGACTTCTTCCGGCACCTCGCGGCTGAGGCGGAGGCGCACTATGGGGACCGAAACGTCAAGAAGGGCGCGTGAGCGATCCGCAACGGTATTCGGTCGAGTTGACTCCCGCGGCCGCCCGCGACCTCAGGCGACTTCCGCCGGGTGATGCCGCTCTGACACGTGGACCGATCCTGGCGCTCGGTATCGAGCCTCGCCCCTATGGTGCGGCCAAGGTCGGCGGCTCAGCGTTTTGGCGCGTCCGCGTGGGGCCGCTTCGGATCGTCTATGCGATCGACGAGGCTACCCGGACCGTGGTGGTGGTGCGGGTCGCCCGGCGCTCCGAGTCGACCTATCGACGTCTGCGTGAGGAGTAGGCGGCTCACCTACCAGGCGGACCCAGGGATGGCGAATCCGTTGGGGTACTCCGCGCTGACCTGGTATTCGGCTACGCGCTCGGCCAGCTTCAGGCAGGCGATGCCGTCCTCGGCGGATCGGTCGGAGCTGGGTACCATGGGCGCACTCTCGATGGTGCAGTAGCCCTGGTAGCCGGTCTTGATGAGTGCCCGCATGATGGCGTGCCAGTCGGTCTTGCCGTAGCCCGGCGTGAGTGAGTTGGAATCGCGGAAGTGCCCGTGCCAGAGATAGGGCTGGGCGTCCATCACGGCCTCGTATGGACCCAGCTCTTCGAGGTTGACGTGGAAGAAGTCGAGCTGGATGCCGATGTCGCCTCGGCCCGTGAGCTCGATGATCCGCTTGTGGTTCGAAGCGGTGTTGATGAACTTGCCCATCTCCAGGTGGTTGGTGGCCTCGAACACGAGCTTGATGCCGCGCGACTCGGCGTGCTCACCCATGCGTCGAAGCGAGTCCACCGCGACCGCCGTGGCCTCATCCACGTTGGACGCGGTGATGGGGGCGTGGATAGCGGTGGCGATGGTGACTGACATGGCGCCGAGCTCGGCCGCGAAGTCGATGGTCGCCCTGGTCTCGGACACCGCCAGATCGGCCGTCCTGGGCTCCGTCAGCGTCTTGAAGTCGGGAGAGTAGGGGTCCCACATCTCACCCCAGCACTCGTTGACGTTGGAGACCTCCAGCCCGAAGTCGGCCTTCAGCTGCTGGTGCGTGGCGAGGTAGTCCTCCATGGACACACCCATGCCGTAGCGACCCTTGGGCGGGCAGATCTCGATAGCGTCATAGCCGTAGCGCTTGAGCCGCTCGTAGGTGACGTGAGGCGCCAGATAGGCTTCCTCCTGCCCGAAGGTGAGCTGGAAGTAGCTGTACTTGAACGGCGTTCGTGGTGTATCCATCGGTTCCTTCCCTCCTGCGGTCGAGGATAGCCTTGGGGCGCGGGCGGCGATGCCGCGAAACGCTAGAACAGATGTGCTAATCGACCGGCCCGATGGTAGGATGCGGCCCCGTGCCACGTTCGCGCAAGTCCGCACCACCCGATCTGTTGGCCGCATTCGAGCCGCCCACGCGCGACTGGTTCAGAGGTGCCTTCGCAGGGCCGACTGATGCCCAGTCACAAGGCTGGCCCGCCATCGCCGCTGGAGACCACACGCTCATCTGCGCCCCGACCGGGAGCGGCAAGACGCTGGCGGCGTTCCTATGGTGTCTCGACCGGCTGCTGACCGACGAGCCGCCCTCGGACCCACAGGCCCGTTTGCGCGTGTTGTACGTGTCGCCATTGAAGGCGCTCGTCCATGACGTCGACCGCAACCTGCGGGCTCCGCTGGCTGGCATCCGTCTGGCCGCCGAGCGCCTCGAGCTGCCGGCCATGGACGTGCGCGTCGGCATGCGCACGGGAGACACGCCGGCGGCGGAACGCCGGGCCTTCGGCAAGCAGCCGCCGGACATCCTCGTCACCACCCCGGAGTCGCTGTACCTCATCCTGACGTCGCAAGCACGGGCGGCATTGCGCAACGTGCAGTGGGTCATCGTGGATGAGATCCACGCTCTCGCGGGCACCAAGCGTGGGGCACACCTGGCGCTCTCGCTGGAGCGGCTGGAGACGCTGACGGCGCGGCCGCCGCAGCGTATCGGCCTGTCGGCGACGCAGCGACCACTGTCGGCGGTGGCGGCCTATCTCGGCGGCCGAATGCCGGGCCAGGCCGGCGACGGAGCCGCTCCACCACGTCCGGTCACGATCGTCGACGCCGGTATCGGCAAGGAACTCGATCTGCGCGTCATCGTGCCGGTGGAGGACATGGGTCGGCTGGGCGAGGCCATCCCGCTTGAGGAATCGCCTGGTGGTCCCATGACCAGCGGGGTCGCGCGCACCAGCATCTGGCCCTCGGTCTATCCGCGCATCCTCGAACTCATCCGCGCCCATCACAGCACCATCGTGTTCACCAATAGCCGCCGGCTGGCGGAACGGATCGCCCTCAGCCTCAACGAGCTCGCCGGTGAGGAGCTGGCGCGTGCGCACCACGGGTCCCTTGCGCGCGAGCAGCGGCTGATCATCGAGGAGCTGCTCAAGCAGGGGCAGCTGCCGGCCATCGTGGCGACATCGTCACTGGAGCTCGGTATCGACATGGGTGCCGTCGACCTGGTCATCCAGGTGGAATCGCCGCTCTCGGTGTCTCGGGGGCTGCAACGGGTGGGGCGAGCCGGTCACCAGGTCGGCCAGCCCTCGCGGGGTGTCATCTTCCCCAAGTATCGCGGCGACCTGCTGGAGGTCGCGGTCGTCACGCGCCTGATGCAAGAGGGCGCCATCGAGCCCACGGTCGTGCCACGCAATCCGCTCGATGTGCTGGCGCAGCAGGTGGTGGCCATGAGTATCGACCGCACCTGGCCCATCGAGGAGTTGTTCGACGTGGTGCGGCGCGCAGAGAACTTCGCCGAATTGGGGCGGGACAGCTTCGAGGCGACGCTGGGGATGCTGGCGGGTCAGTACCCCGCTGACGAGTTCGCTGCCCTGAAACCGCGCATCGTGTGGGACCGTGTGGCTGGAACGGTGACGGCGCGCGGGGATGCCCGGACGGTCGCGGTGACGTCTGGCGGCACCATCCCGGACCGGGGCCTCTTCCCGGTCTTCCTCTCGGACGACGCCTCCACCGGAGACGGAACTGGTACCCGGTCGCGTGCCGCGCGGAGTGGCGGCCGGCGCGTCGGTGAGCTCGATGAAGAGATGGTCTACGAGGCGCGCGAGGGTGAGGTGGTGCTGCTCGGTGCCAGCGCCTGGCGCATCGACTCGATCGAGCACGACCGGGTGCTGGTCACGCCGGCTCCGGGTGAACCGGGCAAGGTGCCGTTCTGGAAAGGCGACGGGGTCGGCCGGCCGGTCGAGCTCGGTCGGGCACTCGGCGCGTTCACGCGGGAGATCTCCGAGCTGGCAGGGTCGGGGCGCAGCGGCCGGGCCAAGGCGCTCAAGCGCCTCCGCGATCAGCACCACCTCGATGAGATGGCGGCGGCCAACGTGCTGGGCTACCTCGACGAGGAGCGCGAGGTGACCGGCGCGCTACCGACGGACACGACCATCGTGCTGCAGCGCTTCCGCGATGAATTGGGCGACTGGCGCGTGTGCCTGCTGACACCGTTCGGCGCCAGGGTGCATGCCCCTTGGGCGCTGGCCATCGAACGACGCCTGCGCGAGCGACTCGGTGTCGAGGTACAGCCGATCTGGTCCGATGACGGCATCGTCGTCCGCCTGCCCGCGACCGATGGAGCAGACGAGATCAGTGGCGATCCGGCATCGATCGCGGCGGCAGCCGAAGAGGCTGTGCTGATCGCAGCCGATGAGATCGACGAGTTGGTCACCCAGACGGTCGGCAGTTCGGCGCTCTTCTCCAGTCGGTTCCGGGAGAATGCCGCCCGTGCCCTACTGCTGCCTCGGCGTCGGCCTGGTCAGCGCACGCCGTTGTGGCAGATGCGGCAGCGAGCATCGCAGCTGCTCTCGGTCGCCAGCCGCTATGGCTCCTTCCCCATCATCCTCGAGACGTACCGTGAGGTGCTGAGCGATGTCTTCGACCTCACGGCGCTGCGAGGGATCATGGCCGCCATCGAACGTCGAGAGATCCGCGTCGTCAGCGTCGAGACCTCGCGTGCTTCGCCCTTCGCCGCATCGCTGCTCTTCGACTACATCGCCACCTACATGTATGAAGGCGATGCGCCCCTGCTGGATCGCCGAGCGCAGGCGCTGACGCTTGACCGCGACCTGCTGCGGGAGCTGCTGGGGGCGGAGCAGCTGCGTGAGCTGCTGGACGCTGACGCTTTGGCCGAGCTGGAGCTGGAGTTGCAAGCCTTGGTCGAGGAGCGAGCCGCGGGCTCGACGGACGGGGTGCACGACCTCCTTCGTCGACTTGGCGACCTGGCTCCCGATGAGGTCGCGGGACGCGTCCGCGGGCTTGATGCCGGGGCACGGTCTGCGGCGGCAGAGGCCTGGCTGGAAGCGCTCGTGGCCGACCGGCGGGCGGTGAGCGTGCGGATCGCCGGGGAGTCGCGCTGGATCGCGGCCGAGGACGTGGGGCGATACCGGGATGCCGTGGGAGTCTCGGCGCCGGTCGGTATGGCCGAGGCATTCCTGGCACCGACGTCAGACGCGCTCCGCTCGTTGCTGGCGCGCTGGGCCCGCAGCCACGGTCCGTTCCATACCGCCGACCCGGCCGCCCGATGGGGCCTCCCGCAAGGAGTGGTGGAATCCGCGCTGGAGGCGTTGATGGCCGACGGCGCCCTGCTGCGCGGTGAGTTCCGGCCGGGGGGAGTGGAGCGCGAGTGGTGCGACCCGGAGATCCTGCGGCTCCTCCGCCGGCGCTCGCTGGCACGCTTGCGCCGCGAGATCGAGCCGGTCGAGCCGGCGGCCTTGGCTCGCTTCCTGCCGGCCTGGCAGGGGATCGGTGGTAGAGCCGGCGGGATTGACAGACTTGCCGAGGTCATCGACCAACTGGAGGGCCTGGCCCTGCCCGCCAGCGTGCTGGAGCGCGATGTGCTGCCGGCACGGATCGCGGGATACACGCCCCGGATGCTCGACGAGCTGGGGGCAGCCGGTGAGGTCGTCTGGGTGGGTGCCGGCAGCCTGGGCAGGGACGACGGACGCATCGCGCTCTACCGACCCGACCGGCTGGGGTTGCTGCTGCCGCTGCGCGCGACTGATGAGCCTTCCGATGTGGTGAACGACTCGTGGTTGCACGCGGCCCTCCGCGATCGGCTCAAGTCTGGCGGCGCCTCGTTCCATCGTGAGCTGCTCGCAGCATCGTTCAGCGCGGCCGACTCGGGTGGTCATCGACGTCCCGGCGAGCGCGAGATGCTCGATTCGCTCTGGGACCTGGTCTGGGCCGGCGAAGTCACCAATGACACATTCGCGCCGCTGCGCGCCCTGCGCTGGCCCAGACGAGTCGGCGACCGGCGAACGGCACGACCGAACTCGCGGCTCGGGACCCGCATGGGCCCCCCTGAGGCGGTCGGACGTTGGTCGCTCGTCGAAGATGCCCTGCGCATCTCGGCGACGTCAAAGGAGTTGGTCCGCACCGTGGACGCGGTGTCAGAGGTCGCCGGTCACGCGGCCGCACTGGCTCAGAGCGGCCAGGACAGCCTCGGTCGCATGGAGCGCTCCATGCACCAGATTGGAGAAGCCTCGAACCTGATCAACTCGCGCCGGGCATTGCTCAGCGAGAAGGCCTCAAACATCGGCATGGTCGTGACCACGATCAACAAGGTAGCGGACCAGACGAACCTGCTGTCGCTCAACGC
>JBBSAV010000074.1:0-16029 GCA_038251965.1 Candidatus Limnocylindrales bacterium
GGCGGGCACTTGTAGGGCATACCGGCGATCCCGACCACGACCTTGCCACCACCGAAAGCGTCGAGCGCGCCCCGCAGCGCGAGAGCCGCCTTCTCGCTGTAGAAGTGATGCGCCTCAGCCTCGAAGTGCTCGATGGCTTCGGGCAGGATACGTGAGCCCGTGGCCAGGACCAGGTAGTCGTACTGCAGGCTGCTGTCGTCGGCCAGGGTGACGGTGTGGGTAGCCTCATCGATGCCCACGATCTTGCCGATGGTCAACTCGACGCGATCGTCGAGCAGTCGCCGTTCGGGCTTGCGCAGCGACTTGGGATCCTCGTTGCCCATGGCGATGTACATGAAGCCGGGCTGGTAGACATGCTCGCCAGTCTCATCGACCACGGTGATCCGTGCCTCACCAGCATCGATCTGCTTCTTGATCTTGCGGCTGATGAGGTTGGCGACCAGCGTGCCGCCGACGCCACCCCCGAGGACAAGGACGTTCTGCATGTCGGTGCTCCTGCGTATCGCTGGTCGTGGTTCGCTGGCGCTACTTGAGCTTTTCCACCGCGATTTCGTCATAGCCCTCGTGCGGGAACACGCCGATGAGCTTGTGGCCGGCTTTGGCGACCCAAGCGGGGATGTCCGTCTTGGAGCCGTTGTCAGTGGAGATGATGGCGAGGACATCGCCGACCTGACCCTCGCGGATGGCGCGGATGAGCTCCATCAGCGGCCCCGGGCAATAGCTGCCGCGGGCATCGATGGTGGTGGTCGGGCTGGTCTCGAGGTCGAGGCTGGTCATCGAGGGATATCTCCTGTGCTGGCCGGCCGGAGGGGCACCGGCCGGCCGTCTGGGGCCGCGGGGCGGAACGAATCAGATGAAGAGCGAGGCTGTGCGCTCCTCGGTCATGAGCTCCAGCACGGTGGCCGCACCGACCGGCTCGCCGAGCCCATCGATCATGTCTTCGCGCTTCAGGCCGAACATGTCCATGGTCATCTGGCAGGGCAGGAACTCGACGCCCATCAGCTGGCAGGCCTCCAGCAGCTCCTTGGGGGAGGCGACGTTGTATTGCTTGCTGAGCTTGCCGATCATCCACGGTCCCATGCCCATGAAGTTCATCTGCGACATCTTGAGATGGCTGATGCCCGGCCGCTGCATGAAGGAGAGCATCTTCTGCATCCAGTTCTCACCGGTGATGCGCTTCTCGTCCTTGACGAACGGCAACAGGCCCAAGAACGTCAGGAAGACCTGCGCCTTGTAGCCACTCGCGGCCGCGACGCTGCCCATGATCAGCATGGGCATGACCTTGTCGTATTCGCCACTCCAGTTGATGATGACCAGCTGGCGCTGGACAGGCGTGCTGTCGGTGGCCGCCGGCTGTGCCGCCGTCGCGATGGCCTCGGCCAACTGTGCCTCGGCCGGTACGTCGGTGCTCACAGGGGGTGCCGCGGATTCCGTTGTCATGTGCTCCCTTTCTCTGGTGCGGCGCCTATCTAGGCGCGCTTGATGACGAAGCGGAAGACGCCGCCGTCCTCTTCGCTCTGCTCGATGATGGCGTTGCCGGTTGAGCGGGTCCAGGCGGCAAAGTCCTTGACCGAGCCGGGGTCGGTGGCCAGGACTTCGATCAGTTCGCCTGCGGGCACGTTCTTGGCGGCCTGGGCGGTCTTGACGATGGGCATGGGGCACGAGAGCCCCTTGGCGTCAACGGTAGTGTGGATGGCATCGGTCATGGCGTACTCCTTCTGCTGGAATCGGGTGGCTGGATGGCGCGTCGCGTGGGGCCGCTAGATGAAGAGGATCTGTGCGTCGCCGATGGCGATGTAGAAGGCGGTGACACCCTCGCTCCCATCGACCAGCGGATCGAGGTCCCGCTCATCGAGGCGGAGCAGGTCCATGGAGAGCGAACAGGCCTGGATCTCGACGCCACCGAGCTCCTTGGCCATGGCCAAGGTCTCGTACCAGGGGGCTTGGCCTTGAGCTCGGAGCGCATCCACCGCAGCCTTTCCCGCGGCTCCGGCTTCGGCGGCCAGGCCGTGATCATCCCTGATGCCGTCAGTACGGAATGCGGCCAGCGCCCAGTACTGCAGGAAGATGTGCACAGGCCGGCCAAGCGCTGCGGCGCCAGCGACCATGACCGCGGCGGCATTGAGCTTGTCGTCGGTGCCACTGAAAAGCACGATGGCTAGCGGCTTGTCGTCCATGAGCGGTCGTCCTTATCTGCTGCGAACCGAGCCGTTGCCGGTCCGTTCGATGGCTGCCGAGAGATCGGCCAGTCGGGCCAGCCGATGGCGCATCACCTGCGCCATCAGGTCGCAGGCATCGATGACGTCTGGATCGGTCAAGCGGTAGACAGCACCACGACCGTCGCGCTCCGCTTCCACCAGACCGGCCGAGCGCATCACGGCGAGATGCTTGGATGCGTTGGGCTGGCTGATGCCGATGGCGGCGGCGATGCGTCCGACCTCGCGAGGCTCATCTGCCAGGAGGTGGAGGATGGCGATGCGTGCCGGGTGGCTGAGGGTTCGACAGATCTCCGCAAGTAGCTCGTGGAGCGGGTCCATGACCTGACTATCGACATATGCACATGTGGGCATGAGTGCTGAACGTCACATCCGCGTGGGCCGATCGGACGGTCCCGGTCTAGGCCGAGGCGCAGCGCTTGCGTTCACGGTCTAGGTCGAGGCGTCCCGCAGCGGACAGCTGGTTTCGGACGCCGCGGCTTGCAGCAGATGCAACATCTCGACCGGCTGGCTCGGGAACTCGCCGATCCCTTGCAACAGACGCAAGGACCTGACGTTCCTTGTCACTGGGAGCAAGCGAACAGCACGGTGGGACGTCTATTGGTCGAGATGTTGCATCTGCTGCACGGTGCCGCCGCGCCATCGGGCGCGGGCGTGCTAGGCCACGATGACCGCGAACCATCGACGACGGCGTCTGGTCAGGCGGGTCGGCGGCTCGGCTGCGGAATGGAGCTCGGCTGCGGACTGGAGCTCGGCTGCGGACTGGAGCTCGGCTGCGGACTGGGGGTGGCGGCGGGCGGTACGTATTCGCCGGGCTCGATGCGCATGGAGTAGAGCAGCTCTAGCGACGTTTCAAGGAAGCTGCCGAACGGGACGCCGGGGAACGACTCGATGGCGATGACGATGACGTCGCCATCGACGTCCAGCATAACGAACCGGGATTGCTGGTCTGCCACCTGCACGAACTCGCCACCACTGCCGATCGGCACCGCCCAGATGAGCAGGAAGGGCAACCGGCACTCGCTGTAGGCCGGGACGCCGATATCGAGCAGCAAGCCCGGATATCCATCTACCTCGATGGGCCTGGGTGGGGCAGGGCTGAGGTAGGGGTTGCCGGCGATGATCTCCGCCAGTCGGGCCACGCTCGGTTCCACCAGAGTCATGGAACTGGGGTCGCAGGAGTCGAGGAACGTCTCACCATCGAAGCGAGTCACTGACACCACGTTGCCGGGCGGGTCGGTTCGTTCGAGCGTGAAGATGGGTCCATCGCCGGACGGACCGGCCAGCCAGCCGTCGCCGACACGGAAGTCGATGCTGGGCCCCACCACGTCACTCACGTAGCGGCCCGCTTGCAGCGGTGTCCCGGCTGCCGGTAGTGGCTCAGCCGTGGCGTCCCCGGCCGCGACAGAGGTCGGCAGCAGGACGGCCGCAGCGGTGATGAGGGCCATGGCGCGCCGAAGCTTCATGCTGCCGCTCCCGGTCGGCGCATCTGCACGCTGGTGGCGGCTAGCCAACCTGCCGTCACCAGGACCGCATAGCTCACGCACCAGACGCAGATGGCGTTGATGACGAAGACCTCAAGATAGGTGAGCCAAGCCAGGAAGGGGAGGCTGACCAGGCCGACCAGGTACGCCACCAGCAGGCCACGTCGGTCACGCCGGAGCCACCACAGCAACGAACCGGCCAGGGTGACCGCCGAGGCCACCGCTCCGAACAGGCCGGTCGGGATCCCCACGATCGAGGCGGACTCGCTTTGGCTGACGGTGTCGCAGCCGTGGAGCACGCCACACGCCGGGCTGCCGCCGCTGAGCTTGGTGATACCCAGGTACAGCGCCACGCCCAGGGCTCCGATCGCGAGCAGGACCATCAGCCCGCCCAAGCGGCCCCGTCGCTCGCGCGCGCCCACGACGACTGCGTTCAGGTGCTCGCCGCGGCCGCGGCCTCGCGGATGATGGCGTCAACGCTTTCCCACGTAGGGACACCACGGATCAACTCACCATTGACGACGAGAGTCGGGGTGCTGTTGACGGTCAGGTCAACGGCGGCGGCACGTTCGGCCTCGACCGCGTCACGATACTCTGGCTTGTCCAACGCTGCGAGAAACTGCGCTCGGTCAAGCCCGACCAACTCCGCGATATCGGCCAAACGCTCACGCCGGAAGCCGCCCTGATTCTCGCCATCCTGGTTGTGGAAGAGCGCCTGCTGGTAGTCCCAGAACTTGCCCCCCATGTCTTCGGCCACGCGCATCGCGACGGCGGCGTCCCAGGACTCATCGCCGAGAAAGACGAAATCGTTGTAGGTGAAGCTAGCGAGGCCGCTCGCGACGTGCTCGGCGATGAGGAGCGGCTCGATGCGTTCGGTGAACATGCCACACGCGGGGCACTGGGGATCTTCGTAGGCGTCGATACGAACCGGTGGCGTCGCACCGGGCTTGACCAGCGTCCGTCCATCGCGAAATTCCGCAGCTGCCGCTGGCACATCGGGCTTGGTCACGGTGCTGGTCTCGTTCGAACCTCCGACACCGCCGCTGATCAGGACGAGGGCCACCACTGCGACGAGGCCGATCAGGATCGCGCCGATGCTCACCAGCAGCATCGACGGTCCGGAGCTGACCGCGGTCCCGGCCGCGCTCGTGGAGCCGCCGCCGGCGGACTTGCGTGTCGTCCGTTCGGCCGCGCGACGCTGCTTGCGGGTCATGCTCTCGCTCGAGTTGCCCTTGGGGTCGTTCGCACTCATCAGGGACCACCATCTGGGGGAATTGGGTCGTTGACGGCACAGGATACGGCTGGGGCGACGATGGCGCAGGCGCCGCGGGTTTGTGCGCACGCAGCGCGCGAGGCCTCCAAGCCGGTACGAACGGCCGCGACGCCCTGGCCGTCGAGCCGAGGTCGGTTACTCGGCAGGCGGCTCCCTGGATGTGTCGTGGGCGCGGCGTGCGACCACCACGTCCACCCTGGCGTTGGCCGCAACGTGGGCGGTCACACTCTCCATCGCTGTGTGACCGGAACGCAGCGATCGGCTGCCGCCGACCACGATGGTGTCGTAGCCTCGCTCGGTCGCGAGCCGAAGGATGGTGTCGGCAGGGTCGCCGGCCGGCTCGATGAGGCCTGCTTCCAGTCCATGGTGACGCAGGATACCGCGGGCCTCGACCAGTTCGCGCGCGTGCTCCACGGCTGGTTGGCCGGGCTCACCATCCCGGTTGGCCAAGGGTTCTGGAATGACGCTGACGACATCGATGCTGCCGTCGAAGGCGATAGCCAGGCGCGCCGCCATGTCAAGCGCGCGGTGTCCGGCTTCGTGTCCGTCGTAGGCAACCAGGATCCTCTTCATCCGGCCGTCCCTCCAGGCGCTCATCCGGGACCCGACCGAACCGAGCCCGGTCCCGACATCGTCCACGCAGTGCGGTCGGGCGCACAGGTCCGATCCGTCACGAGGCTGGGGCCGAATGTCCCGAAGCGACTGACGCACCCGTCGCAGATGGGCACGAGATCGCGGTGTCCCGGTAGGACCAGGACACCGCGTTGGGCAACGAATGGAGGTGGCGCTCGCCCGCTCCCCCCGATGGGTTGCCCCATCGCGGGCGAGCACCTTTCGATCGCGGACGGCCGGTCAAGGAGCCATCTGCGAGCGAACACGACGATCGTCCCCATTCTCGGACCTGCCTGACGATGGCCGGATGGCACCCATCGGTTGGGCCGATCGGCCCAACGGCGCGGGGCAGACGCCTTGCACGCTTGGAGGCAACGGGCATGCGGCACGCATGCCGTTCGGACCAGCGGTACGGGCGGCAGACGTGCGAAACTAGGAGCCGTGAGGTTGGAATTGACGCATCGGGGCTCCTACGCCATCCGCGCTGTGCTGACATTGGCGCGTGCTGCCGATGCCGACGTCGTTCCCGCGCGCCACATCGCCACGGAGATGGATATCCCGGTCCGCTTCCTGCCGCAGGTCCTGGGCGACCTGAGTCGTGCCGGCATCGTCGAAGCACGGCTCGGTCGCGCCGGCGGCTATCGTCTCTCGAAGCCGGCAGAGCGGATCAGCCTGCTTGACATCCTTGAGGCGGCGGAGGGCGACGCCCGTCGTCAGACCTGCGTCCTTTCGGGCAAGCCCTGTGGGCAGGGCAAGGATCCCTGCGATGTCCACGAGATGTTCTACGATGCCCAGGAGGCCATCCTGGGCCGCCTCGCGGAAACGTCGGTGGCGGACGTCGTGGCCGGCAGCAAGGACTCTAGCGGGCAGCCAGCCAGCTGACCCGGGCTAGTGCCCCGGACGCCCCGCCACCTGACCCGGGCTTGCGCCACCGGCGCACTTCTCCGGATGAAGCATGGACTACCCGGAGAAAGGCTCGCTGTCGACTTCGCCGCCGAGGCTGCGCACCAGTCACAGGCGGCAGCGCAGCCTTCGCCCCCTCCGCTGGACGGCATCTGGTCAGAAGTCGCGCATGGTGGCGTTAGCGAGTTGCACGGCCGAATGTGGCCAGTCAGCGAACCTGCGGCGCCGCCGTTCGGGCAAGATCCGAGCGTGGCGGGGCATCGGGCACGTGGCACGAACAACGGGCAGTGTCGTCCAGACGCCTCCCAACCTTGCTACGGCCACCCCGGGCAACATCTGATCAGATGCGCGGGGTCCCCCACACCGGGTCAGATGCGCGCGGTCCCCCACACAGGGTCCGATGACCATTGGTCGGTCCTCCGGTGCTCATGCAGCGATGGCTCCGCCTGATCCCCCCACGAGCGTGAGCCATCATCGATAGGACATGACCCCGGTCAGGTCCTATCGACCTACCTCCTGGCAGATCCGTCCGAATCAGAAGCTCGACCCTGGCTTGTGCTTGGCCACGTATGCCGCGGCCTGCGCCCGGCGTTGCAGGTTGAGCTTGGACAGGATCGAGCTTACGTAGTTCTTCACGGTCTTGTCCGAGAGGAACACCTCGGCTGCGATCTCCTTGTTGGTCTTGCCCTCGGCAACCAACAACAGGATCTTCTGCTCCTGGGCGGTGAGCTGTGCGAACTCATCGGTATACGCACTGGTGGCGATGCGGCGGATCCGCTCCAGGACTTTCTCGGTCACCGCGGGGTCCAGCAGCGACTCCCCGCGGCCCACCGCTTCGAGCGCGTTGACAAGGTCGCGGGCGCGTACCTGCTTGAGCAGGTAGCCGCTGGCGCCAGCCACGATTGCCGATAGCACGGCCTCTTCATCGGGGTAGCTCGTCAACATCACAACGCGCACCTCGGGGTGTTCAGCGCGGATATCACGACAAGCCTCGATGCCTGAGCCATCGGGCAAGCGTACGTCCATGATCACCAGGTCGGGAGCGAAGCGCTCGACAGCCGTAAGGGCTTCTTCGGCCGTGCCGGCCTCAGCCACCACCTGGAACCTCTCGCGTCGGTTCAGCAGCGCCGCGAGTCCCTGGCGCACGACCTCATGATCATCGACGACGAGGAGACGCAGCGTCGGCCCCGTCGGAGGCTTGTCTGCGGCGCCCGGGCTCCTGGGGATCCCCTGGGACTCCATCGGGTCGGTCATATGGCTGACTCCTTGACTCCACCGCGTTCACCACGCGGCATCTCGAAGACGACCCGCGTGCCGTCGTCATGGCTCTCGATCGCGAGCGAGCCGCCAAGCGACTCCGCACGCGCATGCATGTTGGTCAGGCCGTGATGACCAGGTCGTTGTCCTTCACTGGTGTCGAAGCCTTGTCCGTCGTCGATGATAGACAGCCTGAGCCGTTCGCGGCGATCTTCTACGTTGACGGTAACCTTTGACGCCTGCGCATGTCGCGCGATGTTGCTCATGGCCTCGCGTGTGAGCTGGATCAGCTGCAACGTCTCATCAGGGTCCAGGGACACCTCGGGGTCGCTGGACAACTCGACCTCTATGAGGGTGCTGCGCTCGAACTCGATGGTCAGGGCGGTCAGCCCTGCGAGCAGGTCGACGGCGGTCCGGGCGTCAGGGTCGAGGCCCATGATGAAGTCGCGGATCTCCTGGATCGTGCCATGGATGGATTCGATGGCATGGTCGATGCGATCCATGGCCTGGGCTGGATCGATCGACATCAACTCCTCGGTATCTTCGAGGGCCAGGCTGACCGCATAGAGCGATTGGATCGAGCCGTCGTGGAGATCCTGGGCGATGCGTTCGCGTTCCTGCAGGACGGCCAGCTGGCGCAGCTCTTCGTGCATCCGCGCGTTATGGATGGCGAGCCCGGCGTGACGGGCGAACGACTCCACCAGGCGCTCATCTTCGTCGTGGAACGGTTCTCCGTCGAGCTTGTCAGTGAGATACAGGTTGCCGATGGTGCGACCTTCGACCTTGACGGGCACGCTCAGGAAGGAATGCATCTCTGGGTGGCCAGCGGGGAAGCCGGCCGAGCGCGGGTCAGAGGCGATGTCGTCGACCCGGAACGCCTCACCCTGCGTCAGACTGAGACCGATCAGGCCGCGCCCCTGAGGATGACGACCGACCTGCTCGCGCCTGCGGTCACTCACGCCGCTGGTGATGAAGCGTTCCATGGAACCGTGGTCGTCGGGGATGCCCAGCGCTGCGTACTGGGCGCCGGCCAGGGGTCGCACGCTGTCGACGATGATCTGCAACACGCGCTCGAGTGAGAGCTCCTGCGAGATGGCCACCGTCGCGGCATCGAGCGCTTCCAGCCGGCGCCGCGCTTCCTGAGCGGCCGCGGCCCACGCTTCAGCTTCGGGGGTGGCGACTGCGAACGACTCGTGGCGCGGCGATTCGTCGGCGTCGTTGGGGGTGACGATGCGATCCATCCAGTCCAATCTACCAGCCCGGTATGACGAATGGTCCCGTGTGCGTCGCGGCAGCGCGAGACTGCTGGCCAGATGGTCGGTGTTCGAGCATGGGTGCGAGGCGGGTCGCGCGAGCGTGGGCAGTGTGGGCTGCCTCACGCGGATGGCTTGGACCGAGCAGGCAAGAGTCACCTCATAAAGGGTCCATGCGCCCCTACGCGCACGTGGCGGTCGCACCTGAGTGTGGGGTGGACGTGTCACCCATCCGAACGATCCTGCTGGCCACCGACCTCACTGCCGCGTCGCGTGAGGCGACCGAGCGTGCCGTCGAACTGGCCAGTCGCCTCGAGGCGCGCCTGCTGATCGTCAATGTCCTTGAGAAGCGTCGCCTCACTGGCAGCGGCTCGCATGAGCGGGTCGATCAGGCTCGCAGCGAGCGGGAGTCGCTGCTGGTGAAGGTCGTTCGGGATGCGCGCGATGCTGGTGCGACGGCCGAATTCCTGGTGTGGGAGGGCGACCCCGGGGATTCGATCGCGGCTGCTGCCGAAGCGGAGCATGCGGACATCGTGGTGGTGGGGACCCGAGGTCGCAGCGGCGCCGAGCGCATGTTGCTGGGTTCGGTCTCCGACCACGTCGTGCGCCATGCCGAGTGCCCAGTCCTCGTGGTGCGACCATCCAGGCGCCCTGCCGATGGTGCATAGGAGGCGTCGGTCGGGTGCGTTCGCTCGCATGATCAGGCGTCGGCGGGCCGCGCGGATCCCATCCACCAGCTGACCATGCACGTCCTCGTGGCGCACGGCGCGTCGGGTAGGGCTACCTCGATGCGGGCGCATGTCGCCGGCTTGCTCGCGCGCGGGGTGGATGCGAGCGCGATCGACCTACCCTTGCGCAAGGCTGAGCTGGCTGTGCCGGTGTTTCGAGAGCGCGTGGCCGGATGCGACGCGCCGCCCGGTCGACTCATCGTCGGCGGCCAGTCTTATGGTGGGCGTGTCGCCAGCCTGTTCGTGGCGGACGATCCCGGCTCCTGCGCCGGACTGATCTGCTTCAGCTACCCGCTTCATCGTCCCGGCGTCCCCGACTGGGACGCTCGCAGCGCACACTGGGCCGCGATCGAGGTGCCGGTGCTCTTCCTCTCGGGCGGATCCGACCCGTTCGCCGATCTGGAGTCGCTCGAGCGAGCCATCGGTGAGCGTCTGCCCTCAGCACGACTGGTGACCTATCCACGGGTCGGCCACAGCCTCAAGCCCGTGCTCGATGACGTGCTCGACCAGGCGGCTGCCTTCGCGCAGGACCTCGGTCGGAGAGCAGGACCTCAGTAGCCTCGCGCCGTCGGGGTCCGCCCGGTGGCAAGTGGCGGGATGACCAGCGACGACCCGTTGCGCAACACGCGCACCGTGGTATCTGGTGACAAGCGGCGCACCAATTGGGCGAACTGATGGGGCGGGTCGATCCGTGTCGAGGGGCGCATCCAGCCGAACCCGACGGGATGGAGCGTGCCCCAGTGGATGGGGATGGCGATGCGCGGCTTGATCAGGGCGGCCACCCGGGCGGCTCCCATGGGATCAAGGTGCTCGCTTGGCTTCACCGTGGGGCCCCAGCCCCAGACCGGCAGCAACGCCAGGTCGAGGCCGATGTCAAAGTCAGCCATGCCCGCGAAAAATGCCGTGTCGCCAGCGAAATAGTGGTGCTGCGAACCATGGATGATGAAACCGAGCGACAGGTCCGTGCCCCCGACCCGCGGCCCGAAGCCCTTGTGCTCGGCATAGACCGTCTCGATGCTGAGGTCGCCGACCGGCACGCGGTCCCCGGGCTGCACCTCGACGACGTCGTCGAAGCCACGGCGTCGCAGCTCGGCACCTTGACCCGCGGGAGCGATGATCCGAAGAGGCGTGCCCAGCATCCTGAGCGAGCCGTAGTCGAGATGATCCCAGTGGGAGTGGGAGATGAGCACGATATCGGGGTCGGCCCAGTGCTCCTTGCTCGGCGGACCTGACAGGCGCGTCAGCGGCCCGACACGTGCGCGCAGGACGGGATCGGTCAGTACTCGAACCCCATCCATCTCGATGAGGATGGTGGCGTGTCCGAGGAACGTCACCCGTGGGTCCTTGTGCTCGCTCACGACATGAAGTATCACCGAACGAGCTGGACGGCATCGGCGGTACCATCGCCACATGGTCACCAAGGACACGATCCGCAGCGCTCCCAAGGTGCTGTTGCACGATCACCTCGACGGCGGCCTCCGCCCTGCGACCGTCATCGAGCTGGCCCGCGAGACCGGTTACGCCGGCCTTCCCACCGACGATCCAGACGAGCTGCGTACGTGGTTCCGTTCAGGCGCTGATCGCGGCTCGCTCGAGCTGTACCTGGATGGGTTCACTCACACCGTCGGTGTGATGCAGACGCCCGACGCGATCGCCCGAGTCGCGTCGGAGTGCGCCCAGGATCTGGCCGCCGACGGCATCGTCTATGCCGAAGTGCGCTACGCGCCCGAGCTTTCTACGCAGGGCGGGCTGTCACTCGATGAGGTGATGGAAGCCTGGCTCGATGGCATGGACCACGGTGCTCGTGCGGCGGCGGCGGCTGGTGATCCCATCGTCGTTCGGGCCATCGTCACCGCCATGCGCCAGTTCGCGCGATCGGTCGAGATCGCCGAGGTCTCCGTGCGCTACCGCGACCGTGGCACCGTCGGCTTCGATATCGCCGGGCCGGAGGATGGTTTCCCGCCCAGCCGGCACCTCGACGCTTTCCAGCTCATCCATCGCGCGAACTTCCACATCACCATCCATGCCGGTGAGGCCTTCGGCCTACCCTCGATCTGGGAGGCGCTCCAATGGTGTGGGGCCGAGCGGCTCGGCCACGGTGTCCGTATCGTCGATGACATCGAGGTCAGTCCCAGCGGTGACGTCAGGATGGGGCGCCTGGCGCAGTTCGTGCGCGACAACCGCGTGCCCCTAGAGATGTGTCCCACGTCCAACGTCCACACGGGGGCCGTTGCCTCCATCGAGCAGCATCCCATCGACTTGCTGCGACGGCTACGCTATCGCGTCACCGTCAACACTGACAACCGGCTCATGAGCGGTGTCAGCCTGAGCGACGAGTTCGAAACGCTGATGAGGGTCTTCGACATCAGCCTTGACGAGATGCAGTGGCTTTCGACGAACGCGATGAAGTCATCCTTCCTGGCCTTCGACGAACGGTTACGACTGATCAACGGCGTCATCAAGCCGGGGTACGAACGCCTCAAGGCGGACGTTCAGGCACAGTCACCACGATTGGTCTAGCGCCAGCCTAGGCGGCCGGTTCCAGCAGTGCCGGAGCCTCTTCCACCAACGCGACGGTGGTCCCACAGTCAGGGCAGACGAACAGCGCCCGTTGGGCCGTCAGCGCTCCGAGCGCCAGCAGTTCATCCTCCTCACACCAGGGGCAAGTGATGGTGATCATGGTGTGTCTCCTCATCCGAGTTCGACCCGACCGCCCCGGAGGCGGCTGTCACTTCACGATGGGACACCCCTGTGCCACCTACGATGGCACGCTGGCGAGCATCCGCCAAGAATTACGAGCGTCAACCATGACAGGCATGAAAGAGCCCGGCTGAGTCTTCGCCCCGGCTCCCAAGTGACTGGCGGACCAGCCTCTCCGGCTCCGTTTCGATGACCCCTCCGGGCTCCTGCTTACCATAGGGCTGTGCGACGGCGCTGGCAAGCGAGTTATCCACGAAAGCCGAGGATCCTGATCGATCTATCCACGATCGATCCACGCCGCTGGCCACGCCCGGTCGATACCGCGGTCACGCTCGACCATTGCGCGTCCCTGCCTCCTGGTCGATGATGCGCACAGCATGGTTCGCCCGATCCCGCCCCGGATGCTCGCGGCAGTCACCCTCGCCATCGCGTTGGGCCTGCCCTCTGCGGCCGCTGCCACGGATCCTGACGATACCGTGGAGCTGGACCAAGCGCTCATCGCTGAGGTCATCGATGTCCTCCAGGAGCACTTCGTCGACAGCGGTCCCATCAGCAGCGAGAACCTCACCCTCGGTGCCATCCGTGGCATGGTGGATGCGCTGGGCGACGATGGCCATACCGAATACCTCACCGAGACTGAGTACAAGGTCGAACGGGACATCCTTGAGGGTCGGATCGTCGGCATCGGCGTTGTGCTGGACCAACGTGCCAGTGCACCGTTGGTCGTCTCCGTCGTCGATGGCTCGCCAGCCGAGCGTGCCGGACTGCGCGCCGGCGACATCATCGCCAGTGTCGATGGCATGGATACGGCGCGCCTCCCACTGGGCACGTTGGCCGATCTCGTCCGCGGCGCACCGGGCAGCAGCGTACTGTTGGGCATCGAACGCCCTGGCAGCGAGGAGCGTCAGATCTTCCGCGTGCGGCGTGACGAGGTCGAGGTGGATCCAGTCAGCTGGGCCATGGCTCCGGACGTCGATGTGGCGGTCATCCGCGTGGTGCAGTTCTCGGTCGGTGCCGGATACCAGGTTCGTGAGGCTGTCGAGGATGCGAGGGCCGCAGGCGCCATCGCCATCGTGCTCGACCTGCGTGGTAACCCGGGTGGCCTGGTGGACGAAGCGCTCAATGCCGCGAGTGCCTTTCTGGACGATGGCGTGGTGTTCCTGGAGCGAGAGCGCGACCAAGATCCAGTGCCGGTCTCGGTCGATCCTGGACGTGTGGTCGATGCCGATGTCCCGCTGGTGGTGCTGATCGACTACGGCACCGCCAGCAGCGGTGAGATCCTCGCTGCCGCCCTGCGCGACAACGACCGCGCCACCATCATCGGTGAGAAGACGTTCGGCACCGGTACCATCCTCAACACCCTGCGGCTGTCAGATGGTTCGGCACTGCGTCTCGGCGTGCGGGAATGGCTGACTCCCGCAGGCGAGCGGGTGTTCCGACTGGGAGTGAGTCCAGACGAGGTGGTTGCGCTGCCGGCGGGAGCCGTGCGCCTCGGCCCCGCTGATCTCGTGGGGCTGACGGGTGCCGCATTCGAGGCCGCCGCTGACGTTCAGCTGCGGGAAGCGGTGCATCAGGCTGGGGCGCTCGCCACGCCCTGAGCGACTACACCGCAGCCCACAGGACCACTCCCCAACCCGACCATCGTCACGTAGCCAGAGCGGAGCCGGAGGCGCCACGCTCGGCCGAGCACAGTCGCCTTGGCCGATGGAGGAAGCCTTGCCCCAGTCCCTTTCCGTCCCGGAGCGTGCGTCATCGGCCCAGCGCTGGCTGGTGGCCATGGTCGCAGCCTCGCTGCTGGCGACGCTACTGGGAGCCGCGTCGGTCGGAGTAGTCAGGGCCAGCGCACCCGACCAGCGCGACCAACTCCGTTTCATGTGGGCGATGGCCGGCCAGGAGTCGGGGTGGGACTATTACGCGCGCAACAGCGCCTCTGGTGCGTTCGGCAAGTACCAGATCATGCCCTTCAACTGGCCCGTCTGGGCCGAGCTGTACCTGGGCGACCGTCGTGCCGACCAGACACCCTTCAACCAGGAGAAGGTCGCCTACGGCAAGCTGCAGGATCTCTATCGCTGGCTCGGTTCGTGGAAGCGCGTCGCCTACTGGTGGCTGACCGGGCAGACCGACCGCAACGAAAAGCGCTGGTCGAGCTACGCCAAGGGCTACGTCGACAACATCATGCGCCTGCGCAAGCGGGCGCCCTCAGCCGGCTCGGCCATGCCGCCGAGATCCACATCGCGTTCGGGCAAGGGTGACTGGCGACGCTCGGGCGACGATCAGCAGCTCCGACTCACGCTCGCCGGTCGAGGCTGGCCTTCGCGAGGGCGCATCGATGGTGGCGAAGTGCTCAAGGTGAATGCAGCCAAGACCACGCGTCGCGGTGAGCGCTGGCTCAGGGTTGTCACCCTCGATGGCCGGCTCGGCTGGATCAGGCAGTCGGCCACCGTGCCGGCCCGTAAGCCGCCGTCAGCTGGGCGCTGGCGCGATGTCCAGGACAAGGGAAGCGCGAAGGAGCGACGTGACCGGAAACATGCCCGGCCACGACCGCGCTAGCGGCACGTCGGCTACTTGACGTCCACGATGCGGTAGTGGAACCGCGCGGCCGGTGTGGTCACCACGACCTCATCACCCTCGCGATGGCCCAGCAGCGCCTTGCCCACTGGCGAGACCGCGCTGATCCGGCCCGCACTCGGGTCCGATTCAGTAGAGCCGACGAGCCGGAGCGTGTCACGCTTGCCGTCGATCTCGTACACCACGGTGGACCCCATCGAGATCGCCCCGCCCGACCTTGACTGGATGACCACAGCCGTGCGCAAGCGTTGCTCAAGCTCCTGGATCCGGCCCTCCAGGAACGACTGCTCGTTACGGGCCGCCTCGTAATCGGCGTTCTCGCGCAGGTCGCCCAGCTCACGAGCGCTCTTGACACGTTCCACGACCTGCGGGCGCTCCACGCTCTTGAGTCGTTCCAGCTCGGCCGTCATGGCAGTGAGGCCGTCGGCCGTGACGTGGGTCGGTGCATCCTTGGGCGGCGACGCGGCTTTGCCGGGCTTGGCCCTGGTCGCCGTGGACCGCGCGCTGCGCGCCGTGGCGGAGGTCGTGGCCGTGCGTCGCTGGCTTCGCACACGGTCGGAGCGTTGGATGTTGGTGGCCTTGACTGGTGTCGCCGCGACGCTCAGGAGCGTCCCGGTCAGGCCGGTCGGACGGGTCGGACCGGTGGGCGAGTCGAGGTTCGCCCAAGGCAGCACCGGCGCTCCCTCCGGCAGACGAGCGCGGACGTCCTCGGGCACGCTCACCGCGAAAGCGTTGATGATCTCGTCCTCGTATTCCTCGGGAGCGTTCGTCTCGGCCCACCACAACCGAAGCTTCGACTGCTGGCGCAGCGCCTTGAGCCAGTGGCCACCGGGATGCGGTTGGGAGTGGCCGAGATCGGTCGCGTAGAGTGAGGCCACCCGGGCACTCAGGCTCTTGTTGGTGCGACCGACGTAGAGCAGCGTCTGGCCCGGTAGCCAGTAGGCGCTGAGGCGAGTCGCCAGCGATGTCTGCGTGGGCCGTTCACCGTCCATGCGGAGATCGGGCACTCGCTCGAGCCAGCGGCGCACCTCATCA
>JBBSAV010000075.1:0-14915 GCA_038251965.1 Candidatus Limnocylindrales bacterium
ATCGACCATCGTCGCCCTCCGGAACGTCACGAGGTGGCCATGGGGCGCAAGCACGGCCCCGGCAAGCACGTGATCCTTAGGAGTTGTGACGTAATAACTTGACATATGGTGGCCGCCCGGGTATGCTCCGTGGGTGATCGACGAGAGTGCCATCCGGACGCGCTACGAGGCACTCGGCCCGGCCCTCGACGAACGGGCCCGACGGCTCGTCCTCGGAGCCGAGGCGGTCGCTGCGGGACGGGGTGGCCAGGCTGCCGTGGTCCGGGCCACCGGTGCCTCTCCGGCGACCATCCGGCGTGGCATGAGCGAGCTCGACGAGCCCACCGAGGACCTCCCCCGCGGTCGCATCCGCCGGCCCGGTGGTGGACGCAAGCGGGCCGTCGATCTCGATCCCACGCTGCGAGCCGACCTCGAGGCGCTCATCGAGCCGACGAGCCGGGGCGATCCCGAGTCCCCGCTGCGCTGGACGACCAAGAGCGTCCGCGACCTCGCCGCAGAGTTGGGGCGGCAGGGACATCGGGTCAGCTACCGCATCGTGGGCGAGCTGCTCCACGACCTGGGCTACAGCCTGCAGGCCAACCGCAAGACGCTCGAGGGCACCAGCCACCCCGACCGCGATGCCCAGTTCCGCCACATCCATGACACGGTCCAACTGCAGCTCTCCCTCGGTGAGCCGGTCATCAGCGTGGACACCAAGAAGAAGGAACTCGTGGGACCGTTCAAGAACGGCGGGAAGGAACTGCGTCCCAAGGGTCAGCCTGAGGCGGTCCTGGTCCATGACTTCCTCATCGAGGGACTGGGCCGGGCCAGCCCCTACGGGGTCTACGATCTCGCCGCCAACGAGGCCTGGGTGAGCGTCGGCACCGACCACGACACGTCGGTCTTCGCGGTCGAGAGCATCCGCCGCTGGTGGCGCACGATGGGCGAGGCACTGTATCCCGAGGCCAGCCGCTTGCTCATCACCGCCGATGCCGGGGGCAGCAACGGCTACCGGGTACGGCTGTGGAAGCGCGAGCTCCAGAAGCTCGCCGACGAGACCGGGCTCGAGATCGCCGTCTGCCACCTCCCACCAGGGACCAGCAAGTGGAACAAGATCGAGCACCGCCTCTTCTCAGCGATCACGCAGAACTGGCGCGGCAAGCCGCTCGTCAGCCACGAGACCATCGTCAAGCTCATCGCCGCCACGACGACGCGGACCGGCCTGCGGGTCCGCAGCGGGCTCGACACCGGTGACTACCCCAAGGGTATCTCCGTCTCGGATGCCGAGATGAGACCCTGCATCTTCGGACCGACGCGTTCCATGGCGAGTGGAACTACAGGCTCCTGCCACGCCTCATGCTCCCCGATGTATGAGGAGGCTTATTCCGTGACACTCCCTTAGCGTCGGTACCGACTGCGCCATCGGCAAGATGACCGTGGCCCTCGAGCTCCGTCGCGCGGCCATCGACGCGGGCCTCTCGGCCACCTTCGTGCCCACCGGCCAGACCGGCATCATGATCGAGGGTTGGGGCGTCTCGGTCGACCGCGTCATCAGCGACTTCATCAACGGCACCGCGGAGTGGCTCGTCGAACAGGCGGAGCAGATGGGCGACTGGATCTTCGTCGAGGGGCAGGGTTCCATCGACCATCCCGCCTACTCGGCCGTCACTCTGGGCTTGGTCCACGGCACCACGCCGCACGCCATGGTGCTGGTGCACCAGCCCGGCCGCAGCGGCCACTTCGGTTGGGAGCAGAACACCGGTGTCGCTTCGCCCACCCTGTCGCTGCCGGACAACATCCGCCTCTACGAGTCGGTGGCCAACGCGGTCGCGCCGTCACGGGTGGCGGCCATCGCCCTCAACACCGCGCTGCTGTCCGACGCGGACGCACGTGCGGAGATCGAAAAGGTCGCCTTCCAAACCGGACTGCCCGTCGATGACCCATATCGTTTCGGCGCGGACCGGCTCTTCGCCGAGCTCCGCGCCTCACTCGAAGGAGATGCTCGATGACGTTCCAGCTCGCAACCGAGGTCATAGGCCTCTCCCTTCGCGTCCCGTTCAGGATCGCGCGCACCGAGGACCCGGATTCCTCGCAGATCGTGGTGTCGCGCCTGCGGCACGACGACGTCGAGGGCCTGGGTGAGAGCAACTCGCTGGCCTACTACGGTGAGACCATCGGGACCGTCGAGGCCGTGCTGCCGCGCCTGGTCGGAACGCTTGAGCAGCTGGGCCCGCTGCCGAGCGAGCCGCCCGAGGTGCTGGCCTGGCTGGAGCGTTCGGCCGATGTGATGACTGATGCCCTGGGCAACCACGGTGGTGCCAAAGCCGCCATCGACATGGCGCTCCACGACATCGCCGGCAAGTCCCTCGGCTTGCCTGTATGGCAGCTCCTGGGCACCTCTGACGACCTGCCCCCGACCGACTACTCGTTGGGCATCGATGAGCCGGCCACGGTGGCCGAGCGCGCGCGCGAGGCGGCCCACTTCCCGGCCCTCAAGATCAAGGTCGGCGGACCGGCCGATATCGAGACGCTGGAGGCGGTGCGAGCGGTCTTCAGTGGCCCACTCCGCGTCGATGCCAACACTGGCTGGCAGCCGGAGCAGGCGGCCGCGCTCATCCCCGAGCTCGACCGCCTCGGCGTGGAACTGATCGAGCAGCCCTTCAAGGCGCGCATGCTGCCGGAGTTGCGCTGGCTCAAGGAACGCTCCAGCCTGCTCATCATGGCCGACGAATCGGCCGTCTTCCCCGAAGATCTGCCGATGCTGCAGGGTGTCGTCGATGGTGTCGTGGTCAAGCTGGCCAAGTGCGGCGGCATCGGCCCCGCGCTGCGCATGATCCGCACGGCACGCGAGCTTGACATGAAGGTGATGCTCGGTTGCATGGTCGAGTCCAGCATCGGCGTGGCCGCCGGCGCGATGGTGGCCAGCGAGGTCGACTGGCTCGATCTGGACGGCAACCTGATGCTGGTCGAGGATCCCTTTGGCGGTCTTGAGCTGGGTGACGACTGCCGTTGGCAGCTGACCTCCAAGCCTGGCCTCGGCATCTCGGCCAACCCCGCCCGCTGAGCGACCAAGACGAGGCCCTTGTGGCCCACCGAGACCGTGCCGGGCGTCACCAGATGCCACCACGACGGGCCGATGTGGACAAGGTCGTGGACAACTTCGTGGACGATGCCCTAGCGCCTCGCGGAGGGTCGACCGTATCATCGCGGCAGCCACCCGGAGGATGCTCCGAGAGGGTGTGAGAGGGATAGCCCAGGGGACTGCGGACGTCTCCGAACGGGCTGAAAGCGCAGTCGCGCGTCGGTCATCGTGCTGCGACGGCGAACCTGTATGGATCGTTTCAACACGGGGACGTTTCGGCGTGCCCGGAAGGTGGGAGAGGGTGTCGATAGAGCGGCTGGGCAACGCACTGCCCGAGACAGGAGAAAAGCGTCACGTCAGCGGCCCTGATGTCGTCAGCGGCTCCGAAGCCGTCGTCGATCCCGACGCGGAGGCGGTCGAATTCGTCCGTTTCTGTTACCGCCGTCGCGCGGTCGCGTGGCCGGAGCTGTACGACGAGATGTGTGCCGTGGCCGCTCGCGGCGACTATCGCGGCATGGAGTACGAAGAGCTCCAGGGCCTCGGCATCGGCTTCGCGCTCGCGGCTCTGCCCCGCCTGGCCGAGATGGCCAACCGGGTCATCGCCCAGGAACGTCGCCGCGAGCCCATCGCGGCAGTCGCCTGAGCGGACGCTGCCTGAGCCGCACGCGGCCTCGCTCGATTCAGTCTCGCCGCCCGCCCGCCATCTCCACCGGCATCTCCATGGAGATGATGGCGTCATAGCCCAGCCAACGATCCAGGGGCCGGGTCTTCTCCACCCCTGTGACCCGGAAGCCCAGCCGTTCGTAGAGCGCCTGGGCGCGTGGGTTGGTGTCGACGACATGGAGGCGCAGCCAGCGTAGGCCATCCTCGCGGGCGACGGTGACGGCTTCATGCAGCAGCCGCGTGCCGATGCCCTCTCCGCGAGCCGCGGGCGCCACCGCCACGCCATCGACGTACAGCTCATCGACCGCCGGATGGTGCTCGGCGAGGCGAAGCCCAAGCACAGCCCGGAGGGAGCCGCGGAGGCCGAGCAGGTGGCGGTAGGGGCGTGGATCCCAGGGGACGTCCAGGAGGCCGCCGCGATAGCGGCCGCTACCGGAGCTGAGCCCGAGCATGCCCAGCAGCTCGTCTCCGCGTCTGGCCACCACCGCGTGTTCGCCGCACAAGACGCGAGTCATGAACGCCAGTCGCTGCTCCGGGTCGGGGATGGCGATACGCAATTTGTCGCCGAAGGCGTCGTCGAACAGGATCACACCCGCTTCGCGCAGATGCTCCGGCAGGCCGCGCTGGATGACGGTGATAGCGGCGTCCATCTATCCACGCAGCCTACCCGACTGTCCAGGCAGCCTACTCGACGCGACCGATGGCCCTACCGGCGATGGGTTCAGCCTGCCACGATGGGCCGATGCAGACGTCACGCTCGACCACACCGCTTCCCCCGCCACGAACCGAGGGCAGCCTGGCTTTGGAAGCGGCACTCGCGGAGCGTTACACCGTGCGTGAGTTCCAAGCTCATGCCCTGACTGCCGCGGAGATCGGACAGCTGCTGTGGGCAGCGCAGGGCGTCACCCACGAAGATGGTCGACGCACGGCTCCCTCGGCCAGCAACCTCAAGGCGCTCGAGACGTACGTCGTCACTGCCGACGGCCTCGCCCGCTACTTGCCCGACGAGCATGCCCTCGCCACGCTTGACGACGCAGATCTGCGGGCACGCCTGGAGGAGGCCGCCGGTGGCCAGCCTTTCATCGGCAGTGCCCCGCTGGTGGTCATCTTCAGCATCGTGCCGGGGCGCCTCTCCGGGCGTCACGGCGAGGAGCGCGCTATCCGATATGCGGACCTTGAGGCCGGCCACGCTGGTCAGAACCTGCTGCTGCAGGCAGTGGCGCTGGACCTGGGGGCTGTGCCCGTCGGATCATTCGACGACCGTGCCGTCTGTCAGCTGCTGGAGCTGCCCGACGGCGAAAAGCCGCGCTACCTCTTCGCTGTCGGTCGCCCGGCGTAGTCGAAACCCCTCGGCTCGGCGCCTGCCCGGCCGACTGCCCGATGCCCAGCCGACTGCCCGATGCCCAGCCGACTGCCCGATGCCCAGCCGACCCCCTGGGGTCAGGCGCGAATCTGGCGGCGAGCCAGCTCGGCCTCGATAACGCGCTCGGCCTCGACGTAGCGGTCGATCTCCATGCGCAGCTCGTTGGCCTCCGGCCGATAGAGGTGTACCTGTCCCTGCAGGATGTAGCTGAGACGGCGCGAGGTCATGCGCACGTGGTCGAGGTTCTTCATCAGGACCAGCGGGTCCATCGAAGCCAGGTCGTCGGGGTGGTACATGGGCTGCTGCATCGCCGCCCGAGTATACCGAGGCAGGACATCCGCCAGCGGGGTGGCACTACACTCGGTGCGACCCGAAGGCGGATGCTTGGGCGCACAAGAACGAGAGGACGTGACCCATGGCACGCTGGACGAGCGACTCCTATTCCGCCACCGGTGGCTTCCCGCCGATCTCCGAATACGCCTTCCTGAGCGACTGCCACTCGTTGGCGCTGGTGGCGCGTGATGGCTCGGTCGAATGGGCCGTCTTCCACCGTTTCGACGGACGGCCGGTCTTCGGGCGCATCCTCGACCGCGACATCGGCGGCTTCTTCCGGATCGCGCCCACCACGGATGAGGTGGATATCGAACGCCGCTACCTGCCCGGCACCAACGTGTTGGAGACCACCTTCCGCACTGCGGGTGGCGTGGTCACGCTGACCGATTTCATGCCTGTCGAGCCGGACGACCAGGAGGTTGGTGTGGCACACCGCCTGGGCGCGCGGCATTCACTCATCCGTGTCGTGCGCGGCGTCAGCGGTGAAGTGGAGGTCGGCCTCACCTTCCGCCCCCGTTTCGAGTATGGGCTCACCACGCCCCACGTCATGCAGCTGGCCGATGACCTGGCGGTGGCGACCGGGAGCGCCGACGCACTGCTGCTGGAGAGTGAGATCGAGCCGCTCACGCGCGATGGACGTGGCGGTGTCGACGCGCAGGCTACCGTCCGAGCCGGGGATGAGCGTGTGGTCAGCATCACGTGGTCGACGCCCAGCGGGCTCGTGACCGACCGCATCCCACGTGATGAGGCTATCGCCGAGCTCGAATCCACGGTTCGCTTCTGGCAGCGCTGGAACGAGCGGACGCGCTACGAGGGCCCCTACCGGGAGGCGGTCGAACGTAGCGCGCTGGTCATCAAGGGCCTGACCGATGGCAAGACCGGCGCGGTCATCGCCGCTGCCACCACCTCACTGCCCGAGACCATCGGCGGCATCCGCAACTGGGACTACCGCTACACGTGGGTGCGTGACTCAAGCACCATGCTCGATGCGCTCATCCGCCTGGGCCATGACTACGAGTGCGCCCACTTCAGCCGTTGGATCCGGGATACCACTGCCGGTCGCGCATCGGAACTCCAGATCATGTACGGCATCGGCGGCGAACGCATCCTCAGTGAGACCGAGCTGTCGCACCTCTCTGGCTATCGTGGCTCGCAGCCGGTCCGCATCGGGAACGGTGCCTGGGACCAGAGGCAGCACGACACGTACGGCTGGCTGCTGGCCTCGACCTGGTTCCGCAAGGCGCACGCGGGCGAGGTGGGGGAGCATGCCGATGCCCACTACCAGCGCTTCATCGATGAGGTCGTGGAGCTGGCCATCGACGAGTTCGATGTCGTCGACGAGGGCATCTGGGAGGTGCGCGGCGGCGCCCAGCATTTCCTCTTCTCCAAGTTGCTGATGTGGCTGGCGGTGGATCTGGGCGTGCGTCTCGTCGAGCGTCACGATGGTGCCGCTGCGGCCCCGGTCCGCTGGCGCGAGGCACGCGACGAGATGCGCCGCCGTATCGAGACCGAGGGCGTCGACCCGGTCCGCGGCGTCTTCACGCAGGCATTCGGCTCGACCGCACTGGACGCTGCCGCGTTGCAGATCCCGACCGTCGGCTTCCTGCCGGCCGACGACCCACGGATGCTCGCTACCATCGAGGCCATCGACCGCGAACTGGGCGTGGACGGGCACATCTACCGCTACCGCAACGATGATGGCCTCGACGGAGAGGAAGGCACGTTCGTCTTCTGCACGCTGTGGATGGTGGCGGCGCTTGCGCGCAGCGGCCAGGTCGAACGAGCCCGCGAGCGCTTCGAGATGGTGCTCTCACACGCCAACGACCTGGGCCTGCTGGCTGAGGAGATCGACCCCCGCAACGGCCAGCAGCTGGGCAATTTCCCGCAGGCGTTCAGCCACGTCGGGGTCATCTCCGCGGCCCTGGCCATCGACGCTGCAGAGAAGGGTCTGGAGGGCTGGGTCCTGGGCTCACCGGAGTCGCTGGGGTAGCCGCCGCATCCGCTCACTGCCTCGCCAGGCTGGGTGGCTCAGAATGGAGGCCGCGCCCACGATCGTGGCGTGGACCGATCACAGGAGGACACATGAAGATCGCCATCGTCTACGAGACACACACCGGCACCACGGGTGCGGCGGCAGAGTCGATGGCACAGGTGGTGCGCGCCGCCGGCCACGAGTGCAGCGTCGAGTCGATCGCGCACGCGAAGGCGAGCGCTACGGCCCGTGCGGATGCCATCGTGCTGGGCGCCTGGACCAAGGGCTACTTCATCTTCAAGCAGCACCCATCCGAAGGGCTGATGACCTTCATCGAAGGCATGTCCATCAATCACCGGCCAGTGGCTGTCTTCACGACCTACAAGCTGGCCGTAGGCTCCACGCTGCGACAGATGGCCAATGCTGTCGAATCATCGGGCGGCAAGGTGACCGGCATGTACAAGGTCAAGGGCCCCAAGGTCCCCGAGGGATTCGCGGCTTGGGTCGATTCGCTTGGCAGCGGTGCGGCGGTCTAGCGCAACCAGCCGCCAGCGCAACCAGCCGCCGCTGACAGGCGCCAGCCAACAGCCGCCGCCCACAACGAAGGACCCCCTCGTCGACGAAGGGGCCCTGTGCGGCGGTGTGACGGGTCTAGAGGTCGAGGTCGCCCGTCAGGTGCACCTCGACGCCCAGGGCGTCGAACATGGCTGCCTTGGCTGCCAGCGCCTTCTTGCCCGTCTCCACGTCCGGCGCGTACACCACCTGGATGTGGTTGCTGCGATGGCGCGCCATGAACTGATCGCGGGAGACTCCCGGCATGACCAGGTGCATCATGGGCCAGTTGCTGCTGGTGGCATCCCAGCGCCGCTGCGTCTCCTCATCGGGCAGATCGATAGCCTTTCCCAGGCCCATGTCGACCTGCAGCTTGCCGTCCATCAGGAAGACGCGGCTGTAGACTACCGGGCCGGCCTTACTGACACCCTTGATGGTGCCGCCCCCGAGTCGGAAGTACATGGGACTCTGGCGCTCCGACACGACGCCCTCGTAGCCACCCCGGAGGTGGGACGGCGGGACCGAGCCGGAGATCTCCATGATCCACACGAAGTCGTCGCCCCAGGGGTCACCCCAGCGGACGTCGTGCAGGCTGGTGGAGGGGTTGAGGCCCATGGCCGTCCAGACGCGGTTGGTGATGAGCGCGTCCACGCCGGCACCCCAGTCGACCTCGTTGAAGTGCGGCAGGGGCTGGCCGGGATAGAGCTCGTTGCCGTCCTCGTCGTAGGCGGGCGGACGGTCGATCTCGTTGAGCAGGCCCTCGGCCAGGTCTGAGGCCGGCACCAGATCCTTGAGACCCTGCTGGTACTGGATGCCGATGCCGGCGCAGCCGAAGTCCTTGGCGATGCGCAGCGCGGCGATGTACATCTTGCACTGGCTGATGACCTGGTCCTTGGTGAGCTCGGTTTCCCAGTCGCTGCCGAAGTCGAACGTCACGCCCCGATCGACCAGCCAGGCGAAGACCGCCTCAGCCTCCTCGTCGGTGACGGTGGTCATGCGGTAGTACAGCGCCGACTGGCTCAGGCGCTCCTTGTAGATGCCCAGCGGGTTGATGACCTCGTCATCGAAGATGGCGTTGTACATGCCCATGCAGCCTTCGTCGAAGATGCCCATGATGGCCTTCTTCTGCTGCAGCTCGGCGGCCAGCGCGCGGCCCAGTTCGGCCTCGCTCGCGGGCAGCTTGGAGACGTCCAGGTCGCGTACATGTGACGTGTCGTGCTCGATCTTGCCCGTCTTGACCCACTCCTGGAGGGCATGCCGCGCCCACTCGTCGCTGAAGTCCTCGCTCCAGATGGTGCTGTACTCCATGCCCGCCTTGGTCATCGACGCGTTGAGGTTCAGCAGTCCCACGAGCCCGGGCCACTGGCCGCTCCAGTTGGCCGCGGTGAGGATGGGGCCGCGCTGCGACTTCAGGCCCGACAGGACGTGGTGGCTGTACTCCCACACGGCCTCGGCGATGATGACCGGCGTGTCGGGGTGGATGTCGGCGAAGACGTCCATGCCCATGCGCTGGTTCCAGATGAAGCCGTGGTCGTATTCCGGGTCGTATGCGTGCCCGCGGCGAACGGTCCAGCCGACCTCCGCGAGGGCGTCGGTGATCTGCTTCTCCAGCACCTGCTGGGCCGGCCAGCCGGCGACGTTAGCGGGGTGGCGCAGGTCGCCGCTGGTGACGAGCACGACCTCATTGGGCGTGGGCGGGGCCGGCTCCCTGAGCTGCGGGACCGCATAGTCGGTGGGCATGGGTGTATCTCCTCGGTTGGTCGATGATCGTGCTGCCATGATGCGCTGCGCGGCAGCGTTTCGCAGTGCCATCTTGGCCCTATCCGGGTCGTCCACATGGACCCCGATGCAGGCTCTATCGTGAGCGCATGAGCTGGCACGTCCGACGAGCGCGCGCGGCCGACCTGGCGTCCGTGGCAGAGATCGTTAACCACCACATCGAGCACGGCGTCGCGCATTTTGGCGACCGAGCTCAGACGACCGCCGAGTGGATGGCCGACTGGGAGGCGCACCAGGCGCGCTATCCCTGGCTGGTGGCCGAACGGGACGGCGCGATCGACGGCCTGGCCTACGCCAAGCCCTTCAACACGCGCGCGGCCTATGACTGGACCGCGGAGGTCTCGATCTACCTGCGCGATGGGCGCCGGGGGCAGGGCCTGGGGTCCGCGCTTTACGGCCGACTCATCCCCATCCTCGACACGCAGGGCTACCGCTGTCTCATCGCCGGTATCACCACGCCCAACGAGGCCAGCGTATGCCTGCATGAATCGTTCGGCTTTCGCCACCTGGGGACGCTCGAGCGTGTCGGCTACAAGCACGGCGCTTGGCGCAATGTCGGCTCGTGGCAGCGGCTGGTGGGCCCGGACGATGACTCGGAGCCGGCACCGGTGCGTTCGGTGACCGAGGCTGAAAGGGCGGCCTATTCGGCCGAATAGGCTCGTCCGGCGACTCACCGGCGGGCGGGGAGGGCACCGCCGGCCGCCGAAGTCTCGCGCCACGCGGACCTATGGCTAGGTGGTCGACAACTCGACCGAACTCGCATCGAACTCGGCCCCACCCGGTCGGCCACCTGTGCGGTTCCCTGGTTCCCGCCACTTGGCAGCGCCTTTGGTCGACTTCTCGACCGTTCCGCAGCCGACTCGGGCCTATCGGTGCCTCCACGCGTCCAACCGACCGGATCTGGCCGGATTTCGGTCGGATCTGGCCGGATCTGGCCGGACTTCGGTTGACAAGTCGACCACGACCGATCCGCTCAACCACGCCTGGATCTGGCCGGATTTCGGTCGACTCGTCGACCACTGCCGTCGACTCCTCGACCACGGCCGAGCAGCCAGCACCGAGCATGTGTGCGTTCTGACCGCCGTGCGGTATCGTCTGCCGATGCAGCACGACTACGACATCCGCGTGGCCCAGGAGGCCGACCTCGAGCAGTTCGCCGAGATCGTCAATCACTACATCGAGACGACGGCCATCAACTTCCACGACCGGCCCCAGTCGGAGGCCGACTGGGAGGCGACGTGGCAGGTGCTCCACGAGCGCTATCCGTTCATCGTGGCTGAGAAGGACGGGGTGCTGGGCGGCATCGCCTACGCCTCGCCCTGGAAGATGCGCGGTTCGTATGACTGGACCTGCGAGGTCACCGTGTACGTGCGAGCAGGCCACGAACGGCAGGGTATCGGCCGCGACCTGTCGGCCCGCATGCTGGCGATCCTGGAAGCGCAGGGCTATCGCGCCGTGGTGGCGGTCATCGCGCTGCCCAATGACGCCAGCGTGGCGCTCCACGAATCGCTCGGCTTCGAGCATTCGGGCACGCTCAAGAACCTCGGCTTCAAGCGTGACGCCTGGCGTGACGTCAGCTTCTGGGAGCACACCTTCGGCGATGCCGACACACCGCCGGAGCCCATCAAGCCGGTCACCGAGGTCGTCTAGGCCACAGGCGGACACGCAGGGGGCTGACCTGCACCGACCACCGCGACAGTCGGCGACGCAGTTTCGTCATCGGCGAGAACCGGTAGCGCTTCCCATCGACGAGGAGCAAGGCACCGGCGGACGAGATGGTATGGATACCTGACGGATATGGTCCGTGGGGATCGGGATCGAGCCGAGCCACGACCGTTTCCTCGAAGGCCACAGGTGTCAAGCGGTCGATCCGGTTGATCACCAGCGCACCCCCATAGGCGCCGCCGTCGTCCTGCGCCGGGCGATAGAGCACGCCGTCGATAGTGAACGGAGTCCCACCTGGGCGCGCCGATCGAACGTCGCATTTCACCGGATTGAGCTCGTGGGCAGTCCAGGGACCACGCGGGCCATCTCCGTGCCAGACGTGCAGGTGGCCATCGGCGTTCACCCTGCCGTCGGTCGCGAACAGCCACCATCGCCCGTCGTATTCGACGAGCGTCGGATCGACCGCAGCAAAGTCCTCCAGCAGCGTGTCACTGCGGACCGCCGGACCGGACGTCGAGTCGAGACGATAGGACGCGACCTCTGCTGCGGCGGAGGACTCGGGTGTGAAGAACCATCCATCGTCTGCCGCAACGATGAACGGATACGACAGGTGGGTGTCGAGTTCCAGGACAGGCTGTGGCGCGTGGACGTAGCGAGAGCCATCGATCGTCGCGGCCACGATACGGCCGCGCGCGCTCGCGCCCACGAACTCTTCGGCCAGGACAAGGCAGTTGCCATCCGCGAGCGGCATCCCGAATGGGTCGGCGAGGAACGTGTCGCCTTCCCGTTGTGGCAGCCACTCGATATCTCGCGCGTCGAGGCCAGTTAGCACCTCCGAGATCGGCCGCTGGACCACCCCCACGTTCCAGTCTTGGCGGAAGAGCGCGCGTCGAAGGATCTCTGCCAGGGTGCGGACGAACAGCCGCGCCAGCAGGCGCACGACCGCAAGCGCCCTGCGGTGGTGCGTCGCGGCGAGTCCGAGCGGCGGTCGGCCCGCGTCTGGTGCTGGGTCACCGACTTGGGCGGTCTGGACGCGTCGCAGGTAGCGCACCGCGAGGTCGGCGGCCGCACTGGTGAGCGCGAGCCGGGTGCGCCGATACGAATGCGTCTCTACGCGGAGCCACTCCTCCTCCAACCGGACCACCGCCCCTGAGCTACCCAATCGCACGAGGGAGACCGCGGCCAAGGCCTTGCCTTGATCGACGGCGTCGAACCCCTCGGGAAGCGTGGCATGCTGGCCCCCGACGGCGAACGCGTGGGTCCAGATCCCATCCCGAGCGACCGTATCGGGATGGGCCAGCAACCAAAGGAATGTGTCCGGCGCTTCGAACGCCAGGACGAAGTCAAGCTGTAGCAGGCGGATCGCCTCGACCGGCGCCCCTTGCGCAAGCCGCACCCGCGTCGCGGAAGTCTCGTTCGGCCAGAGTGCCATCGACCCTCGGGGCCCCTGCGCCAATCGTTCTGCGAACCGCTCCAGCACGCTGCTTTTCGCGCGGTGATCGGCTACGGTCACGATGGCGACGAGTTCGCAACCGATGTCGAGCAGACGACTGATCGAGGCCTCTTCCCAAGGCGCCGGCACTCGATCGGCACGAAGCACCGCGAAACGGATCGAGCCCGTCACCCGCAGCTTGGCAGCTGTGACGTCACACCCGCTTTCCCGACTCGGTGTTCGAGCCGCCAAGTACCTCCTCGTAGGTCTCCGCGACCGCGCGTGCCATCCGACTTGAGGAGAAGCGATCGCGTGCGTCCTCGGTTCCACGTGCCGCCATCGACGTGCGCTGGTCGGGTCGGTCGATCAGCTCCGCGACCCGCCGCGCCAACTCCCCGTGGTCACCGTCGGCGAATAGCACTCCGGTGACATCGGGCTTTAGCTGTTTGGCCGCCCCGCCAGAGGGCGTGCACATGACCACCACTCCGCTCAACATCGCCTCTACCACCACCAGCCCGAACCCTTCGTTCTGGCTGGGAAGCACCAGGGCGTCGGTGGCCCACAGGACACTGCGGGTGTCCTGGTAACCGAGGAGTCGGACCCGCTCGGTGATACCCAGGTTGGCTGCTTGGGTGCGGATCCCCGTGCCTTCCGGGCCGTATCCGGCGATCACGGCCACGACGTCACGTCCCTCGCCTGCCAGCGTGGCCACCGCGTCGACGAGGATGTCAGGCCGCTTGTTGCGGTTGAGCGAGCCGACGAAGGCAAGGGCGAACTGGCCGGATCGGATACCGAGGCGCTGTTGCGCGGCATGGCGCTCCTCGAGCTTCGGTGGTCGAAAGCGCTCCGCGTCGGCGCCGGGCGGGACCACATGCACCCGATCCCGATCGACGCCATGGTCCAGGCTCAACGCAGCCCCGGTCTCATCGCTGACGGCGAGGACCCTTGTTCCGAGGAACATGTCCGATGCCCATAGCCGCTGCCCCGACGGTACCGCGTTGTGGATCGTCGAGACGGTCGGCAGCCCCAGCAGCAACTGGACGACTCGGGCATAGGCGCCCACCTGGTGACTGTGGCTGTGCAGCAGCGCCGGACGGAAGCGACGGACCGCTCGCAGTATCCGCCACATGGCCAGCGGGATCCTGGCCAACTGCGGGAGGTCCCGGGCCCGGCGGATCCTATGCGGGAAGCGCACCTCGAAATGGCTGATGCCGGCTCGCTCATAGTCTTCTACGCCGGGAGGGCGTCCTCCCTCGCCGGCCCGGTCCTTCTCGGCGGGCACGTGCCCATCGATCGGCCCGCCACTGCAGACCGCCACCTCCCAACCGAGCTTCTGAAGCTCCGAGCCCAGGGTGAGCATGTGGGTGTTGATGCCGCCGTCGCCCAAGTACGGCGCGAGGAACAGCACCCGCTTCCTGATCGGTCTCATCCTCATGTGGCCTCCTGGCGGTGTTGGCACTGGCAGCGGTCGCGACCCTGAGGCCGCAACGTCGGAGCACCGGCGTCAGGTATCGTACCGGGTCCTCGGCCGCCCCTGCGCCGTTTCGTCGGCTATCCTGAGTCGATGGGACCGGTCCTACAACGCCGGTCATAGCTAGCTGAACGGATGCCGGGAGCATAGTGACCGCCCAGAGGGTCGCCGAGTCACGGTGGCTCCACTGGATGAGGGATCACCACCATGGACGAGGCCGATCTCCTGGCCCTGCTGCCGGCGCTGGAGGGCTTCCACGCCCGCTTCTTCGCCCGCTCGGAGGGACGAGCCTTGGGCCGGCGCTATCTGATGGGCCTGACGCTGCCCATCGAGCGCAAGAACGCCGAGAACGTGGCCGAGGAGGTGGGTGCCACCCCACGCAAGCTCCAGGAGTTCCTGTCCGACTCGCCCTGGGATGACGAGGGCTGCATCGACGAACTGCAGCGTTTCGTCGGCGAGCAGCTCGGGGCGCCGGGTGGGGTGCTTGTCCTCGACGACACGGGCTTCCCGAAGAAGGGGACCCACTCGGCCGGCGTCGGCCGCCAGTACAGCGGAACCCTGGGGCGGGTCGACAACTGCCAGGTCGGGGTGTTTCTAGGCTATGCCAGCGCCCACGGTCACACG
>JBBSAV010000076.1:0-14661 GCA_038251965.1 Candidatus Limnocylindrales bacterium
GGCGGCACTGGTGGCGCACTACGGCATCAGCTGCTATGCCATCCGTGGCGAGGATAACGAGACCTACTACCGGCACCTCAACGCGGCTGCTGACACGCACCCGCACATCACCATGGATGACGGCTGCGACCTGGTGGCGCTGTTGCACCAGCACCGCCCTCAGCAGCTCTCTGAGGTCCTCGCCGGCACCGAGGAGACGACTACCGGTGTCATCCGTCTCAAGGCCATGGCCAAGGACGGTGCACTTGCGTTCCCCGTGGTGGCGGTCAACGAGGCGCAGACCAAGCATCTCTTCGACAATCGCTACGGCACCGGTCAGTCGACCGTCGACGGCATCATCCGCGCCACCAACATCCTGTTGGCCGGCCGTCGTTGCGTCGTGGCCGGCTACGGCTGGGTCGGGCGCGGCATCGCCAGCCGCCTCTCCGGCATGGGTGCTCGCGTGACCGTGGTGGAGGTCGATCCGGTGCGCGCCATCGAGGCGCTCATGGACGGCCACCAGGTCATGACGGCCGCCGATTCGGCAAGTTGGGGTGAGGTCTTCGTCACCGCCACCGGCAACCTCAACGTCTTTCGTGAGGAGCACTTCCGTGTCATGCAGGACGGCGCCATCCTGGCCAACAGCGGCCACTTCGACGCTGAGCTGGAGCTGGCGGCGCTGGAGCGTCTGGCCGAGAGCCATGTGCGTGAGGTCCGCGAGAACGTGCGCGAGTATGACCTCGGCGAGAAGAAGCTCTACCTGCTGGCGGAGGGCCGGCTGGTCAATCTCGGTGCCGCCGAGGGCCACCCAGCGGCGGTCATGGACATGAGTTTCGCCGGGCAGGCGCTCTCAGTGGAGTTCGTGGCCGCGAACCACGAGTCGCTCGACAACAGCGTGCACGTGGTCCCAGCCGATATCGATGCCCAGATCGCGCGCCTCAAACTGGAGGCTCGCGGCATCTTCATCGAAGGCATGACCGAGGAGCAGATCCGGTACACCAACTCCTGGGATCAGGGCACCTGATCGCCGGGGTCAGAACGGACGCAGCAGTGAGGCCAAGCTGCCGCCCGAGGCGACACGCTTGGTGGATTCGAGCAACTCTGCGCCACCGGCCCATTCGGCCGGGTGCTGGCGCCGCAACCGCTTCTCCTCGTTGACCATGATGGTCCAGAGCTTGGGGTAGTGGTCGCGCAGGTATTCGCTGGAGCGATAGCGCACCACGAACTCGTTGACGAATGCCGCGTAGCGCGTGACCGGATCCTTCTCCGCGGCGAGCGTCTCGAAGTCGTGCTCGTAGCCGGCGGCGGCACGAAATCGGCCGAAGAATCCACCCACGCTGTGTGCCCCGGTGTCCCAGCCCTGGGAGTGGCCGCCGCGCCGCAGCAGCGGGGCCGGCGACTCGAAGACACAGATGACCTCACCATCGACACGCTCCGCCTGCAGCGTCCCCCCGAACGTGAGGTAGCGGTTGGCGACGCCTTTGCGATCGACCACCGAGATCATGCCCCAGCTGAACTCGATCTGACGCGGCATGCGACTGGCGAAGGTGATCGTCTCGCGCACGCCGTGGCCCTTGGGACCGGTGATCCAGTATTCGGCCAGCTCCGGGTCATAGTGGCGCAGCGTCGGCTTGGCTCGGATGGCCACCAGCAGGTAGGCCGGCCCGGGATGGTCAGGCAGGTCGGGATCCGCCAGGAACCCCCAGTCGGCGAGCAGGGCCGACGCCCGCTTGGGGTCGATCGATTCAGGAAGATGCGCCATCTGGACTCCAGCATGCGGCAGGCCCCGCAGTCGCGGCACGGCCATCGGTCCCGAAGTGGCCTGCCGGCGGACACAGTGGTGTGGGTCTGATGGCCCAGTCAGCGGGTCTGAGCTGATGTCTCTGCTACGCTTCCGCCGACCCCACGACAGGAGAGCCCGACGTATATGACCAGCATCGCCGACGCCCCGCAGTATCTGTTCACCTCTGAGTCGGTCACCGAAGGCCATCCCGACAAGATGTGCGACCAGATCTCGGACGCCATCCTCGACGCCCTCATCGGTGAGGCGAACGCGCGAAAAGCGATCGACCCCAAGGCTCGCGACCCACGTGTCGCGTGTGAAACGGCGACCACCACCGGCCTGGTGCTGGTGCTGGGCGAGATCTCGACCGAGGGCTACGTCGACTTCCAGGCCATCGTGCGTGAGACGGTCCGGAAGATCGGCTACACCAAGTCGGACTACGGCTTCGACTACGAGACCTGCGGCACCATCGTGTCGGTCAAGGAGCAGTCGTCGGACATCGCGCAGGGCGTCGACCGTGACCAGCTCGGCGCCGGCGACCAGGGCATGATGTTCGGCTTTGCCTGCCGCGAAACGCCGGAGCTGATGCCGCTACCGATCGCTCTGGCACATCGCATGGCACGCCGCCTGGCAGAGGTTCGCAAGAGTGGACAGCTGCACTACCTGCGACCCGATGGCAAGACGCAGGTCACCGTCGAGTACGAGCGTGGCGTTCCTGTGCGCGTGCCGACGGTCGTCGTCTCCAGCCAGCACGACCCAGACGTCCGTGCTGAGCAGTTGCGTGACGAGATCATCGAGGCCGTCATCCTGCCCAGCATCGAGCCCGAGCTGCGAGCGCAGGACCCGGTCATGCACGTCAACCCCACCGGCCGCTTCGTGCAGGGCGGACCCATGGGCGATGCCGGCCTCACCGGTCGCAAGATCATCGTCGACACCTACGGTGGCATGGCACGCCATGGCGGCGGCGCCTTCAGCGGCAAGGATCCCACGAAGGTCGACCGTTCAGCCGCATACGCCGCCCGCTGGGTGGCCAAGAACGTGGTCGCCGCCGGTCTGGCCGATCGTTTCGAGGTGGAGCTGGCCTACGGCATCGGCATCGCTGAGCCGGTGTCGATTTCGGTCGAGTCGTTCGGTACGGGCGTCATCAGCGACGCCGAGATCCAGAAGCTCATCGAGCGTCACTTCGATCTGCGACCGGGTGGCATCATCAGCGCCCTGGACTTGTGGCAGCCCATCTATCAGCAGACGGCGGCCTATGGCCACTTCGGCAGGGAGGACCTGGATCTGCCCTGGGAGCGCATCGACAAGGCTGGGCTGCTCGCCGACGACGCTGGGATCAAGTAAGCCCGTTCAGCCTCGGCGGACCGCCAGCGCCTCTCGCGCCACCGCGAGATAGCGATCGACCGTGCGCTCCATGCTCAACTCGCGCGCCAGCCGCTGCACACCCGGGTCCGGATCGGGCAGCGCCGCCGCCAGCAGTTCGCTGATGGCGGAACCCAGCGGCCAGGCCTCGGGTGGGCCGAAGAAGTTGAGCGCGCCCGGAACGCGCCGGCCATACTCGCGCAGGCCCGGCAGGTCGGACACGAGCATGGGCTTGCCGGCCGAGATCCAGGAAGACAGCGAGCCCGAAGCCGACAGGTCGGTGAAAGGCAGGATGGCGAGGTGCGTGGCCGCGATCCATGTCTCCCAGGCCGCATCATCGAGGTAGCCGGTGATGCGGAAGCGATCCCCGAGGCCCAGCTCCTCTGCCCTCGACAGCGCCAGATCGTAGACGAACGTGCGACCCGCGACCGGCCCGCCGGCGTACACCATCACGGCGTCGTCGGGCATGAAGGGGACCGCGTCCACAGCATAGCGGTGGCCCTTGCGGCCGTACACGAAACCAAGCAACGTGACGATGCGCCGGTCGGACAGTCCCAGCTTGGCGCGCGCTTCCTCGGGCGTCAGCGAGAGTCGACGATTCTCGACGAAGTGCGGGATGACACGGATCTTGTCGATAGGGATGATGCCGCGCAGCCGTTCCACCTCGATCTGCGAGTGCACCACGATGCGCTCGGCTGTCCGACCCAGCCAACGCAGGGACCAGACGTCCGGTTGGAGATGGCGCTGCCGCAGGCCCTCGCGGTCGAAGACATCGTGCATCGTCACCACCAGCGCGCCCTTGTAGGCGCGGCGGAAGCGCAGCAGGCGCGGCAGCGAGCGGCCGTTCTTGCCCCAGCCTCGGCGGTTCCACTGCATCACCACCACATCAGAGGAGGCCAGTTCGGCGGCCACCTGCGTCAGCTGCTCTGACGACTCATCGATGCGGCCCGCTTCGGCCTCGCTGATGGTGATGCCCGCGCGTCCCCTGGCTTCATCGGCGATGAGCTGGCCGTAGCGGCGTACGACGCTCTCATTGCGACCCAGGTGCAGGAAGCCGAGAGCGCGCAGCTCAGCGGCCATGGTCAGGTGTCGCCATGGCGCTCAGTCGTCGTCGTAGCCGAGTTGCCGCAGCAGGTCGCCGGCCTCGGTATCGATCTCGGCGAGCTCGGAGGGGTAGAAGGTGTCGCGCCAGGTCCCGACCGAGGAATCGTCGGCGCGCATCGTGGCCGAGAGGAACGTGTCACGCGACTTCTTGTGCTCGATGCCAAGGAAGTCGAGGATGCGCTCACCCTCGTCGAGTGGCTGGCGCACCAAGTCCTCGTAGCGCAGCTCGTGGTAGCGCTCGGAGCCAAGGGCCGAACCCTCACGCAAGCCCGATTCGGTATACCGCCGCCACGCCCACGCCATACGCCGGGCATCGCTGGTCTCGATGAACTCCTTGCGCCGCTCCGGCTCGACCCAGAACTTGGGCCAGGGACCGTGGAGATAGCCGCCCGGCTCGCGCTCGCTCGACCAGGCGTCCTCGGCGCGCAGCCAGGGCTTATGCATGTGCGAGCTGGCGGCATCGCGGCCGTCGCGGATGATGTGGATGAACTGTGAGTCGGGGAAGGCCCTGGCCAGGAACGGGATGAGGAAGATGTTGGTCGGCGTCTTCTCGCTGAAGCGCAGGTCTCCGTCGCGCTCCACACGCACCAGCCAACCGTAGACGAGCCGGAAGAACCAGCGCGATCGGCGGAAGCCCCAGAGGTCCTCGTACACGTAGCGCCCAGCGGCCTTGGTGGCCGGCGGTTCGTGGTGATACGTGACCTCCGGGATGCGGCCGATGCAGTCGCCCAGGAAGGTGGTGCCCGAGCGAGCGGCACCGATGATGAAGATCGGTCGCGCCAGCTTTGGCAGCAGCGAGCTGGTCAGCCGCTTCGACGTCATGGGCCGGCTGCGCTCGAGCTTGAGGTAGTAGCGTCGCTCGGCGCGATACGTCTTGCGCGCGATGCGCCACATGTCGGCGATGCCGATGGGCAATGGCTCAGGGTTGGCGTCCGGCGGCAGGCTGGGGTCCAGGCCTCGAGGCGGCGGCGAGTCGAGATCGTCGGTCGCCGCTTCGATGGTGGTGGTGTTGGTCGCTTCCTCAGTCACGCTCGTCGTCTTCCTGCCTCGATGTCTCGGGGGCCGGCGGGTGGTCGCCGTCGTCGTGCACAATCTTGGCATGTACGCAGTCATCATGGCCGGCGGGGGCGGCACCCGACTCTGGCCCCTCAGCAGAGCCCGCCGCCCCAAGCCCTTCCTTCCACTCCTCGAAGGTGGATGCAGCCTGCTCGAAGCCGGTGTCAGCCGTCTGGCTCCGCTCATCGAGCCGGCGGACATCTACATCGTGACGGACGCTCGCTACGCCGACCTGGTACGCGAACTGGTGCCGGCCATCCCGGCGACCAACATCCTCGGTGAGCCCATGGGCCGCAACACGGCCGCCGCGGTGGCGCTCGCGGCCCACGCCATCGATCGACCCGACGACGTCATGGTGGTGCTTCCGGCCGACCAGGCGGTCGCGGACGAGGCAGGCTTCCGCGCGGCGTTGGCCAGCGCCGGCGAACGTGCCGCTGCCGGTGACATGGTGACGCTGGGCGTGGAGCCGACAGAACCTTCGACGGGTTACGGCTATGTCATCGCCGGCGGGGACGCCACCCTGTACGGCGGGTGTGAGAGCTACCGCGTCGAGCGATTCGAGGAGAAGCCCGATCAGGCGCGGGCACGCGAGCTCATCGCCTCGCGCTCGGCGTATTGGAACGCGGGCATCTTCGTGTGGCGTCGCTCTTCCGTGCTGGCGGGCCTGGCGCGCCACTCTCCGGACATCAGTGAGCCCATCGGCGACTGGATCGCGGCCGCGCCGCGTGGACTCGAGGCCGGCTGGCCCGGGACGGCGATGGCGCAAACGTACGACCGCCTGCGGGCGACGTCGATCGACTACGCCTTGCTGGAGCCGGCTTCGCTCGAGGGCCAGGTGGCCGTGGTTCCGGTCTCCGTCGGCTGGAGCGACCTGGGCTCCTGGTCTGCGCTGCGCGACCAGCGCAGCGAGGCGGGTGAGCCGGTCATCGACGTGGAGCCACCGGCCCGCGTCATCGACGTGGATGGACGGGGCGTCTTCGTGCACGCGGCGGGTGGCCGGACGGTGGCCGTGGTGGGCCTCACGGATGTCATCGTGGTGGACACACCTGACGCGCTGCTCGTCTGCTCGGCACAGGCTGCCCAGGATGTCAAGAAGGTGGTCGACCGTCTCAAGGCAGAAGGGCGCGACGACTTGCTGTAGGACGCCCGCGGGCTAGGGATCCGCCAGGTGTGCGCGTCACCACCGACGTCCGCGGCCTCAGCGGCTGGCTGCGGCTCGGTAGAGGCCGACATAGCGGTCAACGATCCTTGGCGTCGCCAGACGCCGTGCCAGTGCCCGCACATCGGGATCGGGCTCGCTCGTGGAGAGGTCCAGCGTGGAGCTGATGCATCGCGCCAAGGCGGCTGACTCGTAGGGCTGGAACAGGTGCAGCGCTCCCGGCTGCATCGCCTCGAGTTCCCGGAATGGCGCCAGGTCGGAGGCCACGATGGGCCGGCCGGCCGAGAGCCACGTAGCCAGAGCGCCCGAGGCCGACATGCGCTCGAACGGGCAGAGGGCCACGTCGGTGGCGGCCAGCACGCGCTCAAGTCCATCGTCGGGGACGTAGCCCATGAAGCGGACGCGTTCCGCCAGGCCGGCCTCGGCCGCGTATCCCTGCAGCGCACGTCCGACCGAGTCGCGCCCTTCGATGACCGAGCCCACGAAGAGCGCGGTCACCTCGTCAGGCAGCTCGCGCAGGGCATCGATGACCAGCCGGTGTCCACGACGGCGGGTGAGGTAGCCCAGCAGCGTGATGACCCGGGCACCGCTGAGGCCGAGGACGTCTCGTGCCTCGGCTCGGTCGGGTAAGGGCGCGCGCACCTCCACGAAGTGTGGAACGACCTCGACCTTGCCTTCCGGCAACAGGCCCCGGAGCCGGCCGCGCTCTTCCTCTGAGTGGACCACCAGGCTGCTCGCGGCGTACCCCAGGCGTCGCAGCCCGACCGCGGCGGGGGAGAGGACGCGCTCCCACAGCCCCTCACGCGCGAAGACGTCATGCAGCGTGACGACCAACGGAAGGCGCAGGGACTGCAGCGCCACCTCCATGCGCGGGATGCCGCCCAGGCGAGGATCCCAGTCGGCGAGCTTCCATTGCAGGTGGATCACGTCGCAGCCGCGCAGGCGTCGCGCAGCCCGGCGGAGATCCGACCACGACGCTCCGCGATCGCCCGCGTCACTCTCGATGGCCACGACGTCGGGCCGCGTGGCAGCTTCGGCGGCGAGGATGGCGCCGTAGCGTCGCAGGCCGCTGTGCTCGCGGCCGACGTGCATGAACCCGACGCGCAGTGGCCGTTGCGTGGTCATCGGCCCACGTCGCCACCAGGGTCGCCGATGTAGCCAAGCTCGCGCAGCAGATCGCCGTTGCGTCGTCTGAGCAGGGTACGCAGGAACGGGTCGAGCGATCGACCACCGGTTCCCACCCGAGACCGGTAGATGGTGGAGTCGTCACCGCCGGCTTGTCGGCGCCCAGCCGTGAACCACTGATAGCGGTCGGTGGCGCGGTGCGCGGACGGATCGAACGTGAGCACCGCCGGATCCCAGTCCTCGGCGAGGAATTCGAAAAGCCGACGGCATTCGGTCTCGGGGGCGCCCACCAGGGCTTCGTAGCGCAGCTCCAGGAAGCGATCATCCGGCAAGCGGTCGCCAAGGGCCCGGGCTGCCGAGACATAGCGTGCCCACTCGCCCCGGGCCGCTCGAGCAGCCGAGGTGTAGCCCCAGCGATCGCGGAAGCTCGCCACCACGTCGTGCCCGTCACGCAGGAGGTGGACGTACAAGGCGTTCGGAAAGAGCGCCTCGATGAAGTCGAGATGGAGCGTATAGGTGGGGTCCTTCTCAGCCCAGCGTGCCTTGCCCGAACGTGCCAGGACCTCGGACTGGAAGTCAGCATAGAGCGAGCGGATGCGCTCGAACCACCACTCGCGATCCAGGCCGTAGGTGGCCACCAGTTCCCAGTCGCGCCCGACGATCGCCTCCAGGTCACGCAGGAAATGCGTTTCCTCACCACACGAGATGCGCGGGTGCGAGTCGAGGATCAGGCGCAGCAGCGTCGTGCCCGAGCGCGGTGAGCCGATGACGAACAGCGGCATCGTCGTGCGCTCCGTGGCCCCTCTGGCCGATGGCTGCGTCGCCGTCACCGTCTTCGTCACCGTGTCCATCTCCGTCTCCTGCTTGGTGTCCGCCACCCGCTTCCTTCCGTCATCGGCGTTCCAGCGGCAAGTCTAGCGACGGCAAGCGTCCGGCTCCCTGTGCCTGCCCAACGGACCGCGGCGCGATCGGCCCCTTCGGCGTTTGACCACCACGCACATAAGCGACGAGATCGTGCCGCAGCGGGTCGATGGGTTGCCTGGGAGTGCGCATCCCCGCCCAGCATGCCTGTGGTTTGCGCACGAAGCAATAGAGCGACGAGTGATGCGGGCAGGACGTCACTTACGTGAGTGCCACGCAACCGCGGCCGGCGCCGGGGGGCCGGTGGTGTGTGAGTGCGGCCGGCGCCTCCGGTACGGCGGTGTGTGAGTGCGGCCGGCGCCTTGGGGCCGGCGGTCGCCTCCGGTGCGACGGTGTGTGAGTGCGGCCCTGGCGGGAGCACGGAGCCCTGGATGCTTCTCTACCGACGGGTCGGGGTACCATTCGAGCGCGTTCCGTCCACGCCGGGCGGAATGTCCAGCAAGGAAGTTAGAGGAGAGCAGTCGCCCGTGCCCGACACACCGCCCACGACGCCGCCCATCGTCTTTGGGACCGATGGCTGGCGCGCCAGGATCGGCGAGGACTACACCTACGATAACGTCCGTCGCTGTGCGCAGGGCGTGGCCGAATGGGTCATCGAACAGGGGACCACGGCCGACAGGGTGGTCGTCGGTTACGACCGCCGCTTCGCGAGTGAGTATTTTGCGGCGGCTGCCGCAGAGGTCCTGCTCGCCCACGACATCAAGGTCCTCTTCGCGGCGGGGGCGATCCCGACCCAGATGACGTCCTACGAGGTCGTGGAACGTGGTGCCGCCTGCGCGGTCATGATCACCGCCTCCCATAACCCCTGGACTGACAACGGCTTCAAGATCAAATCGCCCACCGGTGCCGCCGCCGACCCAGCCATCCTGCACAAGGTCGAGGCCGTCATCGCGGCTCGTGCGGCTGAACAGCCTCCGCGGCGTGCCTTCGACGAGGCTGAGGCTGCTGGCGAAGTGGAGCGCTTCGATCCGTACCCCGGCTACGAGGCCTTCGTGCGCCGTTCGCTGGACCTGGATCGTTTGAAGGCGGCCGACATGCGAGTGCTGGTAGACCCGCTCTACGGCTCCGGCGCGGGCTGGATCGGCCGACTGCTGGCCGGCGGGAAGATCGTCGTGGATGAGCTCCACAGTGAGCGCAACCCCTGGTTCGGCGGCGTCAACCCCGAGCCCATCCGCCCCCATATCGATGAGGCGCTGGGCGCGGTCGCTGCGGGCGGATACGACCTGGGTCTGCTCCTTGACGGGGATGCCGACCGCGCCGGCGCCATCGACGAGAACGGCGTCTTCATCCACCAGCTGCAGTGCTACGGCCTGCTCATGTACTACATGCTCGAGCACCGTGGCCAGCATGCACCGGTGGTCACCACGATCAACGAGACCTCGATGGCCTTCCGTCTCGGCGAGCGTTACGGCGTGGCGGTCCATGAGACGCCCGTCGGCTTCAAGTTCGTCGGCCCCAAGATGATCGAGACCGGCGCCATGATGGGTGGCGAGGAATCGGGCGGCTACGGATTCGGCATGCACCTGCCCGAGCGTGACGGCATCTACGCGGACTTGCTACTGCTCGACCTCTTCGTACGGGAGCGAGAGGCCGGCCGCGGCACTGTCTCGCAGGCGGTGGCGCACCTCCATGAGGTCGCCGGACCCTCGTTCTACCTGCGCACCGACGTGCACACCGATCGTGATGCTTACCCGGCGTTGAAGGCCCGACTGCTCGATGAGCTGGGTGAGCACTCGCCAGCGCAGTTGGGAGGCCGTCAGGTCTCGCGCAGCATCCCGCTCGACACCGGCGATGGCTTCAAGTTCTGGGTCGATGACGGCTCCTGGCTGCTGATCCGGTTCAGTGGCACCGAGCCGCTGGTACGTGTCTACACCGAAGCCAGCACTCCCGAGTTGCGTGACGCCCTGCTTGCCGAGGGCGATCGCATGGTCAAGGGATAAGGAGGATCGGTCCTGCCATGGAACAGCCAGTGAACCGCAACATCATCGATGACGCGGCCGCCATGGCACGCGCCGACAGCGCCGGCATGCTCGGGTTCGTGTCCGAGTTCGCGGACCAGGTCGGAGAGGGCTGGCGCATCTCACGCGGGCTTGAGCTGTCCCTGGGGCGCCCAGCGTCGGTGGCTATCCTGGGCATGGGTGGCTCCGCCATCGGGGCTGACCTGGTCAAGGGCATCTGGGCTGACCGCATCAGTGTCCCGGTCGAGATCGTGCGTGGCTACGACCTACCAGCCTGGGTGGGCACGGACACGCTCGTCATCGCCAGCTCCCGGAGCGGCGATACGGAGGAGACCCTGAGCGCACTTCAGACCGCGCTGGAGCGCCGATGTCCGATGGTGGCGGTGACCGCCGGCGGTGCCCTGCGCAACGTGGCGAGAGCAGCCCGCCTGCCACTGGCGACCTTTCCCGATCGCGGCTCGCCTCGTTCCTCGTTGGGCTGGTCGATGGCTATCGTGGCCGGCATCCTGCAGAAGGCCGGGGTGCTGGAGCTCGACGAGGCCGAGATCGAGAGCGGCATCGCCGCCGCGAGGGGGATGTCGGCGCGCTGTGAGCCGGGTGTGCCCACGGCGGACAACCCAGCCAAACGACTGGCCTGGTCGCTGATGGACCGCTTCGTCATCATCACCGGCTCGTCGTTCCTGGCTCCGGTGGCTCGGCGCTGGAAGACGCAGCTCAACGAGAACAGCAAGAGCAGCGCGGTCGTCGAGGAGCTGCCAGAGGCCACCCACAATACGGTCGTGGGTCTGGAACAGCCCGAATCGTTACGGGACCATCTGGCGATCGTCTCGCTCCGGAGCGAGCTGGAGCACCCGCGAAACACCTTGCGCGCCACACTCCTTGCCGATCTCGCCGACACGGCCCAGATCTGGCGCACCGAGGTCGAGACCTCTGGCCAGGGAAAGCTGGGACACGCTCTCAGCGCCGTCGTGCTGGGTGACTATGCCAGCGTCTACCTCGCGTTCATGTACGGCGTGGACCCGTCTCAGATCGATGCCATCGGCCATATCAAGGAGCAGATGGCACTGTCCGATGAGGCCGGGACCAAGTAGACCTTCGGCCCCTGTTTCCTCTTGGTGGAGTCGTTAGTCTAGGAGGCAGGGATCGACGTTCGGTCAAGCGGGCTGAAGGATGGCCTGGCGCGGCGTCGTAGAGCGGGTCCGTCGAAGCGGACGACGACGGACCAGGAGGTTGATGACTGATGCACTCCAGCGTCATCGGCAAGATCGAGAAGGCGCACCGCTACGCGCGAGAGCGCGACCGCATCACCGTGGAACGGTTGAGCGTGACCTTCGCCGGGGACAACGACGCCCACCGAGTCACCCTTGAAGCCGATGGTTGGTTGTGTAACTGCCACTATTTCCAATCCGCCAAGACCTGCGCGCACATCGCCGCCCTGCAGGAGATCTTGGGCGTGATGCTGCCTGAGGAGCGTCAGACGTCGCTATTCCCGGAGGCGGGTGAAGAGGTCGCCGAGGCCGCTGGCGCATAGCCGCGGCGACCCCCCGCGTGGCCTACTCGGCCACGAGCCGATACAGGAAGGACTGCCAGCCGCGCTCGCGGTCGAAGTCGGTGCGTACCTGTAACAACCACTCACCCGCAGTCGGTGGCGCCAAGCCAACGAGTGGGGCGCTGCCTTGCGGCTCCGCCCCAAAGGCGTCGTCCGCCTGAAGCGTCTCTGCGCGACTGTCTCCGATGGGTACGAGGCTGCCCGTCCAGCCGGACATCGCCGACCCGTCGGAAAGCGTGACTGAGAGCACTTCACCGACGTTGACGGGCACCGCCGACAGCGTTGATGGCGGTGGCTCGTAGCCCACATCCACGCAGAGATAGGCGTAACAACCGTTGCCCGGCTCTCCGGCCACGACGCCGCTGGCCGAGTTCAACATGGCAACCGGGCCGGGGATGTCGAAGAGCGCCTCCTCACCACCGCTGCGGTCCGGGATCTCCAGGAGCCACGCGTGGCGGCTGATGCCGTACGGGTCGGCGGTGATGGCGGCGGTGACGATCACGACACCGGGGGTATCCGGACCCGGGAACATGGTCGCTCCATCTGAGAGCTGTTCCTCCTTGTCAGCACCGTCGAGCGGCCTCGATGTGACCTCCACCGAAAGAAGGTCCTCCGGGGCCACGTCGGTCTCCAGCGTCAGTGGTGCTGAACGCAGCCAGGTGTCCAGCGGTTTGCCGTCCGGCGGGGCGGCCGCGGGCGTGCCCGGGTCAGCCCCCAGCACTCGTCCGAAGGCGCCGTTGAGCCACACCTGCGGTGCCCTATCCGGGGTGGAGGAGGGCTCGACCGCGGCTGTGGCGGTCGCCCCAAGTGGCAGCGCCAGGCTGAGCAGCAGGATGGTCAGTGTTCGTTGGCAAGATCTCAATCCCGTACCTTCACTTTCACGATCTCCGAGTGGCTGTAGCGCAGTCCCTCGTCCGTGGGGGCGGGGAACGTGGCCTTGAACTCCCAGGTCTCCCCGGGGGCGATGGTGGCGGTGTAGCGACCAGATGAGTACTCCGAACGCATCCAGGCCGTATTCCAGGCGTCATCGCTACCCGCGCGCCGGTACTTGAGCTTCACCGAGCGCCCGTTCAAAGGGTTGTCGGCGAGTTCTCCGTAGGCGCTCTTGTTCACGATGCGCAGCTCCGCGGTCAGTTTCACCGAGGCTCCGGCGCTGATGGTGTCGCTGGCAGCGCCCAGGTCCAGCTTGGTCGTCACGTCGTTGCAGGTCGAGATAGCTGTCTGGTTGGTGGGTGTGCCGTAGAGTTCCTGCAACGTGGCGACGTCGCAGCGTCCGAAGGAATGGCGGGAGCTGCCGGGCTTGGGCTTGGCAGGTGTGATGGCCTGCATCACCGTCTCGTGGACCCCCAGCGTGAACCCGGCGGTCGAGGGGTGGTTCAGCCCGGTGACGTGACCGAGCTCATGGAGCAGCACGCGGCGGATGTCGAAGCAGCCGCTGGAGCCGTCCTTCTGGCACCATCGGAGCGTGCCCCAGGCGAAGTCGGTCCCGTGTGGTCGCAGCCAGACGCCCCAGAACGTGGGCATGTTGCGCGCAGCACAGGCGATGCCACTGCGGCTGCAGTAGCTGGGGAAGACGCCGGTGTAGCGAACACTATTGGAGGCGTCCGAGCGATAGACGAACCGCGGCCCGCTGGCGCCGGAGGTGCTGTCGACGTCATCAGCAGCCGCTTGCAGCGCATCTCTTGCCCACGTCGGCGGCGCGGCGTCATCTCCCCAGCGGTAGCTCAGAAGCTTGCCGGCAGCCCAGCCGCCGGCAGCGAAGGCGGGAACGGGTTGCGCCGCTCCGGCCGGCTGGTATGCGGAAAGCGAGAGATCACCGTCGTTGGGCTCGCAGTCGGTGATGCAGACGCCGTCGATCATGCCGCCTGAGGCGCCCGTCTCCACCTCCAGGTCAAGGTTGCCCTCGAACCGTCCGGTGTCCGGTCGGTGCATGGACAGGCGCAGCTTGCGAGTGTCATCGAGGTCGCCGATGGGGTAGGCCAGGCGATCGATGCGGCGCGCCCACAGTCGGCACCCGCGGCCGATATCGATCATGGCCAGCTTGGTGCCCTCGTCGAAGCGCTCGCCGAGGAGCATCCGCCGTGGTCCAGCTTGCAGGAAGAATCCACGCGGACCCACCCGCAGCGCGGTTTCGTCGTCTCCGTATCGCAACGTGATCCGATGCTCCGTGACGACACCGTCCGCATCGAGGACCACCTCCCAAGGCGAGGCGATCTGTCCGTCGCGTTCTGCTGTGCGGCTGACTGCGGCACAACGTGGCAGGTCCGCGGGATCCAGGGCCTCCGCTGCTGCGGCGGCGGGCAGGGGTGCCGTGGGCAGGAGTGCCAACGATAGCCCTCCCGCCACGGCCATGGATGTGAGATGGCGGAGCGGTGCATGGATGTGCCCTTTCATGGACAACCCTTCCTCCGGCGGTTCCGACCGGCGGTGGAGGCGGTCGTCCGCAGTATCGAGAGGACCGCTTATCTGTGACTTATCGCCCCTCCCTGCCGAGCGCGCGCGGAGTAGACTCTGCGGGACAACACAAGAGCAAGACCTCCGTCACGCGAAGCCGGTGAGATTCCGGCACAGTCCCGCTACGGTGAACAGCCACGCGCTGCAAGTCCGGTCGCCGTGATCATGGTCGTGCGCCAGCCCTTCGAGAGAAAGGGGAAGCACGTGGAAA
>JBBSAV010000077.1:0-14642 GCA_038251965.1 Candidatus Limnocylindrales bacterium
GAGCCGGTCTCTGCACTCGATGTCTCGGTCCAGGGTCAGATCCTGAACCTGCTGATGGACCTGCAGGCGGAGCGTGGCGTGAGCTACCTCTTCATCGCCCACGACCTCGCCGTCGTGCGTCATGTCAGCCAGCGTGTCTCGGTCATGTACGCCGGACGCATCGTGGAGACGGGCTCCCGTGACGAGGTCTTCGAGCGCCCAGCTCACCCCTACACGCGGGCGCTATTGGCGGCGATGGGGGAGGGCACGACGGTTCCGCGGCCAGTCGCACTCTCCGAGAGGGCAGAACGTCCATCGGGCTGTGCGTTCCGGCTGCGCTGCACTTTGGCGCAGGATCGTTGTGCGCAAGAGGTGCCGGAGCTCATCGAGCGTGGCCAGGGCCATCGGGTGGCCTGTTTCTTCTCGGGCGCTGCGGTAGCCGACTAGCTCTCGCGACGGACTCGCGGGTCGATGGCGATGACGGCCACGTCGGCGAGCAGGTTCATCAGGGCCACCAGCAGGCCGGCCACGATGCCGATGCCCACGATGAGTGAGGTGTCCAGGCGGCGTAGGCCCAACAGCAGATCGGCACCAAGACCGGGCATGGAGAAGGCCACTTCCACCACCGCCACGCTGGAGAAGAGCCCCGCGAAGTCCAGCGCCAGGATGGACAGCAACGGCAGCAGGGCGTTGGGCAATAGGTGCCGCCAGCGCACCGACCAGGGAGATTCGCCCAGCGCCGCGCTGAACGTGATGTAGGGCTCGTCCTGCTGCTCCAGCAGCGACGTCCGCAGCAGGCGCGCCAGGACCAGGCCGAAGGGGATGCCCAACGTCAGTACCGGTAGCACGTACGCGGAGGCCGATCCTCCACCACCCAAGGGGAACAGCCCCAACCGGAAGGCGAAGAGGTAGATGAACAGCAGGCCCACCAGGAACGCGGGTATCGCGGCGGTGAGTCCGGCGAGGACGACCAGCAGGCGATCCGCCCAGCCACCCCGGCTGACGACCCACAGTGCCAGCGGGATGGCGATGAGCACCTCGACCAGGAAGGCGAGGGCGGTCAGCAGCAGCGTGGGCGGCAGCGATCGCAACAGCACATCCGTCACCGGCTCCGCCTTGGCGAAGCTGTAGCCCAGGTCGCCCTGCACCATGCGCACCAGCGAGTCCAGGTAGCGTACCGGCAGCGGGTCATCGAAACCGTAGGCCTCGCGGATGGCCGACAGTGTCGCGGCCGATGCGCCAGGTCCGGCCAGCTGCCGCGCCGGGTCGCCGGGGATGATCTCGACCAGCAGGAAGCCGGCCGTGGCCACGATCCAGACCGTGACCAGGGCTGCCAGCAGGCGCCTGCCGATATACCAGCCCATCAGCGTTCGTCTCCGCCGCTGCGCAGCGATTCCCCCACCAGGTTCGCGGCGATGACGAGCAGCGCCAGAAAGAGGGCAGGGAAGAGGATGAGCCCGGGGTGGCTGCGGTAATAGATGAGGTGCTGGCCAAGCATCGAGCCGATCGACGCCTCCGGTTCCTGCACGCCAGCGCCGAGGAACCCGAGGGCCGATTCGAAGAGCACCGCCCAGCCCACCGACAGGGCCGCATAGGCACCCGCCACCGGCAGCAGGTGCGGCAGGATATGGCGCGCCAGGATGGTGTTCGAACCGGCCCCCTGGACGCGCGCGGCCTCCACGTAGTCACGCTCGCGCAGTACCACTGCCTGCCCGTAGGTGACGCGTGCGATGGGTGCCCAGAACACGGCCGCGAGTCCGACGATCAGTGACAACGTGCCGCGGCCCAGGATGGTGGAGATGGCCGCGGCCAGCAGGAGCCCGGGGATGGCCAGGCCCAGGTCGGTGAAGCGCATCAGCACCGAGCCTGCAACGTGCCTGCTGTTGGCGGCCAACAGCCCCACCACCACACCCGCCACGGTCGCGATGGCTACCGCCGAGAGCGCCGTCAGCATCGTCAGGCCACCGGCGTAGATCACGCGTGCCAGCAGGTCGCGGCCACGCGGGTCGGTGCCCAGGAGATGCCCTGGAGCACCTGCGCCCAGCGGCTCGCCCAGCGGCGTCAGGCCCTTGATCGATTCGAACGTGGGGTCCACCGGTGAGAGCAGCCGGTACAGCACCACCAGCAGGACGAGCGCGAGCAGCAGGCCGACCCCGATGCGCAGCCCCCACGGCTGCGGCCGCGACGCCCTGGCCGGTGCGAGCGCCGGGCCGATCACGGGCCGACCCGGGCCGGGTGGTGACAGGCGAAGCCATCCTCGGCCGGCCACTCGTAGCGTGGCTCGATGGTGTGGCAGATGTCATCGGCCCAGGCGCAGCGGGGTGCGAAGGCGCAAGGCTCGAAGGAGCCCGGTAGCGAGGGCGGCTGGCCCTCCACGGTCAAGAGGCGTTCGCCCGGGAGCGCGTCGTGCACCGACGACGCCAGCAGCGCTGCCGGGTAGCGATGGCGCGGCCCTCTCAGCAGCTGCGCCGCCGGCCCGAACTCGACGATGTGCCCCGCGTACATGGTGGCGATGCGGTCGGCCATGCGTTGCAGCAGACGCAGGTCGTGGGTGATGACCAGCACCGCTGTCCCGAGTTCACGCACCAGCATCATGAAGGACTCGATCACCTGGACCTGCACCAGCGCATCGAGCGCCGTGGTGGGCTCGTCGGCGATGACCAGGTCGGGTCGGCAGGAGAGCGCGGTCGCGATGGCCGCGCGCTGCAGCATGCCGCCCGAGAGCTCATGCGGGTAGGCATTCACCAGCCCCATCGGGTCCGGCACCCCCAGGCGTGCCAACAGGTCGGTGATTCGCGCATCGGCTGCTGACGCATCCAGGCTTAGGTGCAGCTCCAGCGGTCGCCGAACTTGCGGTCCCATCCGTCGCAAGGGGTCGAAGGCGCGGAACGGATCCTGTGGCACGAACGTGATTCGGGCGCCACGCAAGGAGGCGGTGTGATCGACCCCGGGGGCACCGATGAGCTCGCCCCCGAGCCGGATCTCACCGGCGCTGATCGTGCGTGAGCGACCCAGCAGGCCCAGCACGGCCAGGCCAAGCGTCGTCTTGCCGCAGCCCGACTCGCCGACCACGCCGGTGACCTCACCGGCCCGCATGGCGAGATCGACGCCACGCAGGATGTCACCGCTCCCTGTGGCGACGTGCAGGCCCCTGATCGAGAGCAGCGACGATGCGGAAGGGCTTGAGGACGCCGTGGCGTCCTCGGCACGATCAGGCGTCGGCCTTCACCCAGGCCCGCTTCCAGTCATACGGGGCATAGGTCGCCAGCGTCGGCATGGCGCCGACCCTTGGCCCGTACACCACTTGTGGCGTCACTTCCATGATGGGCACACCCGCCACCTCGTCGATGAGCATCTGCTGCACCTCCAGCAGCGCCGTATCACGCTCCGGGCCGAAGGGCATCTGCTCGGTGGCGAAGAAGGCCGCGTCGATGTCTTCATCACAGAAGTTGGAGATGTTCAGGAACTGACCGCAGACGAAGTTGGTGGAGATGTAGTCCTGGGCGTCGGGGTAATCGGCGCTCCAGTACGTGGATGAAAGGTCGCGAGCCGTCGGGTCGTAGACCGCCCCACCGAAGAACTCGCCCGGCTGGAGGCCGGCCAGGTCCACCACGAAACCGACCGCTTCGAGGTCCTGGCGAAGGGCGGTGGCGTTAGCTGAGCCGTAGGGGTCGGTGACGTCGTAGATGACCTTGACCGGTGTGCCGTCGTAGCCGCCCGACTTGAGGTACTGCGCTGCCAGCTCCGGGTCGTGCGGATAGATGCGCGTGCCCTCGGGGTCGGACTGCGCGGCCGCCGAGCCCATCAGCTGGTTCCAGGGCTTGGCCAGGTCGCCGAACTGCGCGGTGAAGTCGCGAGTCAATGCGTGTGCGACCGCCAGACGCAGGTCACGGTTGCCGAAGACTCCGCTGTTCTCCAAGGCCAGGTAGTAGATGCGCGGCCCCACCGCGGGCGCGACGGTGATCCCAGGCGCCCCCTGCAGCAATCGCAGCCCTGCCGGCCCGATGGTGAACGGTTCATAGACGCCGTCGGCCTGGCCCGACTCAAGGCGCAGCCCTTGCGTGTTCTCATCGATGCCCAGGTCGACGTGGATCTCGTCGAGATAGGGCAGCTCCGGGTCGACATAGCCTTCGTTGCGGGCCAACAGGATGTCCGAGCCCTTGTTCCACTCCTTGACGTAGAAGGGACCAGCACCGACGGGTCGGTTGGCGAAGTCCTCGCCGCGCTCGGCAACCGCCTCCGGTGGCACGGGCCAGCTGGTGGCGATGGTCAGGCCTAGCAGGAACGTGCTGGTGGGTGCCTCGAGGGTGACCTGTAATGTGTCCTCATCGATGACCTCGATGCCCTCGACGCTCTCTGCCTCGCCGGCGTTGAAGGCTGCCGCGCCCTTGATGGGGAAGAGGTAGCCGCTGCCCCACGACGGTGCCGGGGCGCCGTCGGGCGTGGGGTCGAGCGCTCGAGTCATGCCGTAGGCGACATCGGCGGCGGTCACCGGGCGGGGCTCGAAATCGGGACCGGCGAACATGGCGCCGGGCTTGAGCTCGAAGGTGTAGACCAGTCCGTCCTCGGAGACCGTGGGCATGCCGGCGGCGAGTGCCGCTTCCAGTTCACCCTCGGGCGTGAAGTGGTAGAGGCCCTCGTAGAGCGCGCCGGCCACGGTGTTGTACTCGATGGTGTCCACGGCCTGGCTGTTGTCCAGGGTGCGGGGGTCGTTGAGCGCGACCAGCTCAAGACGACCGCCACGAGATGGCTCGGCATCCTGGGCCATGGCGGCGGCCCCGAGCGAGGCCATGGCGGCTGCCAGCAGCAGGCTCAGTAGCACGGTAGGGAGCGGCTTCGTCACGACGGACCTCACGGTGGACCTCCAGCAGCGGTTGGTCCCGTGAGTCTACGTGTGCGCCATGGGTGACGACAAGGTGTCCCGGTCGCAGTCGCACGCTCGTATCCTGTTCGACATGGACACCCGAGCAGCGGCTGAGCATGCGGCGACCGTCATCCGCGAGCGTGCCGGCCGGACGCCCAGCGTGGGTCTCATCTGTGGCACCGGTTTCGCACCCTGTACCGACGTGCTCAGCGACCCTGTGAGCATCCCCTTTGAGGCGCTCGGTTTCCGGCCCAGTCGCATCCCCGACCATGTCAACGAACTCGACGTTGGTGAGCTCGACGGGGTCACGGTCGCGGCGGTCAAGGCCAAGGTGCTGCCCTGCGATGGCGCCACGGCACAGGAGAGCGGCCTGCCGGCGCGCAGCCTCGCCCTGGCCGGCTGTCACACGCTGCTGTACTCGGCCAACTCCGGATCGATGCGCGAGGACGTACCTCCCGGCAGCTTCCTGGCATTCAGCGACCACATCGATTTCAGCGGCTTCAACCCGCTCTCGTCCGAGCGTGAGGGCATCGGCTGGGGTACGCCTTACCTGTCGATGGCGGAGCTATATGACGCGATGCGCACGGTAGCCGTCCGCGGGGCAGTGGAGGCCGCCGGCGTGCCGTTCCCCACCGGTGTCGCCGGCTTCTGGATGGGGCCCAGCTTCGAGACGCCGGCGGAGATCCGCCTGGCGCAGCTGGCCGGCTGCTCCATCTCGTCCAACTCGTTCCTGCCTGAGGTGATGGCCGGCTACCACGCGGGTATGAAGGTGGTGGCGTTCACCTTCGTCTCGACCATGTCGGCCGGCATCGGCCCGCCCATCGACCTGGGACCGGTGCTTGAGATGACGCGCAAGGCGCACGCCGACTACCGCACCATCCTGCGCGCCGCCATCCCGGTCCTGGAGTCTGCTTCGCCGCGCCAGGCTGCCTCGGGAATCTAGGCGGCGATGGTCTGGCCCGGATCGATGGGGTCGGACGGCGACTCCTCACGCCGGGCCAGGAAGATGAACGGCAGGGCGAAGGCGCTGATGGCGCCCGATACCAGGTATGACGCCGCGTAGCCCGACACGTCCGCTACGCGACCGAGCACCGGTTGGGCGATGGCGCCGCCGAGCGAGCCCATCAGCGAGTCGAACGAGAGGACGGTGGCACGCTGCGCCGATGGGATCATGCCGTTGAGGAACGCCTGGCGGATGGGTCCAGCGATGGCGGACACGAGCGCCCACAGCACCAGCAGCACGATGGCCAGGTAGAACGCGTTCATGCCAAGGCCCAGCTGATCGAAGCCGACGACGGCGATGCCCGCCAGGAGTAGCGACTCCAGCGCCACTGCCAGGAAGATGGCATGGGTGCGCCGGCTGAAGAAGCGACGGGCGATGGGCACCGACAGGCCGCCTACGATCTGGGCGCAGGCCACGATGGCGGCCGCCAGTCCGGCGATGCTGTAGGCCGTGGGATCGCCGTAGAGCTCCAGCAGGTACGGCTGCATGGCATAGAAGGCATAGAAGGCGACACCGCTGGTGAATGGTGCCGCCAACATCATCCAGCGCACCGGACGGTTGCGCAGGCCGCCGTCGATGGAGCCTCGCGCGATGTCCTTGACTGCGGCTCGGGTGCTGATGCCGGTCTTGCGCGTGAAGCCCAGATCGCGCATGAACAGGAAGGCGGCCAGCAGGACTACGCCCAACAGGATCGCTCGCAGCACGTAGGGCACGCCGAGATTCGTCGCCTGTGCCACGATGCCGCCCAGCACCGAGCCGGTCAGCATGGCGATGCCACCGACGGTCTGGCCGCGCCCGAAGACCGTCTCGAGGTTGCCCTCGAAGCCGGTGGCCCCGAGCGCGTCGACCAACCAGGCCTCTGTGGCTCCGCTGAAGAAGGTGAAGCCGAGACCCAACAGGATCGAGGCCAGCGCCCAGCCGATGAAGGGTGCCCGGAACTCCCACATGGCGAGGTACAGGATCGTCGAGAGCAGCAGCGTGGCCGCACCGAGCATGAAGGAGAAGCGCCGGCCGCGCGTGTCGGCCACCACGCCCGTAGGGATCTCGAAGATGACCATGCCGACCGAAAAGAAGGCGTTGGCCGTGAAGGCCTCCATGTTGCTCAGGCCGGCATCGAGCAGGAACAGCGTGTTGACGCCCCAGATGAACGAGGCAGCCAGCGTCGTCAGCAACGTCAGCAGCAGGTAGACGCGCTGGATGTGGGCAGGCGAAGTGCTCACCAGGGCAGGGGGGATGCTCATGGGCTCGCTAACCTACGCTAACGACATGACCGACGTCCAGACCGACATCGCCGCCAGTCTCGAGGGCTTCCAGCTGGCCGAGCCGGGCTGGGAGCCGGGGTCGCGGCCGTGATCCGGGTCGTCGGTGCCAACCCCGCCATGGACCGCATCTCGACATGGCCGCCGCTGCGATTGGGCGAGGTGAACCGCGCGGAAACCGTCACGGTCGTGCCAGGGGGCAAGGGCTTCAACGTGGCGCGTGCTGCCATCCGGCTGGGGGAGCCGGCTCAGGCCTATGGGTTCCTTGGTGGGCAGGTCGGCGAAGCGCTGCGCGCGATGATCGTTGCCGATGGCGTCATCGACCGCCACACCATCATCGCAGCCGGCACCCGTGTCTGTTTCATCGTGGTCGAGCCGGGGTCAAGCCGCTCGACGGTCCTCAACGAGCCCGGTCCGCACGTCACGGCTGCTGAGACGAGCCGCTTGCTCGACGATCTGCGTGCTGACTGCGCAGCCAATGACATCCTCGTCCTGTCGGGTAGCCTGCCCGACAGCGTCGATCCATCAGTGGCTGGCGAGATCGTCGCCATCGGCAGTGACGCTGGCGCTCGCACGGTCGTGGACATCCACGGTGAGGCCCTGCGTATCGCGGCTGCGGGGCGGCCCTGGATGCTGAAGTGCAATCGGCGCGAGCTGTTGGAGTTGCTGGGCGCTGCCGAGACCAGCGGCACGATGGCACTCCCGGATCTCGCGGCGCACATGCAGGCGGTGCGTCGCGGTGGTATCGAGTTCGTCGTCGTGACCCTTGGTGCGGAGGGTGCCCTGGTCGCCGACGCCGACTGCGTCGTTCACACCAGCGCGCCCGCCATCGAGGAGGTCAACCCCACCGGATCCGGCGACCTGCTCCTGGCCGGCCTGGTGGTCGGCATCGAACGTGGCGAGCGACCACGGGACGCCATCGCCCTGGGCGTGGCGTGCGGAACGGCCGGCGCGACACACCTGAAGCCCGAGCTGCCGCCCGGCTTCGATCCGGCCGACTGGGTTCCACGCGTCACCTTCGAGCGGGTGGAGCCGTCACGTTGATCACCCTCGGCATCGACATCGGCACCACCCACACCAAGGTGCTGGCACTCGACTTGGCCGATGGTCGAACGTTGGCACTGCGCTCGGTCGCGACACCGGTCCATCGCGGTGTCGCCGGCGAATCCCACCGCCCTCGTGAGGTGCTCGATACCGTCACCGACCTCGTGCGCGACATCGTGGCCGCTCTTCCGGACCCCTCCGCCGTCAGGGCGCTTTGCGCCGCCAGCGTGGGCGAGGAAGTGGTGCTGCTGGACGGTGCGGGCGAACCCGTCGGAGATGCCATCACGTGGTACGACCCCCGCGGCTTCGAGGAGGCTCGTTCGTTCCGGGAAGGGGCCGGCGGCCGGGTCCCGCTGTCGCTGCGCTGGCCACCCGACCCCACGTTCTCACTGTTCAAGCTGATGTGGACGCGCCACCACCTGCCCGACGAGTATCGCGCCGCGGTCACCTGGACCGACCTTGGCGACTACGTGCTCCACGCGCTCGGCGGCGAGCTGGTGATGGACTGGTCGCACGCCTCGCGCGCAGGCGCCTTCGACATCGTCGAACACTGCTGGGACCCCGAGTCGATCGAAGCCGCGGGACTGCATCTCGAGTTCCCGCGACTGGTGCCGTCCGACACGGTCATCGGCAGCATCGATCCCGCCATCGCTCGCGACATCGGCGTGGCGCCCAGCGTCGCCATCGTCAGCGGCGGTCACGATCATCTCGTGGCGGCGTTCGGCGCCGGCATCCGATCGCCCCGTGAGCTGTTCCTGTCGGCAGGCACCTCGGAAGCGCATCTGGCGTTGCTGGAGTCGCCCATCGAGGGCGAGGCCGGGCGCCACATCGACCAGGGTTGTTTCGTGGACGACCACACGTGGTACGCGCACATCAACATCCATTCGGGCCACTTCTTCCAACAGTGGCGCCGCCTTCTTTACCCTGATGTCGATGATGACCTCATGTACGCGGAACTCGAAGCGGTGGACGCGGCCGGCATTACCTTCGAGCTTTCAGACGACTTGCGCCGCGGCCGACTTGATGCGGTGCCCTACGATGCCGGCCGTGCTGGAGTGATGCGGGCGATCCTTGAGGGTCTTGCGCGCAGCTCGGCTGCGATCATCGACCGGCTCGAGCAAGCCAGCGGCCACCCCTACGAGCTCGTGCTCGTGGCGGGGCACCCCGCTCGCGTGCCGCTCTGGCAGGCACTGCGCCGAGCCGCCTGTGCGCGCCCCATGGCTGCCGTTGACGAGCCCGAGATCACGGCGTTGGGGGCCGCGGTCCTGGCAGCGCAAACCGTGATCGGTGGGTCTGCCGATCGCCTCGTCGCTGGCCGCACCGCGTGGCGGTAGCGCTGCCCTGCCACACTGCAGCTATGCCGCGCTTCAGCTACGACCTTGAGATCGTCGAACGGTTCCCCCTCGACCATCCGCAGCGACATCCTCGACGCGTCCAGCCCGGCCTTCGCGCGGTGAGGGCCCACGGATGAAGTTCGGGATCGACCTGCCCAACTTCGGCGACTTCGGCGATCCTCTTCTGTTGCTGGATCTCGCCATCGAGGCTGAAGCCGCCGGTTGGGACGGCTTTTTCCTGTGGGACCATCTGGTCGCCGGCGACGACGTGGGGGAACCGGTGACCGACCCCTGGGTGGTGCTCTCTGCCATCGCTGTCCGTACCGCGCGCATCCGCTTCGGTCCCATGGTCACGCCTCTCGCGCGCCGGCGCATGACCAAGCTCGCCCGCGAGACCGTGGCGCTCGACCACCTCTCCGGCGGCCGTCTCATCCTCGGTGTCGGCCTGGGCCACTTCGACGAGCGGGAGTTCACGGCCTTCGGCGACGCCGGTGACCGCAAGCTGCGCGGCCGCATCCTCGACGAGAGCCTCGACCTGCTCGCTGCCCTGTGGCGTGGCCAGCCCGTGGACCACGACGGGGAGTTCCTGCAGGCTCGTACCAGCCCCTTCCTGCCGCGCCCGCTGCAGCAGCCGCGCATCCCGGTGTGGGTCGCCGGCCTGTGGCCAAACAAGCGTCCCATGCGGCGCGCCGCGGCCTGGGACGGCGCCTTCCCCATCGATGTTGGCGAGGATCTGAGCCAGCAGATGGGCCCCGCGGCCATGGCCGACGCCATCGCCTACCTGCGCGCGCAGCGCTCCGGGGACGGGCCCTTCGACATCGTGCACGCCGGCCTGCTGAGCGGCGATCTCACGCACGATCGAGAGCTGGCACGAGTCTACGCGGACCTCGGAGTGACCTGGTGGCTGGAGCACTGCTACCCCGGTCGGATGTCGGTCGATACGCTCCGCGCACGCCTGCGGGCGGGGCCTCCACGCACCGCTTGAGGGAACCCGCGCCTGCGGTCCCGCGTCCAAGCGGGGCATTCCGCCACAGAGGTACAAGCATGCGTTCCCCGTCCCGGATCATCGTGACCGCATTGGCAGCGTTGCTGCTCCTGCCGGCCAGCGCCAGCGCCCAGCGGGTCATCGCACCCGAACCACCGATGCCGTGTCCCGGCTGTTGGTGGCCGGTCGATGCGGTAGCCCAGCTCGACAGCATCGAGGCCGACATCGACGTCAGCGATGGGGTGACCATCGCGCACTACCGCTTCGATCTCTCCAATCCCGCGCCCGACGGTCGCGCAGGTGGACCCGGTGCCGAGGGTCGCATCATCTTCCCGGTTCCGGCCGGCAGCTCGGTCACCGATCTCGTCCTCTCTGGCGGGCCGGAGACTCTGGAAGGTCGACTACTCGATGCCGACGACGCCACGCGCATCTACGAGGACATCGTGCGGCGCTTGATCGACCCAGCGCTGTTGCGCTCGCTCGAGGGCGACATGTACGAGGTCCGCGCCTTCCCTGTCCCCGCCGGCGAGGAACGCCAGGTCAGCTTCACCGTGACCACACCGCTTCTGGCTGAAGGCGAGCAGGCGCTGGTGGAGGTGCCATGGTCCCGGATGTCACCACGTCCCGCCGCGGCACTGGTCGACGTCGCGGTCGATGTCCCCTGGGAAGTCCGCTCCGCCATCGCGCCAGGCTTCAAGCTTGACGAGGAGCGTGCCGGCGAGGGCCGCATGGGCGTGGGTTGGGAGTCACCGGCCGACTGGTCGCCCGACACCAACTTTCGGCTCTATCTCTCGGGCGGTGAGGGCCTCATCGACACCCGCTTGCTGGCCTACCGTGAGCGGGGTGAGGATGGCTACTTCAGCCTCCTCTTCGCGCCCATCGTAGAGTTCGACGAATCGATCGCGCGCGATGTCGTGCTGGTGCTCGATCGCTCCGGCTCGATGGAAGGCGAGAAGATGGAGCAGGCTATCTCCGCCGCCGAGTATGTGTTGGGCAACCTCGGCTCCGACGACCGCTTCGCCATCGTCGACTTCTCCCGCTACATCCGCACCTTCGACGAAGCGATGCGCCCAGCCGCTGACGCCGAAGCCGGCATCGACTACGTCCGTGGCATCGCCGCCGGCGGCAACACCAACATCGCTGGCGCGCTCGAGCGCGGCCTGGCGTTCCTCGACGGCGAGCGGCCCGGCACCGTCATCTTCCTGACCGACGGGCTGGCCACGGTGGGCATCGAGGAGGCTGACGGCATCCTCAAGGTCGCCGAGGGGGCAGCACCCGACCGCACACAGCTCTTCGCCTTCGGCGTCGGCTATGACGTGGATACCGTGCTGCTGGACGCACTGGCCAACTCCTTCACCGGCAGCAGCCACTACGTCACTCCTGAAGAGCGTATCGATACCGAGGTGGCACGCCTCTGGGAGCGCGTCTCCACCCCGGTCCTGTCCGACGTCGAGATCAGCATCGACGGCGTGGAGACCTGGGACCTGGCACCGGCTGAGATCCCCGGCATCTTTGCCGGCAACCAGGCTCTGCTGGCGGGCCGCTACGACGGCGCCGGTGAGGCGACCGTGACGGTGACCGGCAACTCCGCCGCCGGTCCCGAGGAGTTCGTCTACGACGTCACCTTCCCCGATCGCGACGAGGCCGATCCGGCCGTAGCCCAGCTGTGGGCGCAGCGCCGCGTGGCCGACCTGCTGACCGAGCTGCGCATCGAAGGCGTGCGTGACTCGCTCATCGAAGAGATCGTGGAGGTCGCCAACCAGTTCGGCATCGTCACCCCCTACACGGCCTACCTGGCACAGGAGCCGGAGATGGCCTTCGACGTAGAGCGTGGCGTCCGCATGGCGGCCGATGAGGCCCAGGCGTACGCCGAGGCTCCCGCCAGCGGCAAGTCAGCCGTCGATCGCGCCAACGCCGTGGAGGCGCTGCGCGACGGCGACACCAGCCTGGGTACGCAGACGTCCCAGGTGTTGGGAGCCCACACGTTCTACTTCGTGGACGAGACCTGGACCCGCAACGATTTCGAAACAGGCACGGACGCGCCCGAGGTCGAGGTCGGCACTCCCGAGTTCCTGGCACTCATCGCCGAGATGCCGGAGATCGCTGATGCCGCCACCTTGGGCCAGCGTGTCATCACCGAGGGTCCCGACGGTTGGATCACCATCGTGTGGCCCGATGTGGAGGCTGTCTCCTAACCCCTTCTTGGCCACACCACGACCGCCGGTGCGCCGCAAAGCCGCCGGCGGTCTCTTCATGGGCTGGAGCTCCCAGAGCTGATTCGGACCCAAGGTGATCTGATCGCTCAGGCCCGGCGACCCTGCAGTACGCTCGCCGGATGCAGCTTCATGTCAGCCGGACCGTGGCACGTGAACGACCGTTTGGCGTCGTCATGATCGTGCTGTTCCTGATCATCGATGCGGCTGGTGCTGGCGGCGGTGGCCGGGTTGGCGCTCATCGTGGTGGCCGACAATGTGCGCGAGGTTTCCGGGCGGTAGGCCTCGGAGCGCTATGGCCTGGGCGTGTCCGCGGAGGTGTCCGGCACCAGCACCCTGAGAGCGCCGGGCAGGATGCGCGCGCTGAGGCTGCCCTCGCCCACGTAGTCCCCGTCGACCTGCAACGGCTCCGGCTGCTCTGGCGTGATGCTGATGACGCGGCCACGGCGCCGGATGCTGGTCGCTCCGGACCCGCCGCCGAGCTTCGTGCGCAGGAGTTGATCGGCCAGGCCCACAATGCCTTGCACTGGCCCGCGGGCGCCGACGGCGATCATGTCGAATAGGCCATCCGCCGGATCGATGGGCAGGCGCAGGTCGATGACGCCGGGCATGAGCTGGCCCATGTTGCCGACCAGCACGATCGACGTTTCGGTCTCGATGACCTCGCCGTCCACCTCGATGCGACAGGGGACGGCCTTGATGTCCGGCGCCATTCTGGCGGCCTGCACCGCGTAGGCTGACTTGCCGATCCTCCGCTTGAGCTCGCCCGGGGTCGTGGCCATGAGCCGTGCATCCAGGCCAGCCCCGCAGCCGATGATGAATACCGAGGTCGTGGCAGGCCCGTCGGCGGGGCTGACACGGACTTCGCCCAGGTCGATGGTCCTGATGCGCGCACCCGCCAGCGCGGCGATGGCCGCCTCCGGCTTGAGTGGGACGCCCAGCACGGCTGCGACCTGGTTGCCGGTGCCGCCCGGGATGACGCCCAGAGGGACGTTCGTGTCGGCCAGCACGGCCGCGATATCACGCATGGTGCCGTCGCCACCCACGCCCACGACGGCTGTCACGCCCTCAGCCAGCGCGGCCTCCACGAGCGGCCGGGTGTCTTCTGCCGCCGCTGTCTCCACGATCCGTGGCTCGACCCCGTCCCGTGCCGTCAGCGCGGCATGGATCTGCGTCATCAGGACCACACGGACCTGCCGGTCACGGACGCGAGACGCGAAGGGGTTGACGACGACGAGGCTGCCTGGCAAGAGCGTGCCGGCTAGGGCTGGGTCACTGCGGGCAGGATGGCGAGATGGCGGCGTTGGGCCGCTCGATGGGGACGGTCAGCGAGGTGATCCAGCGTTCCTGTGGGTCAAGCCCCTTTGTAGCCCAGGTGTAGACATCCTTGATGTCCTTGCCCTTGCCCTGCAGGCTCATGTAGATGGAGGGGCTCTGCAGCGTCGTGCCGCTGACCTTGAGCTTGCGGCAGTCGGTCGCGTTGTCGATGAAGCGCACCTCCGCCCGACCGTCGCTCCGGTAGCAGCCGTCTGCTTGCCAGCCGCCACCGATCCACTGTCGCTGCGACTTGATCCCCTGCGCACAGGTCTTGGTGCTGGACGTTGCCTGGGGCACGTTGAACTCGGACATCGTGGCCTGATAGGCGGCGGCCGCATCGTCGCCTTCCATCAGGTAGTACTCGCTGCTCGCGACGGCAGCGGTGTTGGGCGTGCACGTCAACGCCGCCTGTGTGCCGGTGGGCAGCGACGTGCGCAGCGGATCGCAGGTCTTGGCGATGCGCCCCGGGATGGCCTTGAGCAGCACCTGCTCCCACTGGTCCAAGGCGGCGTCGGTGGGCGTGTTCGGTTTGGTCGTCGGCTTGGGGGTCTTCTCCAGGGTGTCAAGCCGCTTGGTGAGCTTCTTGTCGTCCGCCTCAAGCGCCTTGATACGCTGGCGCAACTGAACCACGTTCTGGGCGTCCA
>JBBSAV010000078.1:0-14293 GCA_038251965.1 Candidatus Limnocylindrales bacterium
CGCCGGCATCGTGACGCTCTGCTCCGCCATCGTGTTCCTGTCGCAGCGTCCGCGTTTCCGGCTCTTCTCGGTGGTAGCCGGCGGTGCAGCGGCTGTGTCGCTCATCCTGCTCAGCGAGATCCTCTTCGACCTGCAGGCGCGATTCGAGCGGCCCATCGACTTGACCGCGGCCCTCGCCTGGCCCTTCTGGTTCGCACTCATCGGCGGCTTCCTGGGCGTAATCGGCTCGGTGGTGGGCTATCGCGAGCAGCCAAAGCTCGTGCCCGCCAAGGACATCGCCGCCGGCTCGGTCCCGCAACGGTCACGCCATTGGCTTCGCGCCAACTACCTCGTTGCGCCCGCCATCATCTACGCGATCCTGGCCACACAGGTCCCGTTCGTGGTCACCATCTGGTTCAGCCTCCAGAAGTGGAACCTGCTTCGGCCAGAAAACAGCCGCTTCAACGGGATCCAGAACTACCTGGACCTGCTCCGGACAGACGAGTTCGCGAGTGCGCTGTACAACACCGTATTCCTGACCTTCTTCGCAGTCACCATCTCGCTCCTGGTAGGACTCTTCTTCGCGGAGCTGGTGAACCACCGCTTCCCGGGTCGCGGCATCGTCCGGACCCTGCTCATCACGCCATTCCTGGTCATGCCGGTGGTCGGCGCATTGGGCTGGAAGAACATGATGTTCAACCCTGTCTTCGGCGTCGTCGACTGGGCCATCACCTCACTGGGCGGCCCACGCATCGACTGGTTCGCGGAGTACCCGATGGAGGCGATCATCGTCATCGTGGTGTGGCGCTGGGCGCCGTTCATGATGCTGATCCTGCTGGCCGGGATGCAAGCGCTAAGTGACGAGGTCCGCGAAGCCGGGCGCGTCGATGGTGCGTCCCAGTGGCAGGAGTTCCGCTTCATCGTGCTGCCGCACCTCAAGCCGTTCATGCAGCTGAGCCTGCTCTTCGGCGTCATCTACATCCTCGCCGAGTTCGACAGCATCGCCATGACCACGCAGGGAGGTCCCGGCGACCAGACGATGAACCTGCCCTACCTCATCTACCGTACGGTCTTCTTCAGCTACGACGTCGGACGCGCAGCAGCCATGGGTGTCGTGCTCGTCGCGATCACCTTCATCTTCGCGATGGTGCTCATCCGCCTCATGGGCCGCTTGATGGAAGGGAGCGCGAAATGACCACGCTGTTCCGGCGTCGGCAGCAGGAGACACGCCTTATCGAGCGAGTCTCACCCCTCCGCGCCATCGTCGCTTGGGCCATGGGGCTGCTGTTCTTCTTCCCGGTCCTGTACATCTTCGTGACCGGCTTCAAGAAGGAATCAGCAGCCCTCAACCTGCCACCGACGCTCATCCCCTGGGTGAACAGCGATTTGCCCCTGACCTTCGTGCCCACCTTCGAGAACTACGAGGCCGTCCTGGATCGGGGCTTCTGGCCCTTCTTCCAGAACTCGCTCGTGGTGGTCTCGCTATCCACCATCCTGGTTATCATCCTGGCGCTGCCGGTGGCCTTCGGCCTCGCATGGCGCAACTATGAGCGCGGGCGGGACATCCTCTTCTTCTTCCTCTCGACCAAGTTCCTGCCGGCGGTAGGCGTGATCATCGCGATCTACTACATCGCCATGACCGTGGTCATCAACGGCCACAACATGATCGACCAGCCCGCGACGCTGATCATCATGTACACGGCCATGAACTTACCCATCGCGGTCTGGATGCTGCGATCGTTCTTCGACGAGATCCCCCACGACATCCTGGACGCGAGTCGCGTCGACGGCGCCAATACCCGCCAGGAGCTGTTCCAGATCTCGCTACCGATGATCATCCCCGGTCTGACGGCCACGGTGTTCATCATCTCCATCTTCGCCTGGAACGAATTCTTCCTAGCCGTGAGCCTGATGGCCACGCGCGGCGCCACGGTCCCGATGTTCATGATCGGCTTCGTGACTTCGCAGGGCCTGTTCTGGGCCAAGCTCGCTGCGGCTGGCACGATGGCGATGCTGCCGGTGATCATCGTGGGTTGGATCCTGCAGCGCCAGTTGGTGCGCGGACTGTCCTTGGGCGCCGTGAAGTAGCTCTGAGCTAGATACCACCGACTCGAGTTGCGAAGGGAGCGACATGACCATCCCACAGACGATGACCGCGGCCGTGCTCCACGGAGCGGGGGATCTGCGCGTCGAGGAGGTGCCGGTCCCCGAGCTGGGGCCGGATGATGTGCTCGTCCGTGTCAGAGCCTGCGGGATCTGCGCGTCGGATGTCCACTATCTCGTCCACGGACGAATCGGGAAATACGTCGTCGAGGAGCCCATGATCGTGGGTCACGAGCTGGCCGGTGACGTCGTCGCCGTCGGTCCGGACGTGACCCGGCTCTCGGTGGGCACACGGGTCGCGCTGGAACCAGGCGTCACTTGTGGTCGGTGCCGGATGTGCAAGGCCGGTCGCTACAACCTCTGCCCCGATGTCTCGTTCTATGCCACCCCCCCGGTGCAGGGCGCCATGTCCGAGTACGCCGTCATCCGCGCCGACTTCGCGCATCCCCTGCCTGCATCGGCGAGCTACGAGCAGGGCGCGCTGTGCGAGCCGATCTCGGTGGGTCTCCACTGCTGCAACCTCACAGGCGTGCGGCCCGGAGACACCGTCGTCATCCTGGGTGCCGGGCCCATCGGCCTGACAGCCATCGTCGCGGCCCGCCAGCGCGGCGCCAGCGCGGTGATCGTGAGCGACGTCTACCCGGCACGCCTGGAGGTGGCGCGACAGCTTGGCGCCCTGGGCGTGGATGTCCGCGACCAGGACCTCCACGACATCGTTGTGGACCGCACCGGCGGGGAGGGTGCGGACGCGCTGTTCGACACGTCGGGTGTCCGCTCCGTCATCGAGGCAGCGCCCGACCTGATGCGCAAGGGTGGCGCGATCGCTGTCGTAGGACTGCCGGCCGACGACAGCGTGACCTATCACATGCTCAAGATCGTGGACAAGGAACTCTCCATCCACGGCGTGTTCCGGTATGCCAACACGTATCAGGCGGCGTTGGCCCTCGTCGCCTCGGGGGAGTATCCCGTCGACAGGGTCATCACCGATCGCTTCTCCATCCATGATGCGATCGCCGCGTTCCAGACGGCCATCGATGCCAAGGACCGTGCGATCAAGGTCATGGTGACGCTCTGACCGACCCACTAGCAGCACGGGGAGTCACCGATATGCGGGCGTTCATCATCAAGGGCGAGGCCTGATCCGATGCGTGGTGTGCTGCTGCCGGGAGACTCACGGGTCGAGCTGCGAGAGTTCCCCGATCCGGTCGCCGGCCCAGGTCAGGCGGTCGTTCGCATCAAGGCTTCGTCCATCTGCGGAAGCGACGTGCGAGCCATCTATCGTGAGCACCTCGGAAAGGGGCCAGAGGGCTATATCCCAGGCACCATCGGTGGCCATGAGCCCTGTGGCCAGGTCGAGTCGGTCGGTCCCGGGGTGACTTCGGTCCAGGCAGGTGACCGAGTGGCGATCTATCACATCGCCGGTTGTGGCCTGTGTCGTGATTGCCGTGGCGGCTTCATGATCAGTTGCTCGTCGCCCCAGCGCGCGGCCTACGGATGGCAGCGCGACGGCGGGCACGCGGACCTGCTACTGGCCGACGAGCGAACGCTCCTGCCGCTCCCCGAGCCGCTCACGTATGAGGATGGGGCTCTTGTGGCGTGCGGCTTCGGGACCGCCTGGCAGGGGATCCTGCGGGCTGACGTATCGGGCCGAGATCGGGTCCTCGTCACGGGCTTGGGGCCAGTCGGGTTGGCCACGCTGATGCTGTCGATCGCGTCGGGCGCAGAAGTCATCGGCGTCGACATCAGACCCGAGCGGCGGGCGTTCGCCACGGAACTTGGGGCGGCAGCGGTCTTCGACCCGGAACAGGCCGGCGATGGCGTTCGGACACACACCGGGGGTAGGGGTGTCGAAGTCGCGATCGATTGCTCAGCCGCGGCCAGTGCGCGTCACCTGTGCCTGGCGTCGGCCCGGCAATGGGGTCGGGTGGTGTTCGTCGGCGAGGGTGGCGAGGTCACGTTCGCTCCGAGCCCTACGCTCATCCATCATCAACTCGCGCTACATGGGTCGTGGGTCACGGGCTTGGGCGAGATGGAGGATCTGCTCGAGTTTCTGGCCCGCAAGCAGCTGCACCCCGACCGAATCGTCACCGACCGCTTCAGCCTCGAAGAAACCGGCGAGGCCTATCGCCTCTTCGACGAGGGGCGCACGGCCGGCAAGGTCGTCGTGATCCCATAACAGAGAGGTCGCGAGCCCACAGCATGCGATGTGCCAAGGCATGATCGCATGCCCGACACCTTAGGAGGAGAGACCCGATGGCTCATCTGTTCGACCTGACCGACCGTGTGGCGGTCATCACCGGAGCCGGCCGCGGCATCGGTCGGGAGATCAGCCGCGTCCTGGCTGCAGCTGGCGCCCGTGTCATCATCGCGGAGATCGACCAGCAGTCTGCCGCCGATGCCGCCGGCGAACTCGCGGCTGCGGGTCGAGACGCCCTCGCCCTCGAGGTGGACGTCTCGGATCCTGGGTCGGTCGAGCGGATGACCGCCTCGGCGATCGGCGCGTTCGGCCACATCGACGTCCTGGTCAACAACGCCGCGTTGGGAGCGGCGAACAAACCATTCCTGGAGGACACCCCCGAGACGTGGCTGCGCGCCATCGATGTCAACCTCAATGGCGTTGCGTGGTGCAGCCGCGCCGTGGGCGCGCACATGGTCGAGCGCGGCAGCGGCTCGATCGTCAACATCGCCTCGATGTCGGGCCTCATCGTCAACCGGCCCCAGCCACAGGCCGACTACAACGCATCCAAGGCCGGTGTCATCCACCTGACTCGATCCCTTGCGTGCGAATGGGCAGAGGCCGGCGTGCGGGTGAATAGCGTCTCACCCGGCTATATCGGCACCGAGATGACCAAGAAGGGCATGGGCACGCCCGGTTGGGGCGAGATGTGGCTGGACATGACCCCCATGAAACGGATGGGCACGCCGACCGAAGTCGCCAACGTTGTGTGGTTCCTGGCCTCGGATGCCGCCTCGTACTGCACCGGCAGCAACCTGGTCGTCGACGGAGGCTACACGTGCTGGTGAGTCGCCTGTGGGACCGACGCGGGTAGAGGGGCAGCCATGGAACGTCGGAACATCGGTTCGACCCCGCTTGAGGTGACCGTGATGGGTTTCGGGGGGAACGCCCTCGGCAACCTCTACACCGAGGTCGACGAGGGTGAGGCACGAGACGCGGTCCTTGCCGCGCAGGAGACCGGGGTCGCGTACTACGACACCGCGCCGATGTACGGACATGGCTTGTCCGAGCGACGCATGGGTGACGCGCTGCGCGCCCTGCCACGCGAGAGCTTCGTGCTCTCCACGAAGGTCGGCCGTCTGCTAGTGCCACACGGACACACGCCACCACCGCGGCCCACACCAAGGGAGGGCGGCATCTTCACCGCCGAGCTTCCGTTCCTGCCGACGTTCGACTTCAGCTATGACGCCACGATGCGGTCCTTCGAGGATTCGCTCCAACGCCTGGGTATGAACCGCATAGACATCCTACTCATCCACGATTGCGACGAGTGGAGCCAGGGGGCACGCTACGAGGAAACGCTGCGGAGCGTGGAGACCGGCGCCCTGCCGGCTCTGGAGCGGCTCAAGGACCAAGGCGTCATCGGGGCGTTCGGGGCCGGTGTCAATCAGGCAGAAACGTGCTCGCGCCTCATGGATATCGGCTCATTCGATTGCTTCATGCTGGCCGGCCGCTACACGCTACTGGAGCAGGATGCGCTGGACGGGTTCATGTCGCGAGTCGCCGGATCGGAAGTCTCGGTGCTGGTGGCGGCACCCTTCAACTCCGGGATCCTCGTGAGCGGTGCGGATCCGGAGGCTCACTACAACTACCTGCCTCCTCCGGCGGACGTCCTCACCCGTGTCCGCCGCATCGAGGCGGTGTGCCAGTCGCACGACATCCCCATCGCGGCCGCGGCTCTTCAGTTCGTGCTGGCGCATCCGGCTGTGGCGACCGTCGTCCCAGGCAGTCGTTCCCGTGCCGAGGCCATCCAGAATGCCGCCTGGGCGGCGATGCCGATCTCGCCATCCCTGTGGCGCGATCTCAAGTCGGAGGGCTTGCTGCGGGCAGACGCCCCGGTCCCAGAAGACTGAGGCGACACGTCCTGACCGATCGGCACCCCGTGTCGCGGCCGTTGGGCGTCGGGCGGTCCGAACTGACGATGGCGGCCGCCTAGCGATCGGAGTCTGCGAGTTCGGTGGCCGGCCTGGCGAAATCAGCCGTCCGACGGCAACCACTCAGGGCCGTGGGGTGACTGCTCCGCGTCTTGCGGCAATGACTCCGCGCTCGCGGCGCCCCCCAAGGCGCGCGCTCGCGCGTCTAACTCGCCATCACCCTCGCCACGGCATGATCGATAGCGGCTTTCGATGGCAGCGGCCGATCGCCGTGGCAGCGCTTGAACTTGCGTCCTGAGCCACACGAACAATCGTCGTTACGCCCGCGTGCCGCGTCCTGGGCAGCGTAGGAGTACATGATCTCGGCTGCCGGACGACCCGCCTTGAGCAGCACCTCCATGGCCCGCATCGGCGCGGTCGCGTGGCCGAAGAATCGCTTGAAGCCGGGACACAGGTAGTTCAGTCCGGGCTCGCCATAGGGGTCGTCGTGGAATCGGTCCTTGGGACAGCCACCGTGGCAGGCGAAACGCACATCACACTCGCGGCAGAAGCGCGGCAGCTGGTCGCGCTTGTCCAGCCCGAACTGCTGCATCTGCGGCGAGGCCACCAGTTCGAGCATGTGAGTCTGGTGGATGTTGCCCAGCTTGAAGCGGGGCTCCACGAAGTGATCGCAGGTGTAGAGGTCACCGTTGTGCTCCAACGCCGGGCCTCGGCCGCATGTCTCCGCGTGGACGCACAGGCTGGGCGGGGCACCCACGAAGTTGGCCAGCGTCACGTCGAACATCTGGACGTAGACCGAGCCGACATCGCGGCGTACCCATTCCTCGAAGATGTCGACCAGGAAGTCGCCGTACTGCTGCGGGCCGATGGAACGGCTGGTGACGAGCGAGCCCGACTGTGTGTAGAGCGGCCGGCCCTTGACGTTGTCGCCCCAGCCTGACTCGGCCACCTCGATCAGCTCTGGCGTGGCGCGCTCGATGATGGGGATGAACTGCATGAAGCTCGCCCCCACCTCGTCGCGGAAGAAACGGTAGACCTCCTTGCCCAGATCGCCGTTGAGCTGGTGGACCGTGCACAGGATGTTGAACTCTGCACCGGCGGCCTTCAGCAGACGCGCCGCACGCATGACCTTGTGGTGGGTGCCGGCGCCGCCCTTGTCGACACGCTGGGCGTCGTGGATGTCAGCAGGACCGTCCATGGAGAGGCCCAGTAGGAAGCCGTGCTCGGCGAAGAAGGCCGCCCAATCCTCATCAAGCTTGGTGCCATTGGTCTGCAGCGTGTGCTCGACGACCTGCCCCGGTCGCCGATAGCGGTCCACCAGGGCCAAGGTGCGGCGAAAGAAGTCAAGCCCCATGAGGGTGGGCTCGCCACCCTGCCAGGCCACCGTGATGCGATCCGTCCGGTGCGACTCCAGCAGCTGGCGGATGTACTGCTCGTGCGACTCGTCGGCCATGCGGAACTTGCTGCCAGGGTAGAGCGCTTCCTTGGAGAGGAAGAAGCAATAAGTGCAATCGAGGTTGCAGATGGCGCCCGTGGGCTTGGCCAGCACGTGGAACGCCGGCGGCGCACCGGCCGGCAACGGGTCAGGGAGCAACGGCAACAGGCGGGCCTTCTCGCCGTCGCCCGCTGCCTGGGCGGCCGGCTGAGGCGAGCCTGTCACGACGTCGTTGCGCGTGAACGCGCGACTGGGGTCCATGCGCGAGAGCTTACAGGCCGACTACGCTAGTCGGGATTCACCATCACGGAGGACCGTCACCAGATGAACCCGACCAGATTGCCGTCATGGCGAGCGGGTGCGACGCGCGACGCGATCGAAACCTTCCTTGACGGCGCGGAGATGATCCCGGTCGAGCAGCGGGTGGCGGTCTTCGACAACGACGGCACCCTGTGGTGCGAGAAGCCCCGCTATGTCCAGCTCGAGTTCTACCTCCGCGAGCTGCGCGCGGCCGCGGCTGAGCGTCCCGACCTCGGAGCGCGTCCCGAGTATCGCGCCGTGCTCGACGATGACGGCGTGGCCATCGGCCGACTGGGCCCGGTCAACGTCGTGCTGGCGCTGGCCGAGCTACATGCCGGCATGACACCCGAGGCGTTCGAGGCGCGCGTGCGCGACTTCTTCCGCGACCACCGCCATCCGGACCGCGCTGTGCCCCTCTCACAGATGCGCTATCGGCCCATGCTGGAACTCATCGGCGAGCTACGAGCACGCGACTTTTCCGTGTACGTCGTGACCGGCAGCGGCACCGAGTTCGTGCGCGCCGTCAGCCAGGCCTTCTATGGCGTCCCGCCTGAGGGCGTGGTGGGCTCCCAGGTGGGTTACGAGCTGGATCGTGCCAACGGCATCCCGCGTCTCCTGCGCACGCGTGAGATCTTCGGTGATGCCAATGAGGGAGCGGCCAAGATCGCCAACATCCAGCGGCTGCTGGGCCGACGACCCATTCTCGCCGCTGGAAACTCCGCCGGGGATGCGGAGATGCTCGACTACGCCCTCGCCTTCGACGGCCCGTCGCTGGCGTTGCTGTTGGAGCACGACGATGCAGAGCGCGAGCACGCCTACGAGGGTGTCGCGGCCACTCTCGGGGCCCATGAGCCCGTCACGACCACGGCGGCACGACGAGGCTGGTCGGTAGCGTCCATGCGGGACGACTGGTCCACGGTCTTCGCCGCCAGCTAGTGCGTGAAACCGGCCAGCGCACGAGTAGACCCCGGCCGGTGGGGCCGGCCGGGGTCTTTGGCCGCGCGCGGTGGGATGCGCACGCGGCCTACGAGGGAGGGAGAGTGATTCGGATCAGCCTGCGCGCTTGGCGTCGCCTTCGACCTGTCGGGCCTTGCCCTTGGCTTCGGTCTCGGGGTCATCGGTCGCATCGCCCCAAGCTTCCTGGGCCTTGCCCGTGCCCTTGTCGACGGCGCCTTCGGTCTCACGCTCCGCCTTGGCGGCGTCCTGCTCGGCGGCGCCTTCGCGCTCCATCTCTTCGTTCCCGGTCAGGTCGCCGACGCCCTTCTTGAGGCCGCCCTTGATTTCGTCGATTCGATCGCCCATGTCCAGATCTCCTTGTCTTGGTCGCCTTGCAGTGGGATGCGACTGCCCGAGTACCGTATCGCCCGTCCCACATCGTCGGCATCCCCGAAACCCGCCGGGGCATCACGACGGCGTTACAGCCGAGACCCGGGCGACGAGCAACTCCGGCCCAGGTGCCGACCACCCAGGTGCTGCGAGATGCCTGCAATGGACACAGCGTATGGCTTGAGCCGGAACCGATGCACGGACAGCCACCATCGACCCGACAAGCACGCGCATGGAGCACACCGATGAGCCGACCAGGAGCAATGCAACGCCGTGTCCAGTTGGGATACGCACTCTCGAGTGAAGAGCACCCACCCCTTGACTTGGTGGCCTATGCCAAGCAGGCTGAGGACACAGGATTCGAGTTCGCGCTCATCTCTGACCACTACCACCCGTGGACGTCGCGGCAGGGACAATCCTCGTTCGTATGGTCCGTCCTTGGCGCACTGGCGACGAATACGTCGCGGCTGCAGATCGGCACCGGCGTCACCTGCCCTTCGGTGCGGACGCATCCGGCCGTGGTGGCACAAGCGTCCGCGACGGTGGCTACCTTGATGCCGGGCCGCCGTGGCGAGCACTACACGGTCGAGAACGCCACGCTCTACACGCGACCGGATGAGCCGCCACCGTTCATGGTCGCCGCCTCCGGCGAACAAGCCGCAGAACTCGCCGGGCGCACCGGTGACGGCTTCATCTCGACCGCCCCGGTGGCTTCCCTGGTGGACACCTTCGCCAAGGCGCAGTCGGCCGCCGGTCGAGGCGGAGACGCGCCGCGCTACGGTCAGTTGACCGTTTGCTGGGCAGCCGATGAAGCTGCCGCTCGCAAGATCGCCCTCGAATGGTGGCCCAACTCCGCGCTGCACGGCGAGCTCAGCGTGGAGCTGCCGGTGCCGGCTCACTACGAGCAGGCCACGGTCGACGTGACCGAGGACATGATCGCTCGATCGATCATCTGCGGGCCGGACCCGGAGCGTCATCTCGAGGGCATCGAGGAGTTCGCCGATGCCGGCTTCGATCACGTCTACGTCCACCAGGTGGGACCAGACCAGGAAGGCTTCATGCGCTTCTACGACGAGCACGTCCTGCCACACTACCGCTGAAGATAGGGAGGACCCGATGAGGACATTGCTACTTGGGCTTGCCGCGGGAGCTGCCGGCAAGGCGGCACTCGATGTGGCCTCCTACAGCGACATGCTGTTGCGTGGTCGCCCGGCGAGCGATGTGCCCGCCAAGGTCGTCGATCGAGCGTTGCGAGCGACCAATGACGCTATCAGTGCGACGCTCGAAGACACCGCGGCAGGCCTCCCCATCGATGATGCGGCCGATGACGACGGGCCGGGGCCGCGAGCAAGCGCCACAGGCGCCTTGGCGGGCCTGGCCATCGGACTGGGGCTAGGTGCCGGCTATGCGTTGTTGCGAACCCGTGTCCCCGCATCCTCCACGCTGCCTCGGCTGGTCGCCGGCGCGGCCTTGTCCGCGGCAGCCATGGCCATGAGCGATGTCCCTACGGTCACCACCGGCGCCACCACTGATCCACGCGAGTGGAGCGTCCGCGCCTGGCTCTCGGATGTGCTGCCGCACGCTGCCTATGGCTTCACGACCGTCGCCACGTACGAGCTGATGCGACGCGACGAGCACTGAGCGCACGACGCCTCGACTCCCGCAGCACGCGGACATCAAGTCGGCCGAGGGACGTCACGCGGGCGAAAGGGCCTTTGCTTGCTGAGCTGGCCCATGACTACTGTGCGTTTCTACCCGGGATGCTGACGATCGATCGGTGGTCCGGGCGGACGTCGGCCGCGTCGATTCGGATTTGTGCCCGCATCTGCGCCGGCTCCTCCTGCGCGATCAGCTCGGTCGGCAGCTGGAACCGCCGGGTGGCGTGTCCCTCGGCCCGGATCAGGAATCGTTCCTGGTCGGCCCCAGGACCTCGCCAAGGTCGATGCCGTCACGGCTGAAGACCTGCCAGCCGGCCTGGAGTCGGATGGGGTCTGGCTCATCAATCATGTGCGTCATGTGATCAGCTCCGTTCGTGTTCGGAAGTCGGTGTTCCCGATCAGCATGTCGTACCCGCCACAACGGTCAGCGCTACAGGGGTGGGAGTCCTGCCTATCGCGCCCGTGACAGCATGCGAGGTCGGTTCCGGCGCAGCGCGGGCCGTGCCGGACGTGCGCTGAACACACGCCGGCCCACCGACATCGCCAGCAGCAACTGCTGCTCGAGACGCGATGGCAGATGGGCCGGCTGGCGGCGAATCAAGGCGCGAAAGCGCCGCTCAGCGTCGCGCCACGCGGGTCGATGAAGCACGTGTCCAGGCGCCGCGCAGATCCTCGCGGGCGCCGACGACACCACCGAGTGCCGCGGCAAGTGCCGTCAGGGCCAGGGCCAGGAATGACTGCAACGAGCCGGAGCGGATGGCGTCGATCAGCTGCTGGGTACGCTGCCGCTCACGAAGCTCCGGGAGGGTTCCTCCTGCCGCCGGCCCGCCACCAGTCCGCGGAGTCGCAATTTCTCGAGTGCGACGTCTTCAGCGTCACCCCGGACTTCGGGCACCACTGCGTGGCCGTCATTCCGCCCGCGGTCGCGCGCACCACGATCCTCACTCATCGTCTGGCGACCCATCCTCCCAGCATGCAACTCGACATCCCCCGCTCGACCCCACACTCGAACTGCGGACGGCGAGCTTACCGCCACCCACTCGGGGAGTCGGTATCGCAGGGAACGATTCATCGCATTCACCTGCGCTGCACCAGAGCGCATGATGGAGCGGAAGGTCCTCGGCCGCGTATGGGCCAGCTTCGTCCTGAGCTGACGCCAGGCCAGGCAGCGCGCTCAGCAGGAGCGAGAGGCTCAGGGCGGCGGCGATCGATCGTCGCGTGTTCATACCCGATCCCCTTTGCATCTTGAACCGCCGACCCGGCAAGGACGGCCCTGGACAGGTCTTCATTCTGACTCCGCTGTGATCAGTCCTCCGATCGGCGGTCCGGACCCGTCCGCGCTACGCTGGCCCGATGCAGTACCGACGACTTGGCAAGACCGGTTACGAGATCAGCGCCATCAGCTTCGGAGCTTGGGCCATCGGGGCCGACTGGGGGACCGTCGATGACGACGACAGCCTGGCAGCCCTGCATGCCGGAGCCGATGCCGGCATCAACTTCATCGACACCGCCGACGTCTACGGCGACGGCCGCAGTGAGCGATTGGTCCGCCGTTTCCTGGCCGATCGCGGCGGTGAGCGCATCTACGTGGCCACCAAGATGGGCCGGCGCGTGGAGCAGAAGCTGGAGAACTACACGCCTGAGGCGTTCGTCGCTTGGACCGACCGCAGCCGCGAGAACCTAGGTGTGGAGACTCTCGACCTGGTGCAGCTGCACTGCCCGCCCACTGAGGTCTACTACCACCCTGAGCTGTTCGCCGCCTGTGACGACCTCGTGGCGAGTGGCGTCATCGCCCACTACGGCGTGAGCGTGGAAAGGGTGGAAGAGGCCATCAAGGCCATGGAGTATCCGGGCGCGGCCAGCGTCCAGATCATCTTCAACATGGTGCGTCAGCGGCCTGCCGACCGCTTCCTCGCGATGGCATCGGCCAACGATGTCGGCGTGCTCGCGCGCGTGCCCCTGGCCTCCGGTCTCTTGACCGGCAAGTACGACCGGGCCTCCACGTTCGCCGACAACGACCACCGCAACTACAACCGCTATGGTGCCGCGTTCGACGTGGGCGAGACCTTCGCCGGGCTCGATTACGACACCGGCCTGGAGTTCGTGGCGGCGATCCGCGAGCTGGTGCCGCAAGGCGCCACCACCGCGCAGCTGGCGTTGCGCTGGATCCTCATGCACGAGGGCGTGACGGCCGCAATCCCCGGCGCCAAGTCACCCGAGCAGGCCACCGCCAATGCCGCCGCGGCCGACCTGGCCCCGCTGAGCCCTGACACCATGGCGCGAGTCGGGGAACTCTACAAGCGCTACGCCAAGCCGCTGGTCCACCAGCGCTGGTAACCGCGCTGGTGGCCGAGGTGGGTCGACCGAGCCTCAGATCGCGTCAGGATCGGGTGAGTCGCTATCGAGGACGAAGGTGACCAGCATGTCCACGTGATAGTTGGCGATCTTGCCGTCCTTGAACTCCACCTTCTGTTCCTTGATCCAGGCACTCTCGACGTTGCGCAGCCTCTCGCCGGCCCGCTCTAGACCGACACGGACGGCATCTTCCCAACCCTTGCTTGAGCGGGCGGTGATCTCAATGACCCGTGCGACGTTGCTCATGATGGCCTCCTCTAGTTCGACGCAGTCCGGCCCCGGTGGGGCGGCGGCGTATAGCGCCACGGTAGGCGTGGCTCAGTTGCGAAGAGATCAACCCGCTGACAGCCGGCGTTGCGATGTCATGGCAGTCGTCTCGTGTACCCAACTTGTGTAGGGAAACTCAATCGCCGAGACTGGGGACGGCGGCCATGAGCGGCAGCGGCGCTCCAGCGCATATGCGCCAGTTTCGCTGTCACCCCACAAGGTCCGCCCCCGCGGGGAGCGGATACACGTATGCGATGATGTCGTGATGACGAGCGATGGCGGATCACCGTCCTCCGATCATGCAGCGAGGCTCCCCACCGTGAGCGACGCACTACAGACATGGCGGGACGCGGAACGTCGCTCGATTCGTTCGACCGCCCAACGGGAGGCGGCAGAAGAGGCCATCGGGGCTGCCCACCTTGAGGAAGTCGCCGCTACCGCGACCTCCGCCGCGGCCGCCAGTGCGCAGCGCGCGGCAGCGGAGGCCTCACGGGCCGCCGAGGCCACCGCGGAGGCGGCACGCAAGGTCGTGACCAGCACGATGGCCGCGGGCGAGGCGAAGCGACTCGATGAGGAGGCTGCGATCACGGCGGAGAACACGGCGCGCGACGGGCACAACGCAGCGGTCCAGCGCGCCGACGAACGCTACCGCCGCGGCTGACGCAACGTCCACCGGCGGCCACCGGTGGGTGGCTGGGGCAGCACATCCCTCGGGGTCGGGCGACGGGGTCAGCCCAGGGAGCGGCGTTCGTTACCCCGC
>JBBSAV010000079.1:0-14119 GCA_038251965.1 Candidatus Limnocylindrales bacterium
CCGGCTCAGGCTCCGACTCGGGCTCCACGACAGGCTCAGGCTCCGACTCGGGCTCAGCCTCGGGCTCGGGTTCGGGTTCAGGTTCCGGCTCCACGACCGGCTCAGCCTCGGGTTCGGGTTCGGGCTCCACGCCCGGCTCAGCCTCGGGCTCCGGCTCCGGCTCCGACTCGGGCTCAGCCTCGGGCTCCGGCTCCGGCTCCGACTCGGGCTCAGCCTCGGGCTCCGACTCGGGCTCAGCCTCGGGCTCAGCCTCGGGCTCAGCCTCGGGCTCGGGCTCCACGACCGGCTCTGGCTCGGGCTCGGGCTCGGGCTCCACGACCGGCTCTGGCTCGGGCTCCTCGGGTTCTGCTTCTGGCTCGGCCACGACCACCTCGGGTTCTGCTTCTGGCTCGGCCACCACGGAGTCCGGCTCCACGACCGGCTCCGGCTCGGCCTCCGCCACGAGTGCTGGTTCGGCCACCGGCGTTGGTGCCCATGGTTCGGCGACCACTTCGGGTTCAGCCTCAGCCAGCGCCGCCGCCGCCACGGTCTCCGGCTCGTCCTCGATCTTGCCATCGGCACGTCGAGAGGCCTCATTGGTGCCGCCCTTGACGACGAAGCCCTCGGGCAGCTCGGCGAGCGGCGAGCCCACGCGGATGGCTTCCTTGGCATCCATCACGGCCTTCTTGAACTGCAGGCCATCGAGCAGCTGATCGTACGTCGTGTTGACAGCATCGGACGCGGTGAAGAGGGTCAGGTTGCTATAACCCAGCAGGCGGCCGAACGTCGTTTCGACCAGGCCGATGTCGTTGATCTGTTCCAGCGACGAGTCGATCGAGCTCTTGCGAAAGAGGCCCTGTCTGCGCATGGACCGGCGATTGGTCAGGACGAATCGGCGCGTGTCCCACTGGACGAGATTGATGGGCAGCCAGATCACCGAGACGATGATCATGATCGCCATCACCCAGCGGATGAGGTCGTTGATGAAGTTGAAGAAGCCGTCGTCGTTGAAGTCGAGCAAGCCGTTCAGGAAGAAGAGCGCGAACACGGCCACGATCAGCAAGATCGGCTTCAACGCGTAACGTACCGCCGCCACCCAGTGCTGCCTGGTCTCGATGAGTACGATCTCGCCGGTCGAGAGATAGTCCGCCACTTTCGATGTCACTGCCACGACTTGACCATCCTTCTCGCTATCCACAGGCACGATCCGCAGGTCGTAGTGTCCCACACCGGATGAACGAGGGACGTGCCCGTATACTCGGAGTTCCCAGCCCATCCGACTGCTCGCCCAGAGGCCGAGATGACGACCGAACCGACGACTCGATCCCGCCTGTCCCGGCGCGTCCGGGACGTGCCGCCTTCCGGCATCCGCAAGTTCTTCGACGTGCTCGCCACGATGCCAGACGTCATCAGCCTCGGTGTCGGCGAGCCGGACTTCGACACGCCCCGGGTCATCGTGGAAGCCGGGGTCGAGGCCTTGCGTTCGGGGCGGACCCACTACACCAGTAACTACGGCACCATCGAGCTTCGCCAGGCGCTCGCCAGCCACCTCCAGGCGCGCTACGGCGTCAGCTACGACCCCGCGCGCGAGATGGTCATCACGGTGGGCGCCTCAGAGGCCCTGGCGGCGAGCCTGGCCGCTATCGTCGACCCCGGTGATGAGGTCATCGTGGCCGAGCCCACCTACGTGGCCTATGTGCCGGACATCGTCTTCGCGGGTGGCCGACCGGTGTTCGTGCCCTGCCGGCCCGAGGACGGCTGGCAGCTCGATCCCGATGCCGTCGAGGCGGCCATCACACCGCACACCAAAGCGCTCTTCCTGGGCTTTCCCAACAACCCCACCGGCGCGGTGCTGGAGCCCGACCGCATCCGGGCATTGGCGGCCATCGCCGAGCGGCACGACCTGATCGTCATCAGCGACGAGATCTACGACCGCCTCATCTATGCCGGCCATCGCCATGAGGCGTTCAGCGCGCTGCCTGGGATGCGTGAGCGCACCATCTTGCTGGGCGGGTTCTCCAAGGCATACGCCATGACCGGCTGGCGGGTCGGCTACGCCTGCGCTCCGGTGGACCTGCTCGAGGGCATCGTCAAGGTGCACCAGTACATCATCATGTCTGCCCCCACCGCGGCCCAGGATGCCGCGCTGGCCGGGCTGATCTACGGTGATGGTGAGGTCGCGCGTATGGTCGCGGAGTATGACCGCCGGCGGACGATGTTCGTGGCCGGACTCAAGCGCATCGGCCTACCGACCGTAGAGCCGCGCGGCGCCTTCTATGCCTTCCCGCGGATCAGCGGTACCGGCCTGTCCAGCGACGAGTTCAGCGAGCGGCTCCTGCATGAGCAGCACGTGGCCGTGATTCCCGGCACCGCCTTCGGAGCCAGTGGCGAGGGCTATGTGCGCGCGTCGATCGCCACAGCCTACGAAGATCTTGAGGAGGCGCTCGTGCGCATCGAGCGCTTCATCGCCGACCTCTGATGCTTGTGGGGACATCGGCGGCGGTGACCTACGAGGCCGTCATCGGCATCGAGATCCATGTCCAGTTGCGCACCGCCTCGAAGATGTTCTGCGGCTGCTCCAACGATCTCGGCGACGCCGCCCCTAACGTCCACACCTGCCCAGTGTGCCTGGGCATGCCGGGCGCGCTGCCGGTCATCAATCGTGAGGCGGTGCGACATGTGCTGGCCACGGGCATCGCCATCGAAGCCAGCACGCCGCCGGTCACACGCTGGGATCGCAAGAACTACTTCTACCCCGATCTACCCAAGGGTTACCAGATCAGCCAGTACGAGCTGCCCCTGGCCTCCAACGGTCGCCTGGCCGTGGAGACCTCCGGTGGCACGGTCGAAGTGGGCATCACGCGGGCGCATCTGGAGGAGGACACCGCGCGCCTGCAGCACACGCGCGCGGGCGAGCGCCAGGTCAGCCTGCTCGACTATGACCGCTCCGGCGCACCGCTCCTGGAGATCGTCACCGATCCGGTCATCCACGATGCCGAGACGGCCCGACGCTACGCGGAGGAGTTGCGTCTGCTGCTGGTCACCATCGGCGCCTCCCATGCAGCCATGGAGAGCGGCGGCATGCGGGTGGAGGCGAACGTCTCGCTGCGACCGTCGGGTACCGAAGCGTTCGGGACACGCGTCGAGGTCAAGAACATGAACTCGTTCCGCTCGGTGGAGCGCGCCATCGAGTTCGAGATCGCGCGCCAGGAAGCGGCGTTGCGGGCGGGTGAGCCTCTGATCATGGAGACGCGCGGCTGGGACGACGAACGGGGGGTGACGTACCACATGCGCACCAAGGAGACGTCGGACGACTATCGCTACTTCCCGGAGCCCGACCTGCCGCCGTTGCGGATCGATCCGGCCTGGCTCGATGAGATCCGTGCCGCGCTCCCGGAGCTGCCGGCCGCGCGCCGGCGGCGCTACCGAGAGGAGCTGGGGCTGTCGGCCTACGATGCCGACGTCCTGGTGACCGACGCTGCGGCCACCGCCGTCTTCGAGGCGGCGCGTGCGGCCGATCCGGAGCTGTCGGCCAAAAAGCTGGCCAACTGGGTCAGCGGAGAGTATCTGCGGCTGACCAAGGGCGAGGACCCTGAGGTCGATGTGGGGCGCATCAGCGGGGCCGAGCTGGCAGCGCTGGTGCGACTGGTGGAGGAGGGCCACATCAGCGGCACGAATGCCAAGGAGGTGCTGCTGCGTGTCGGACGCACCGGTCAGCGCGTGGCGGAGGTGGTCGCCGATGCGGGTTTCCGCCAGATCAGCGACTCAAGCGCGCTTCAGGCGGCCGTCGATGAAGTCATCGCGCTGAACCCCGAGGCTGCCGCAGACGTCCGCGCCGGCACCAGCAAGGCCATCGGCTTCCTGACCGGCCAAGTCATGAAGAAGACACGCGGTCAGGCCAATGCCGGGCTCGTGCAGGAGCTCATCCGCCAGACGCTGCAGGACGACTGAACATGGACCCCGTGGCCATCGCCCTCATCATCGCGGGCATCGCTGCCATCGCCATCGGCGTCTGGAAGGTGCGCGGCCCGCTGGCGACCATCCGTCGGTTGGACGCCACCGAAGCCAACCTCGCGCGCTACGAGACGTGGCGAGGCAAGCACACCACCATCGAGGCTGAAGGCCCCACCGGGGCTGACGAGATGCGCGCGCAGATGCGTCAGCGGGTGCTGCTGTGGGGAGTCGTGGTCGGAGCCGGCGTCGTGGCGGTCGTGGTAGGGCTCTTCACCATGCGGGGCTGAACAGCCTCTGAGCCGGCCCGTGACCCGGACCCTTACCCGCGGCGTCGACCCGAAGCTAACCCGCGGTGTCGGCTCCTGCTTCAGGTTCGCTGCTGGCGACTCCGCCGCTGAGGTCCAGCGGTAGCGAGCAGTCCTCGGGGCATGTGTCGAGCGCGCCGGTGAGGATGTCTGCTTCCGCTTGCTTGTAGCGTTCGGCCGTTTCGACCGGCAGCGACTGTCGTGGCCACGAGACCGCGATTCCGCCATCGACGAGACCGTACTCCACGAACCGTGGCGTTTGCCTCTCGGCGAACTTGTACATCACCTCACGCACGGCCTTCGCCACATCCTTGCTGACGCTGGTCAGAACGCAGTCGGCCAGCTCGGGGTGTGTGGTGGCAACGTCGGTCCCCGTGCCCACCGTGAGCACGTCGCCCGCGTCACAGGCAGCCTCGATCATGGCCGTGGTCACGCCTCGCCCGACCGGCAGCAGCACGTCGGGCTGATACACGTCGATGAAGGCCTTGGTGAAAGCCTTGGCACTGACCGGGTCGCCGAAAGCGTCCTGCTCGTCCTGGGCCAGGTAGGCCAGCTCGATGTCGATGGCAGGGTCGATGCTGCGAGCCCCGTTCACGAAGCCATGGACATAGCGGTTGCATTCGATGCAGTCGGGCGTGCCGCTGATGATGCCGAGCTGATCATTGCGACTGGCCTCGGCTGCCAGCAGGCCGGCCAGGTAAGCACCGTCCTCGACCGCGAAATCGATCGCGGTGTAGGTGTAGGGGATCCCGAACTCACCACCGGCGCAGGTCCCCGATGGGTCCAGCTGTCCTTCCTCGGTGACGCAGGGCATGGGCTGGCCCAGGTCGATGTAGATCGGTCGTGCGGCCGCCTGGTAGCTGCGCGCGATGTTGACGTTGGCGTCGCCATCACCGCCGGAGACGACGACCAGGGAGGGATCATCCAGGGACGCTTGCAGGAGTGCCTCGGTCACGCGCTCGGTGGAGCGCTGCGGAGGCAGCGGATTCCAGTTCTTGGGCTTGCCGCCGATGAGGGCGTGGAAATCGCCCACGGTCTGCTCGATCAGCGCGTTCATCCCGGCATCGTCGAGGTCGCTGGTGAGGAGCGTCGTCTCAAGGGGACCTGATTCGGCGTATTGCGGCGGCGGCGGCGTGGGGGCCTGCGCGGTGGCCGCGCTGGAGGTCACCAGCAGGAGGGCCGCTGCTCCGATGAGGATGCGAGTCATGGGGTTGCTGCGCATGGGTTCCTTCCTTGGCAGGCTCGTCGACGACGAACGCATGGTACGGGTCCCGCGCCTAGCCTGCTGCATGACCATCGGACCGGCGCAGATGGACCTTCGTGTGTGCTCTGGTGCGGTCAGATCCGGCGGCTCTCGGCCGCGCAGCCAGCGGATGCTCAGTCGACCAGCAGCGGACGCTCAGCCGCGGAGCGACCGCAGGCGACGGTGCTCGATGGCGGTGCACCGGTCCATCACGACTCGCAGCCCGCCCGCGTGTGCGATGCGCACTGCCTCGGGACTGATGACTTCCAACTGCAGCCACAACGTGCCGCAGCCGAGTGCCACCGCTGAGCGCGCGATGTCCGGCGCGTAGTCGGGTTGCCTGAACACATCGACGATGTCGAAGGCAGCGCCCCTCGCCTCGACGGCTGCCTCCAGCGTCGGGTAACTACGATGGCCCTGTACCTCGTCGGCCTTGGGAGTGATCGGAACGCAGGTGTAGCCCTGATCGAGCAGGTAGTGCATCACCGAGTGTGACGGCCGCCACGGGTGTGGTGACGCACCCACGATGGCGATCGTCGACGCCGTCCGCAACACCTCGAGGGCGGCGTCGCCATCGAGGATGGGCAGGTCGTCAGCATCGCGCTTGGGTTCATCATCGGAACGGGTCGGCCCATCGGAGTCAGTCATGCGCTCATGGTCGCGCATTCTGTCGATGCTGCCCTACGGGCCGACGATGCCACCCTACGAAGCGCTCTCGCGCTCGTAGGGCTTGCCCACGGCGGCTGGGGCCACGCTTCGTCCCACGGCGCCTGCCAGGATGATGATGGTCACCAGGTAGGGCAGCGCCGACCAGAACTGGTCGGGGATGGCGGTGAGGATGTCGCCCAGCTGGCCGGTCGGCGGCACGGTGCGGATGGCGATGCTGAGCGAGCTGGCTGCCGCGAACAGCAACGCCGCTCCGAAGGCGCCCAGGGGCAACCAGCGGCCGAAGATGAGCGCCGCCAGCGCGATGAAGCCACGACCGTTGGTCATGCCCGCCTGGAACGAGGTGCCGAAGTCGAGCGTGAACCAGGCACCCGCGAGTCCGGCGAAGATGCCGCCCAGGATGACGTTGCGGTAGCGCAGCTTGATGACGTCGATGCCGACCGTTTCGGCGGCCTTGGGATGCTCGCCGACCGAGCGGGTGCGCAAGCCCCAGCGAGAGCGGAAGAGCAGCACGTTCAGGATGAGCGCTATTACCAGCACGGCCATGGTGATGGGGCCCTGACTGAGGAACATGTTGAAGATCCAGCCTACGAAGGGCAGGTCGGTCAGTGCCTCAGGCGGGTTGAACGGGGTGAAGCGGCCAGCCGATGGCGGTGAGGAAGCACTGATGATGATGATCAGATAGCCTGTCGCGCCCAGGGCCACGATGTTGATGATGGTGCCGCTGATGATCTGGTCGGCCTTGACCGTGATCGACAGCCAGGCGTGCACAGCGGACACCAACATGCCCGTGATGATGGCCGCGACGAGGCCCAGGATGAGGGCCGGGGAGGCGCCGAAGAAGAAGTCAGCCCGGGGCTGGTCGGGGAACGCCTGTACCACCATCGAAGCGACGAACCAGCCGGCGAAGGCTGACGCGATCATCATGCCTTCGATGCCGATGTTGACCACGCCGGAGCGCTCGTTCATGAAGCCGCAGTAGGCGCCCAGCGCGATCGGTGCCGCCAGCGCCAGGATGACAGCACCATTGATGGTCAGCACCTGGATCATGTAGTCCACGAGCTGGAACAGGATGCCGACCACCGGGATGTCGAAGAGGACGTCCACGGCTACGTCCTCAACCCTTGGTGGCGGACGAACCGCCGTAGCTGCCGGTCACGGTCTTGAGCTCGTCCACGCTGCCAGCTTTGGCCTCCCGGATGCGGAAGACCCAGCGCACGATGAGGTCGGCGGCCAGGAAGAACAGGATGACGCCCTGCAGGATGTCGATCATCTGGACGGGCACACCGGCCTTGATCTGCATCAGCGGTGCGCCGGCTCGCAGGGCACCCAGCAGCAAGCCGCCGAACAGGATGCCCCACGGATTGGCGCGACCCAACAAGGCCACGGTGATGGCGTCGAAGCCGACGGTGGTGGCGTAGGCCGCCGGCAGGTAGTGCTGCACGCCAAGGATCTCGATACCACCGGCCAGCCCGGCGAGGAGTCCGCTGGCGCTCATGGTCAGCACGATCAGCCGCCGCGGGCGCATGCCGGCGTACCGTGCTGCGTCCGGGTTGGCGCCGACGGTATGGATCTCGAAGCCGACCGTCGAGCGATACAGCACCCACCACACGACGGGCACCGCCGCGAAGGCGATGATGACGCCGGAGTGGAGCAGGTGGCCGCTGCTGCCCGCCAGGATCGGCAGCGTCGCCGCGCCGACGTCGGAGGTACGTGCGAAGGTGGCACCGGCCGCGCGTAGCGGCCCACTGACAGCCCACGAGATGATCTGCAGGGCGACGTAGTTGAGCATGATGGTGACGACCACTTCGTGAGCTCCGGTGAAGGCCTTCAGCCAGCCGGGGACGAAGCCATACGCTGCGCCGGCGAGCAGGCCCGCGACTAGCGCCAACGGCACAGCGATCACGGTCGGGGCGTCGGCCAGCGCGATAGCGGCCACGACCGCTCCCAGCGCACCCATCAGGAACTGGCCCTGGGCGCCGATGTTGAAGAGTCCGGCCTTGAAGCCGAGCCCGACCGCCAAGCCGCCGAGGATATAGGGCGTCGCGCGTACCAGCGTGTCGATGACGCCGTTGAAGCCCGTGAAGTCGATGCTGAAGGGGTCGAAGGCGATGGCGATGCCGGTGGCACCCTGAAGCAAGGCCAGATACGCCTCCGACCACAGCCAGGGGTCCAGGCTGCCGGTGATGATGGGACTGGTCAGCACCATCACGATGGCGCCCACCACGAGCGCCAGCAGGATGGCGCCGCCGGTGACGGCCAACTGGCCTCGTAGCGAGCGGCTCAGCAGCCGGTTGATCACGAGGCAGTCTCCGGTGGGCTTGCGCTCGACCCGCCCTTGCCGCCAGTCGCCATCAGCAGGCCTACGGCCTCCTTGTTGGCAGTGCGCCCGTCGACGATGGCCACGACCTTGCCGCGGTACATGACCGCGATGCGGTCCGAGATCTCCAGCACCTCATCGAGTTCTGCCGATACCAGCAACACGGCCGGGCCGGCATCACGCTTCTTGATGATCTGTTTGTGAATGAACTCGATGCTGCCTACATCCAGCCCGCGCGTGGGTTGGTCGAGCACGAGCAGCTTGAGATCGCGGTCGAACTCACGCGCCACGATGAGTTTCTGCTGATTGCCACCCGAGAGGGTCCCAGCCGTCACCGTCGGGCTGGGCGTGCGCACGTCGTACAGCTCGATGGCCTCGTCGGCCCGCTTGGCGATGGCGTCTTCGTCACGGACCACTCCCCGTGAATAGGGCTCCATGTAGTAGTCGGTGAGTACCACGTTGTCGGTGAGCGGGAACGAGAGCACCAAGCCGAAGCGATGGCGGTCGGCCGGTACGAAAGCGACCTGCTTCTCGTGCAGGTCGCGCGGCCGGTCATGGGTGACGTCGCTGCCATCGAGCGTGATCGACCCGCCACTCGGCTGACGCAGTCCCATGATGGCCTCGACGAGTTCGTCCTGGCCGTTGCCGGCGACCCCAGCGACGCCCAGGATCTCCCCGGCGCGCACGTCGAAGCTCACGCCGTTGACGATGTCGCCGCCACGGTCGCTGCGCACGCGCAGGTCCTGCACGCGCAACATCGTCTCAGCCGGGTGGCTCTCGCCGCGGTCCACGGTGAGCTGGACCTCATGGCCGACCATCAGCTCCGCGAGATCCTCCTCGTTCGTCTCGCCGGGGATACGGCTGCCGACCACCTTGCCCCGCCGGATGACCGTGATATGGTCCGCGATCTCGAGGACCTCGTAGAGCTTGTGGCTGATGAAGATGATGCTATGGCCCTCCGCCGCCAGGCGGCGTAGCACGGTGAAGATCTCGACGGTTTCCTGCGGTGTGAGTACCGCCGTGGGCTCGTCGAGCACCAGGATGCGAGCATCGCGATAGAGCGCCTTCAGGATCTCGACGCGTTGCTGCCAGCCGACGGAGAGGTCGCCGACCTTGGCGTCGGGATCCAGTTCGAAGCCGAAGCGCTCACCCAGCTCCTTGATGCGCCGACGGGCCTCGCCCTGATCGAGGAAGAGCCGGCCCCGCATGGCCTCCTTGCCCAGGAGCACGTTGTCAGCCACGGTCAAGACCGGTACCAGCATGAAGTGCTGATGGACCATGCTGATGCCCCGGTCGATGGCATCCGTCGGCCCCTCGATGTCGATGACCTCACCATCGAGCAGGATCTGGCCCTCGTCCGGCCTGGCCAGGCCATAGAGGACGTTCATGAGCGTGGATTTGCCCGCACCGTTCTCCCCCAGCAGGGCATGGATCTCGCCGGGGCGAACCTCGAGATCGATGCTGTCGTTGGCGACGACACCGGGATAGCGCTTGGTGATGCCGCGCATCTCCAATGCGGGGGCGGCGATGCGGGCGGCCGACTTGTCGGGCGTGGGCGCAGTCACGATCCCTCGTTCCTGGCTGTTGGGTCTGAAGCCGCGGGCGGGTCCTGATACGACGAACGGGCCGACCCAGCGGCCGACCCGTTCGTCATGATCTCAGCTTGCGCTGCGGAAGCGTGGGGCTACGGCAGCGTCACGACGCAGAAGCCGGTGCCTTCCTGTGCTTCGCAGGGGACCACCGAGCCGTCGATCATGCCGGCCGTCGCGGCGGCGATCGCGGCGACGGCATCGGCACTCACGGCGGCCTCGTGATCGTGGAACGGGCTGATGCCAACGTCGTCGGTCGAGATGTCCAGGAAGAGCGTGCCACCCTGATCCTCACCAGCCCCGATGCGCTCGATAGCGCTCTTCACGGAGTTGGAGAGCTTCTTCTCGGCGCTGGTGAGCGTGCAGTCGGCGGTCTCGGGGGTGGAGACGAACTGGTCCACGTCCACACCGATGGCCCAGATGTCAGCGTCGCAGGCAGCCTGCAGCACGCCGTTGCCGGTCTTGCCCGCGACCTGGAACATGACGTCGATCTGGGGATCCTGGGCCAGCAGCTGCTGGGCGATGGCCTGACCGCCAGCGGGATCGTTGAATGCTGCCGCGTCCGGGGCTCCGGAGATGTAGGTCACGGTCACGACGGCGTCGGGATTGACCGACTTCACGCCGTTGGCGAAGCCCTCGATGTAGTTGGGGATGGCCGGGACGACCGAAGTGCCACCGATGGCGGCCACGTGCCCCGTCTCGCTGACATCAGCAGCGACGATGCCGGCAAGGTAGCCGGGTTGCTGCTCGCGCCAGTTGAGGCCCTGCAGGTTCGGCAGCAGGGTGGCCGGGTCTCCGGCACAGGTGAACGTGTCGTCAGGGTCGCCTGCCTCGTTGATGCATGGTGCCTGGTCGACGCCGATGAACTTGATGTCGGGGTTGGCCTTGGCGGCCATGATGGTATCGGCACCGGCGGCGAAACCGACGGTCACGATGATGTCGTATTCCTGATCCACGAAGGCCTGGATGTTCGGACCGATGTCAACGGATTGCTGGCTGATGGCGTACTGCGGCACGGCTGCCCCGACCGCCTCGGCACCGGCCTGGGCACCCTCCCAGCTGTACTGGTTGAAGTTGCGATCGTCGATGGTCCCGACGTCGGTCACGAGACCGATCTTCAGCTCGGAGCCGTCCTGAGCCAGTGCGAGCGCGCCGCCGGCGAGCACGCCGGTTGCCGCGATCGTGAGCGCCAGGGATGCAGTGGTGAACCTACGCATGCGTTCCTCCTCTACGTCGGGACGCCAGCGATGGCGCTGCTCCCGAACGGGTCTAACCGTCCAGCACCACACCGTGGGACGGGCACGAACGCATCGTAGCGGGTTCCTGCGAGCGGCGAAAGCCGTCGCTGCCGTGCCCTTCACGCTGCTGCCGTGGCAAGCCCCGCCTCGCGGGCCTCATCCGGCCGTGATGCGCAGCTCGTCCACGGCCGCTTCCACCGTGGCCCCTTCGCCCTTGTCGACCGCTTCCAGCTCGATCGCCACCTGTCGCCCACGAAGGTCGGCCGGCAACGTCCTGCGCAACGACTTCCACCTCGGCTCGCGCCTCGTCCCCGTGCCCGAGACTCCCAGCAGGGTCAGCAGGCGCCGACCGTCCCGGTCGACGAGGTGCACACGCAGCCCATCGGCGGCGGTGGCCGATCGGCCCAGGCCAACCCAGTAGCGCAGCCGCAGTGTGGCCGTCCTATCGTCGGGCAACCGGATGAGGGTGGAGCGGACGGTGGTGCGGCCGCCATCGACATCGTGGCCCGGGCGCTTGCCGGTGACCAGCACCGCTCGCCCGGACGCCGCCGAGCCCAATTGCAGTTGGCTCTTCTTCGGCTCACCCTGTTGCCAGCGTCCGTCGCTGGCGCTGTCGGTCCCATCGGGGTCGACTCGCCAGCCACGTGCGATCTCCAGGTCGTCGAAGTACGGCCCGCAGTTCATCTTCTTCGCCGTGCGCCCCAGCGCGGAGTACGGGCACAACGCCTTGCCCATGAGGTACAGCACGGCATCCCGATTACGCCCGGTCTCGCGACCGATGAGCTCATCGGGCGGGTAATGCCGTTTCCGGCCGCCAGCGCGAGGGTACAGCTCGAAGGTGAACGAGAAGATGCGCTGTCGTGCATAGGTCCAGTCGATCATGTCCCCGTCGGTGGGATAGAGCGAGCTCGACTGCGCGGCTCGGTAGCGGTTGGTCCGGGCCATCGATTTGCCCATGGCGCGGAAGGTCCGCAGGTCCAGCTCGGTCATGTCCGGTGGCAGGTCGCGGCCCGTGTAGCTATATGGCCACAGCACCATCTCACCGCTGGTGTGGAATGTGATGTGGGTCCGGATGCGCTGTCGCCCGTCGAGCACCCGACCCTGGATGAAGTCGCGGACGGCGCGCGCCTCAGGTGTGGACCAGGCATGAGGCCCGCGGTAGTTCCAGGCGCCTGGTTTGCCTGATGAACCGCCACAGCAGCCGAAGCGATACCCGTAATTGCGATTGATATCGGTGCCTACCTTGGCCGATCGCGGCGTGGGCTGTCGATTGCGACGCCATGACCGATAGGGCGATCCGGTGAGATCGTGCTGAAGTCCGTCAGGGTTGACCATGAACACGATCCAGGTGCGCCGATGGTCGACCAGCTTGGTGATCCGCTTCCCGAGCGCGGTCGGCTTGCCATAGTGCTCCGTGAGCAGATCCAGGATGTAGATGGGCATCTCCGCGCTCAGGTGCTCGCGCGCGTGGTGGAGACCATCGAACAGCACCTCAGGCTCGCCATCGTCGGCTCCGGGATCGTCACTGACCTCCGTCGCCCAGAGCTTGCGGCCCTGGTGGCTCTTGCCGAGGGAGAAGAGGCGGACGATGCCAGGGTTGGCCTCCGCGACCTGCTTGATATGGGCCACCATCTCGCCGTACGAGTGGTAGCGAGCGTCCTTGGCTGGGTAGTCGGCGGCTGAGACCGTGAGCCCTGATACCGGCACCATGGCGAGGGCGGCCACCAAGGCGGCTACCAGGGCGGCGATCACCATCAGAACGGGGCGCATGTCGCCAGATGCTACGGCTTGCCGCGAGTCGCTGTGGGTTGCTGCGGGGCGAGGGCTCTCGTCCCATCGGGCATGAGTACTGGTACCAATGGCCAAATGGACCATGTGGCGGTCAGATGTGGTCCGGAGACGTCTTGTTTGACGCGGTGGACTCGGCCGCTCATCCACTGGTGCCGCCCGACAACAGTTATGGCTCTGTCGTACTGGGAGCGGTTGCCAAAAGGTACGGGGGAGTGGACACTTTCGAGACGGATCTGTCCGTACTGCCGGCCTTCGGCTGGCGTCGTCATTGGCTCCCCCAGGGAGCAGTAGTTATCGAGATCGGGGTTGGGACGTTGGGGAACCCCGCGAAGAGGAGAGGCATCGATGTATTCGTACAAACGTCACGGTACGCACAAGGGCTATGTGCTGCTGGCGATCCTGCAATCGATCCTGTTGCTGTCAGCCTTGGTGCTGACGCCGGCAGTGTCCATCGCGCAAGATAAGGATTCGTCGGTCAGCCAGGCTCCGCAGGCCGAGCAGGGTGACAAGATCGCCCCTGCCGCCGATCCCGAGCCTAACCTGAAGCTTCGCCTCTACCCCAGGAAGATCAGGCTAGTGGCAGGCGGTGACGCGAAGGAGACCAGCGCCTGGATCTGTCTCGCTGACATCGGCGCTTCATTCGGCCCTGACAAGGAGCCCGGAACGGTCGACGACGACTGCGTTGCCGCTCGCGCCAAGTGGTCTGTGGACCCTGAAGATGGCGCCAGCCTTTCACGCGCGCTTGGCCACAAGACCCGCGTCTCCCTTCTCGCCGACGCTGAAGTCGAGGTGATCGCCAAGGCTGAGGGCCTCACGGGCACTGGCCTCGCCATCCCGAAGGATGACCTCGCACCCGCACCCGAGGCTGACGCGCCCAAGGCCGACCAGCCCAAGGCTGAGCAGCCCAAGGCCGACCAGCCCAAGGCCGCCGAACAGCCCCAGGCCGCCGAGCCCAAGGCCGACCCGAGCGTCGAGCCCCAGGGCGCCGAGCCCCAGGCCGACCCGAGCGTCGAGCCCCAGGGCGCCGAGCCCCA
>JBBSAV010000080.1:0-13873 GCA_038251965.1 Candidatus Limnocylindrales bacterium
TCAGACCACGTGAGTCAGACCACGTGAGTCAGAAGAGGATCAGCACCGCAACACTGATGACGCCACCCACGAGCGCGGCGGCCATGGGGAAGACATACGGCCGACGCTGCGGTGCGGCCAGCGCCCAGCCCAGGCTGTTGGTGGAGGTGTACAGCAGGCCGCCGATACCGACCAGCATCACCATCTCTGCGATGGCGGCACCGGCCAACAGCAGCAGAGCGCCGGCGATGAGCACCAGGGCCGTGCCGAACTCGGCGCCCCAGTGCCAGATCATGAGGTCGTCCGAATCGGCCTCGCGAGCCTTCAGCAGACCGTGCGGAGCGTCGAACCCGTGGCCGCTCATGATGTCGCGGGCCCAGATACCGGCCATGGCAGCACCCATCACGCCGCCGAACAGTGCAACGAGGATCTCCATGCTCCCCTCCTCTCCCGGAGCAGCGTAGCCCTCTGCGCGCATGGGCGCCGAGAGGGCAAGCCTGTGGCCGAGCAGGACGCGCGCAGGCGCGGCACACGGGCGGCGCGGCGCGCGCAGGCAGCCCCGCCGGAGCTCCGCTAGTCTGCGAAACGTGAGGTTGGCAAACAGGACTGGACGACACAGCACGCTGCTCAAGGCGACGGCACTGGCCACGCTCGGCAGCATCGCCATCACCGGCATGGCGTCGGCGGCCACGCTGCCGCTGCTGCCCGGTGATCCGCCTGCGCCACCCGGTGAGGACCCGCGCTCGCCGGCGCCAGACATCGTCGCCATCGTGCTCGATGACATCCCACCGCTCGACGGCCGACTATGGAAAGCGCTGCCCAACATCCGCCGCACGTTCGTGCAGCAGGGTACCCAGTTCACCGATGCGTACGTGGAGACCTCCACCTGCACACCTGGTCGGGCGGGCCTGTTGACCGGTTTGCACACGCACCATCATGGGGCCTACAAGACCGACGGCACCCTGTTCAACCCCGGTGAGACCATCGCGACCGAGCTGCAGGCGCAGGGCTATCACACCATCGAGGTGGGCAAGTACGTCAACCTCTTCGATCGTGTCGCGGACAAGCAGCCGCCCGGCTGGGACGAGTTCCACGGCTACGGCGGTGGCTACTACGACTACAACCTCTACAGCAATGGGGTGGGCCATCACTACGGGTCGCGGCCTCGCGACTACTCCACCGATGTCATCCGGCGTCTGACGATGCGGACGCTCGACCATGCGCCGAAGGATGAACCGCTCTTCGCCTGGATCACGCCGTATGCGATGCACAAACCGTGGACCGTGGCGCCGCGCTATCGGAAGGCCAAGGGCTGCAACGTCACGCGCTGGAAGCCCCAGGGCTACATGGAGAAGAACGTCCGCGACAAGCCGGCCTACGTTCGACAACGCCGCATCAAGTCGCGCGGCGGCTACGAGTTGGGTCGGACCTGCCGGGGCTTGCTCGCGGTCGACGATCTGGTCGGTGACGTGGTGCGCAAGCTTGACAAGCTCGGCCGGCTCGACAACACCATGCTCATCCTGGCGTCCGACAACGGCATGTCCTTCGGTTCACAGCGGCTCCTGTACGACAAGAAGGCGCCCTATGGAACGCAGATCCCGCTGTTCGTGCGCTGGCCGCGTGTGCTCGGGACCGTCCCAAAAACGATCGACGAGCGAGTGCAGAACATCGATCTCGCGCCGACCCTCTGTGACATCGCCGGCTGTGAGCTTGGCCCCTACCCCACGGGGCAAACGAAGGCCGATGGCGTCTCACTGCTCAAGCTCCTGACCGGCGATCGTGATCGACTCGGTCGTCAAGTGGTGCTCACCAGCTACCAGGAGGAGGGCCACCGCATACCCAAGTACTGGAGCGTGACGAGCACCCGCTCGTCACCGTTGGCGAAGAAGGGCTGCGCGCTCGCGGGGAAGGGCGGCTGCCGCTGGATGTACACCGAGTACGAGACGGGTGAGGTGGAACTCTACGACCTCAGCAACGGAGCTTGCTACGAGTGGCGGCGCTCACGGAAGGGCGATCCCTGCATGCTCAAGAACCAGGCCGGCAGCAAGCGGCTGGCGACGGTCGAACGGTCGCTTCGAAGCGAACTGGCGCGGCTCAGACCAGGCTAACGACGGCCGAGGCGCGCCAGCGTCGGCATCATCTCGTGCGCGGGTGCGCCGTTGTGTCGCTGGGACCAGTACGGCCACTGATGGAGGCGCAGGCGGGACGCGATCGACGCGGAGCCTTCCTGGGCCGGACGCGTGCGGTCCTCAAGGGTCTCACTGGCCACCATCGGTACGCGTTGGCGATCCATACGGATGCTCAGAGCCACGGCTTCCCTCCATGAGCAGGCGGCGTTCTTTCCGACCTGGCCAATCACGGCATCCAGGTCGCTCACCGGTCTGTCTGACCAATCCAGTCTCAGGGGAAGCGGCTGCCGATGGTCGGGCCTTGTGGCACGGTCCCGCAGGGGCCATCGGTCATGACTGTTGCGCCAACGCACCAGTCCTTCGTACCAACGCACCATCCCTTCGTACCAGGATGCGTGCGGCCGTGCGCGAGATGGGCTGCCGACCGGGTGGAGCAGTTGCCACTGTGGTGGACAATGCGTTCATGAGCACAGAGCCAACGCCCCACATCGACCCTGGTGCCGATGGCATGGACCTCGATACCGCCGACAAGGATCCCAGTCCCGATGAGGGTCCTGGTCCCGACAAGGGCCCCAGTCTCGACGAGGGTCCCGGTCCCGAGATCGTCGACCCAGCTCCGCCCGACAAAGAGCCCGGCTTCGCCGAGGATCCGGGTCCCAGCAGGAAGACGATGCGTCAGTCGAGCAGCGCGGTGGCCGTGGGCATCGCCATCGGCGCTGCGGTCGGGGCCTCGCTCGGCTTGGCGATGGACAACATCGGCGTCGGCCTTGGGGTCGGCATCGCGATCGGTGCTGCGGTCGGTGCCGCAGTGAGTCAACGCGACTGAACGCCGTACTGCTCCGATCGTAGGCGAGAAGCTGCAATGGGACTGCGACGCGCTGTGGGCGAGGGGCACGACAAGGGGGGCGCCGCCGGCGCCCCGCGCCTCCCGGCAGCGCAGGATCGACTGGACGGTAGGCCACCCGATCGAAACGACCGGACGGCCTACCTACTTGGGATACTCCATTCCAGACCGCTTCGTGTCATCCGGGCTGCTACGGACACCCTCACGGAACCGCCGGTACGTGAGGGTGTCCGCTCTGTGCGAGTCGCACCGGCGACGCTTCGGGTGACCATCATTCGTAGCGCCGGAGCGGCTTCGGCGAGCGCTCGCCGAAAGCCTGCAGGCGCGTCGACGCGTAGTCCGTGGCGACGATGATGACGGACTACGTGGCGCTGCTCCGCGGGATCAACGTGGGCGGCAAGAACAAGATCCGCATGGCGGACCTGGCAGCCTGCTTCGAGGCGCATGGTCACGCCGACGTCCGCACGTATATCCAGAGCGGCAACGTCGTGTTCCGATCGCACGAGCCTGACCGGGCGGCGTTGACGGCCAGCATCGAGGAGATGCTCAGCTCGACGTTCGGCTACAGCGCCGTCGTGACCCTGCGCAGCCACGAGGAGCTGAGCCGGGCGGTCGATGCGGCACCCCGCGGCTTCGGTATGGATCCGGGATCCTATCTCTGCGACGTGTTGTTCCTGATGCCTCCACTCACGCCCGCCGAAGTGCTCGAGCGCCTGACGTTGCGTGAGGGTGTCGACCAGGCCGGCGCAGGGACGGACGTGGTCTACTTCCAGAGGCTCCGGGCGCGCGCCGCCCAGAGCCGGTTGTCACGCATCGTCTCGATGCCGATGTACAAGCTGATCACGATCCGCAGCTGGAGCACCACCGTCAAGCTGCTTGCGCTCATGGACGAGCAGACGGCAGGTCGGTAGCGCCGACGCCACACCGGCCAACTAGTCGGTGGAGGGCGGCATTGCGAGAGCTGCCTCCACCACGATGGGCCGGCTGGAGCCAAGTGGCCGGCCGTCGGCGTCAAGCGCCGTCAGGACCACGACCGCCGCATCTTCGGGCAGCTCGACCGCCGTCTCGAACCCGGCTCGCGGCGTGTCACTCACCTGACCCAGCGCCTCCTCGCGGTCGCACATGAAGAGCCTCCACGAGGTCGCCTCGGTCACTCCGTTCCAACTCACCCATGCCATCAGGTGTCCCCTGGAGTCCCGTTCGACCGATACCAGCGGATCATCGAGCGGAAGGCCCGTCCATGGTGCTCGATATGCACGATACGAGGAGAAGCCGCCGGGCATGGCACCGTCGAATACGACATTGCCGTCCGCGTCGTAGCCGGTGACCAGCTTTGAGCTGCCCCAGCCGATCGTGGCGGTGCCGTCGTCTTCGAGCATGAGATTGCCCTGGCTCGACGAGTTCGTGCTCCGGGGTGGCGACAGCTCGCGAGCCAGCTCCGCGGTGCCCGCGCCTTCATCGAGACGGAATACGAGTCCTCGTGGCTGCGTCGGGTCCTTGGCGTCATCGGTGGCGTTGTCGAAGAGGGAGATCGTCCCATCCGCGTGCCATCGCGCGTCGTGCTGCTTCTGGAAGACTGCGTCGGCCGGCAGCTTGAAGTCGCTCTCCGCGCCACCCAGTCGCCAGACGATCTCTCCACTCTCGCGCGAGACCTTATAGACGGTGTCAGTGTGGCGCCCGCTGAGGATCAGGTCGCCATTGCCGTCGAGGGCGATGGAGTTGAGATGCAGGTAGTCCCACGGGCCCCCGTCCGGGACCTCCGCCACCGATTCAGCGAGCGGGATGTGGTTCGAGGCACGCCACTGCCAAAGGCGCTTTCCGGTCCCGATGTCCAGCTCCTGGACGAGGTAGTCGTCGATGAGCCTTCCGTCGATCTCCACCCGGTCGAGCGCGAAGACATACGCGGTGTCGTTCCGCGTGACGAGGAAGTCGTGAAGGTCGCCGGAGTACGGCTCGGCGCGCAGGCGAGCGATCTCCTGGTACGACTGGTCGGCGATCACGTATTCGCCATCCCCGAGGCCGTCGTCGATGACCCCCTCCCACCAGCTGAGTGCGGGCGCGCCGTCGTAGGTGATGGGCCGCAGGTCCAGGGCGGTGCGACCGGGCACCCGACGGAGCCACAGGAGCTCACCCGAAGCGTCATAGATCATCAGCCCCTCCCCCTCACCGCCGAAGCGAGGAGTGATGAAAAGGCTCTCGTTCCCGGCTGCCTCGGCCGCGTCGATGGTCAGGCGAGGTGGTCGCAGGTCCGGGCGGGAGTGGAAGCTGAAGACAGCATCGGCGGGCGGTCCGCTCGGCGTCGGCGCGGGCGTCGGCGCGGGAGTGGCCTCTGGCGCGGGCGCCGGATCGGCGGCGCTGACCGGCGCAATGACAAACGATGAGAGCACCAGCGCCGTTCCGAGCGCGGTCACGAGCCAGCGGGGGCAGGGCGTCGACAATGGCCGCCAGGCCAGACCGTGAATCCCGGTCATCGGATCCTCCTCGCCAGTGCGGTTTCGCGATCGCACACGCCGGCAAAGGATATCGTCCCGTCAAGGGGATCACGTTCCGGCAGGGACATCGCCCTTGAGCGGCGACCCTCGGAGATCATCACGGGTCACTGGCCCGAGGCCACGATGTCAGCGAGACACATGGCACTGCTGCGCGAATCAACGTGCGCGGCGAGAAACGGATCGGTGGCGCAAAGGCCCTACCATCGACCGATGCGGGGCATTCGGTTAGCACTGGCGATCGTCTTCGGCTTCGTGTTGGCCTGGTCGGCTCCGAGCCTCTCAGGCGATGAGCATAGCCCGAGCCCTACGGTCGATGAGCAGGCCTCGTGCCTTGCATCTCCGGAACCATCAGCTGCGAGCGAAGCGACCGCTTCGCCGATCGGACCGTGCACGAACGGTCCCACGCTCGAACAGATGGTGGGCCAGAAACTGGTTGTCACGATGGCCGGCCACAAGTTGGGCAAGGCGCTGGCGGGCCGGATCCGGCGGGGCGAGATCGGTGGGATCGTGCTCCTCGGCCGCAACATCGCGTCGCCGTCGGCCCTGAAGCGGCTCACCCGGCGGCTCCAGCTCGCGGCGGCCGAGGGCGAGCAGCCCCCGCTCTTGATCTCCGTCGACCAGGAAGGTCGCTCAGTCAAGCGCATCCCATGGGCCCCGCCCACGATGACTGCGCCCGAGATGGGACATCTCGGCAGTATCAGGATCGCCCGGATGCAGGGAGCGCGTACCGGTGCCGCTCTCCGCCGGCTGGGTGTCAACGTCGATCTCGCTCCCGTCGCAGACCTGCCCCGCTCGAGCGGCTCGTTCATGTACCAGCAGGGTCGGACGTTCTCATTCGATGGGAAACGCACCGCGAGGCTGGCCGACGCGTTCGCCACCGGGCTCATGTCGCGTGGCGTCCTCCCCACCATGAAGCACTTTCCAGGGATCGGACTGGCCATCCGGAACACGGATCGCTACGTGAGTACGATTCGCACGTCCAGGGCTGCCCTGCGACGCGATCTGCGTCCCTACCGCCGGGCGATCCGGCACGACATCCCCCTGATCATGCTGTCGAATGCCACCTTCACCGCCTACGACAGCGGGGACGCAGCCGGCTGGTCAGCCGCCATCGCCAGCGGGCTCCTCCGGACCGAGCTCGGTTTCGAGGGTGCGACCATCACTGATTCGCTCAACGGGACTGCGCATGCCCGTGGGATGAAGGTCAAGACCCTCGCCACCCGCGCTGCGAGAGCGGGCACCGACCTGATCCTGATGACCGGCTCCGAACGGTCATCAGCTCGGTTGTACACGGCGCTCGTGGAGCGGGCCGAACGTGGATCCATCCCGCCAGCCACCTTGCGGGCGTCACACGACCGCATCCTGGTTCTCAAGGAGCGCCTGCGGTCCGAGTGACGATCAGGGTTGACCCGACTATAATACAACTGTATAGTTGTATGAATGCAGGTGCTGGGAGCCGACTACGACCGGATCTACGGAGCGCTGTCTGACGCGACGCGACGCGATATCGTTCGCCGCGCCATCGATGGCGGGGAGGGCGTCGCCGAGCTCGCCGGGCACTACTCCATGAGCTTTGCAGCCGTGCAGAAACACGTCGCGGTGCTCGAGCGAGCCGGGCTCGTTACCAAACAGCGGGTCGGCCGCCGAAAGCTCGTTCGTACCAACATGGAGGGGCTCATCGTCGCGCGCCGCCTCCTGGACCGGTACGAGGAGCTCTGGCGCGGCCGGGTCGACCGCATGAGCGTTCTCATCGTTAGCGACAAGGAGAGCCACCCATGACCGTCACCGCCGTCCGCAAGGACGCAACCGCCCACTCCATGATGCTCGATGCCGAGTTCGACGCCCCGCCTGAGCGGGTGTGGCAGCTCTGGGCCGATCCGCGCCAGCTGGAGCGGTGGTGGGGTCCGCCTACGTATCCGGCCACGATCACCTCTCACGACCTGCGGGCCGGTGGTCGCGTCGAATATCACATGACCGGTCCCGAGGGCGACCAGCCGCACGGCTATTGGGAGATCATCGAATGCGAGCCGCCCCAAGCCCTCCGCTTCCGTGACGGCTTCGCGAACGCCGACGGCAGCCCCGACTCTGACATGCCCCTCAGCGAGACCCGGGTGACGATCGCAGACCTCGGGTCCGGCCGCTCCCGGATGTCGATCACGAGCGTCTTCCCCGACGCTGCGGCGATGGAGCAGCTGCTGGCCATGGGCATGGAGCAGGGAATGAAGGAGGCCGTGGGCCAGATCGATGCCATCCTCACCGAAGACACGGCCGCGCAGACGAGTGGCGGGTGAGGTCGGCACTCACGGGCGTCGATCGGCGGAGGCGCTGGCTCGCGCCGGCTACCATCGTCAGCGTGGCTGGAACGAAGTGGGCGGGCCTGACCGGACGAGACATCGCACGCTGGCGGGTCCATGCCCAGCGGCTGGCGAGCTTGCGCTTCCACTCCGTCCCGGGTGTCGTTCGCGGACTGCTCGGCGTCCAGGCGGAGAACCACGGCCATGCGGCATGGGCGGTGGCCACGCGCACAGCTGGCGTCGACAAGGCCACCTTCGACCGCCTGTTCGACGAGGGCGCCATCCTGCGCACCCACGTGCTCCGACCCACCTGGCACTACGTCGTCCCCGATGACATCCGCTGGCTACTGGAGCTGACGGCACCGCGGATCCGACGCTCGTTCCTTCAGCTGCAGCGGTCCCTGAACGTGGGGGATCGCGACCTCGAGACGTCGAGACGGGTCATCCTCGAGACCCTCGCCGGCGGACACCACCTGACGCGTGCCGCCCTCGCCGAAGGACTGGCGGGCGCCGGGCTGGCCGTGGATGGGCCGCGCATGGGGCTCTTCACTGCCGACGCCGAGCTCGCCGCCCTCATCTGCAGCGGCGCGATGGACGGCGCCGAGCAGACGTACGCTCTGCTCGACGAACGCGCGCCCGAGGCTCGCAGGCTCGAGCGAGACGAGGCGCTCGCCGAGCTTGTGCTGCGCTACTTCTCGGGTCACGGTCCGGCGACGGAGCGGGACCTCGCCTACTGGGCCACGATGACGCTCGCGGACGTGCGGCGTGGCCTCGCCGAGGTCGGCGACCGGCTGGAGTCGTTCGAACTCGCCGGTCGACGCTACTGGTTCACCGAGCCGCCGCCACCTCCCGGTAGGCTTGAGCCGCGCGGCCACCTGCTGCTCATCCTCGACGAGCTCTACCGTGGCTACCAGGAGTCGCGCGGACACATCGACGTGGAGGGTCTCGTCCAGCCGGGTCGGACGCTGTCAGTCGGCATGGCCCTGCTCGACGGCCAGATCGTCGGTGGCATGCGTCGAGTCGTACGGAGCAGGTCGGTCCGCTTCGAGGTCCTGCCCGCCCGTGCCCTGGCCCGCCACGAGATCGAAGCGCTCAGCGAGGCTGGCTTGCGGCAAGCGCGCTTCCTCGGCCTCGTAGCGGACGTCCGCGTCGCCGACCGCTCGGCTGGGATCGGAGGGCCTGCTACAGGGTCGGGGTACCCGCATCAGTAGGACATCGGCGGCTGTGGACCTCTGCGCGGGCCAAGCCGTGTCGATGCCCGTCAGTCGATGCCCGTCAGTCGATGCCCGTCATCGGCACAAGGGGCTGTCGTGACGTAAGGGTGCACGGGACCTGCATCCCAGTGAACGCGACCCGTTCTGACATGGAGCGACCGTGCCTCGTCCATCCCCTGAGGCTCCCGCGACCCCCTCTGGCCCCGACGCCGCGCAGCCTGCGGTACCGATAGCACGCTGGTGGCGCAGGAGACTGCACGCTAGCGTCGATAACGACCATGAGCACCACCCCTTCGATGCAGTCAGCCCTGCTCGTCATCGCCGCTGTGCTCGCCTTGGCGGCACCGGCCCGTGGAGCCGGCAACCCCGACGGAGAGGCGCCGGTTCCCGCGGCTGCCCGCGCAGTCGACACCTCCACGCCCGATCACGTCATCGGCAACGGGACAGCCAGGAGTTGCACCTCCAGGAAGGTCGTCAAAGCGGTCGCGAAGGGCGGCACCATCCGCTTCAAGTGCGGCAAGCGACCCGTCACCATCAGGATGAAGGCCACGGCCAAGGTCTACAACGACCGCCCGGACGTGGTGCTCGACGGTCATGGGCGGGTCACGCTCGATGGCGGCGGCAAACGACGCATCCTCTACCTGAACACGTGTGACCCGCGGCTGGTGTGGACCACACCCCATTGCCAGAACCAGGATCACCCCACGCTGACCTTGCAGAACCTCACCTTCCGCAACGGCCGCGCACAGGGCAACGAGACGATGGACGGAGGCGGAGCCGTGTTCGTGCGCGGCGGCCGGCTCAAGGTGGTCAACAGCACATTCCTCGGAAACCGCTGTGCGGCCACCGGCCCAGATGTGGGCGGTGCCGCCATCCAGGTCTTCTCGCAGTACGACGGCCTCCCGGTCTATGTCGTCGACAGCACCTTCGGAGGCGGGGGCACCAAGGGGCGCAATGCCTGCTCCAACGGCGGTGCCATCTCCAGCATCGGCGTCTCCTGGACCATCCTCAACAGTCTGTTCCGCAACAACCGCGCTATCGGCCGCGGCGCCAATCCGGCGGAACCGGGGACGCCGGGGGGCGGCAACGGAGGCGCCATCTACAACGACGGCAACACGATGGCGCTCAGGCTGGAGGGCACCAAGATCGTGGACAACCGCTCCAATAGCGAGGGCGGCAGCGCCATCTTCTTCGTCAGCAACGACCGCAGCGGAGACGTCGAGATCGTCGACTCGGTCATCCGCAGGAACAGCGGCGACGGCTTCTCGACGCACCCGGGCATCTACTTCCTAGGTCACAGCATCACCTTCAGCGGCTCCACGGTCGACTAGTTGTCGTTCCCTGGGTCAGGGCGGCGGTACTCTCGCCGACTTCTGCGCATGGCCTGATGTCGACGCCCTCCGCTCCCACAGGCCGACGAGAGCCGAGGACTTTCGCCGCAGATGAACTCGCGCTCAAGGTTGGCGTATGGATGGATCTTGTTCACGACCGTCTCCGGTCCTTCTCGGCCTCCGGCTACTCCTCGCCGCGAGAGCTCAGTCCTGTCGGATGAAGATCGCGGTCCTACGCCCCTACTCACGACGACGCAGCGTTCGCCGACGATCTCGTAGACCGACCCGCACGCTTGGCAATTCGCTTCGCCGATCCCGTCTCCCGGGTAGGGATGTCCTCGCCGATCGCCAAGGCGATGCCCGCAGGCACACACCCAGCCGATGCGGCGAGCCGGGTTGCCCGCCACGAGCGCGTAGTCGGGCACGGAGCGGGTCACGATCGCACCGGCTCCCACGGTAGCGAATTCCCCGACGTCATTGCCCGCGACGACCACGGCCCCTGCGCCGATCGAGGCGCCCTTGTGCAGATGGATGGAGCCGATCGCCCAGTCCTCCGGCTGTGCCAGGTTGCCGTCCAGGGTGATGGCGCGCGGGAAGCGATCGTTGGTGAGGATGGCGTTGGGCCCGATGAACACACCGTCATCCACGGTCACACCGTGGTAGACGAGGGCGGCGTTCTGGATCTTGACGCAGTCGCCGATGACGACGTACTCGTCGATGTAGGCGTCGCGACCCACGATGCAACCGGCCCCGATCCGGGCGCCCCGGCGGAGCTGGGCGCGGTTCCAGACGCTCGTGCCGGGCCCGATCGAGACGTCGTCCTCCAGGTCGACGCTGGGATGCACTCGGGCCGTGGGGTCGATCACGCCTCAGCGCCCGTCGAACGCCGCGTGGATGGTAGGCAGCATGATGTCAGGTCGAGCGGGAGCGACCATCGGTCGACGGACTTGAGGTGCTCCGCCGCAAAGCGGCCAGTCTCGGCGGGGTGCGGTTGGCGTCCTTCTCCACCGTTTGTCCTCCACTACCTGTCCGTGGCCCGACCAGGGATCGAAGTCCCTGAGCCGGTGTGACAGCGCGCGTCGTCCTGCGCTGCACCCATTGTGGATGAGACCGCGTGCCCGTCCAAGGTGCCAGATGGTCGTGGTGGTGCGCAGAGGCAACTCCTGGGCAGGACCCCGTCAATGGCTCGGACACGGTCCGGGCGCCTCCGGGTGTGGGCCGTGCCTGATCGCCTCCCATTCGATGACTTCGCTCGGGGTCTTCCATCCGGTCGAGATGTTCGATAGACTAGTCGCAGACCAGATGGAGAGCAGGATGCGACGAATCGGTGCCTACGAGGCCAAGACCCACCTTCCCCGACTGCTCGACGAGGTCGCGCAGGGGGAAGCCATCACCATCACCAAGCACGGCGTCGCGGTCGCGGTGCTGGGTCCTGTCGCAGCGCAGGCCGCGATGACCCCAGCCGAGGCTATCGCCGGGTTGCGCGCCTTCCGACGCGACCATCGACTGGACGGGCTGTCGATTCGCGAGCTCATCGACGAGGGCCGCCGATGATGTTCGTGGTCGATGCGTCGGTCGCGCTCGCGTGGTGCTTCGATGACGAGACGTCCGACTGCGCCGACGGCGCTCTGGACAGGCTCGCACACGAAGAGGCGATCGCGCCGGCGATCTGGCCGCTCGAGATCGCCAACGGACTCCGCACAGCCGAACGCCGGGGACGTTTGGACCTTGCCGACCTGCCGCGCGTCCGCGACCTCTTGCTTTCGTTGCCGGTGCAGGTCGAGGCCGTCGACCTGCGGCTGGCGTTGGGCGAAGTAACGGAGATCGCCCGAAGCCTGGAACTCACTGCCTACGATGCCGCGTACCTCACCCTCGCCGCGCGCCGGGGACTGGCCCTGGCCACCGTCGACGACCGACTACGGCGAGCAGCGGTGGCATCTGGCGTCTCGCTCGTGGGCTGATGCCACGCCGGAATCGTGGGACTTGGAGCGGGAGACGGGACTCGAACCCGCGACATCCTGCTTGAGAACGAGACCGTCAGACAGTTCCGCGAGGGGCGGCCCAGCGGGTGGGCTGGCCGGTGATGCTGGCGATGATCTCGAAGTCGCTGTCGTAGTGGACCACGGTGAGGCCGTTGCGGGCGGCCACGGCCGCGATGATCAGGTCGGGGATCTTGACCTGTCGGTGGTGCAAAGGGCCGAGGCCGGCGAGCTCGCGAAACACCCGCCGCGCCTCCCCCCAGTCAGCCGGCTCGACCGTGAGCCAGGGGCAAGCGAGCAGGGCCGCCTCGATCGCCCGGAAGTCGACAACGTCCCTGGCGCTCCACAGCAACTCCATCGCGACTTGGTCGCACACGGCGACCCAGCCGTCCTCGACCGCCACCGCGAACCACTCGAGCCCGGGCCTGGCGCTGCGCGCCCAAACCGACGTGTCCGCGAGCTCCGGCTTGTCGGCCGCTGCTTCCATCTACGACGCGACGAACTCGCCCGGTCGCTTGACCACCTCGACGCGAGATTCTCGCAGGTCGGGCAGGGCGGCCTCGAGCTCCGAGAAGTCGCGGCGGGCCAGCCAGGCACGTCGGCGCCGAGCCACGACGTCGCGCAGGGCAGCGTGGACCGTGTCGGTCGTCCTGGTCGTCCCGAGAGCCTCCGCGGCGTCGTGCAGGAGGTCGCGGTCGAGATCGAGGGTCGTATGCGTCCTGGCCATCTTTGCCTCCTTCTCACGCGACGGTCATGCGTGATTAAGGATATGGCGCTCACGCATGGCAGTCAAGCGCGACCACGCATCATGTGAACCACGCATCAACGGGGAGTTGGAGCGGGAGACGGGACTCGAACCCGCGACATTCTGCTTGGGAAGCCTGACAGAGCCTCCGCGAAAAGTACGCAAACCTCTATCGATCCTGATGGACCAGCGGACTCTACCGTACTCGTGGGACGGTGCCGATCGAGCCCAGACGTACCGAGCAGCCAGGAGGGCGATTGATGGATACGACGAAGAGATGGTGGGGTCGCATTGCCACTGGCGGCGGGACTGGCGCTGGCGGGCTGCAGCGGTAGCGATGATGCGGGCTCGACCACCGCCTTCGAAGGAACCAGCGCGCCAGAGGGCATCGCTTCGGATGCGGTGACTGGCGCGCCCAGCACTGGCCCACTTGACCAGGCCGGGACACCTGCCGGGTCCATGAGCCTGGGAGACGAGGAGGTCGCCATCGGCAGCTTGCTCTGCTATTTCGAGGAGCAGCCTCGCGCCGGACCGGGAGGCGTCTTCACCCACACGGCACAGGGCCGCGGGGCCAACGCCGACGGACAGCCTGTCGTGCTCGACCTGAGCCGGACCCGTGACGAGGATGGCACCGTCGAGGACCAGATCATCGTCGACATCGGCGATCCGACCAGTGATGACGCGTTCAGCCTCTCGGCACTTGGCTCCGAAGGGCTGATCCAGTTCGGAGACGCGTCGGCCGCCGCAAGCGACGTCGAGGTGTCGGACTTCGCCTCAGGACCCGTCACCCTTTCCTTCGACCTCACCTGTGGCTGACGGGAGCAGCGCCAGCAGCAGGTATCCACCCCGGTGAGAGGCGGCTGCAA
>JBBSAV010000081.1:0-13540 GCA_038251965.1 Candidatus Limnocylindrales bacterium
CGCTTCGCGGTCGCGATCATGCCCCACGCTGGTTCCTGGCACGAGGCGGGCGTCCTGGAAGCGGCCGAGCGCTACCGTCTGGGCCTCGTCACATCGGCTGGCACCGGGATGGGCTCGACCGAGCCATTGCCGCCTTCGCAAGCTGGACTCCAACTCTCTGGCCAGGGCATCGTCCTCTCGGCGCTCCGACGCGTCGGCGACGAGCTGGAGTTGCGGATCGTAGCCGAACACCCGGACGCCAAGGAGGCGGTCGTGCGCGGCAGGTTCCACGCGGTCCGAGAGGTGGATCTGCTCGGGGAACCGACCGGCGGACTGCTCGCGGTCGATAACGGCACCTTGCGACTGCCTGTCCGTCCGTGGGAGATCAGGACCCTGCGGCTATCGGGCGGATCATGACCCTGCCGAAGCCTCGACCACGATCAGCGCGTGAGGGAGTCCTCACGGCGTCTGCCAGACGCTGAGCGCCCGGACTGTAGTGCCCGATCAGCTCGCCCATCCCACCCACCACCTCGCCCGTCGACCGGCCGCGACCTGCTCTTCCGCTTCGTGGCCGCCGCCTACGAGCACCGCAGCCTGGGGATGGCCAGCATCGAGACGATCCACCCGTTCGTAGACGGCAACGGCCGGGTCGGACGCTGCCTGATCCATGTCGTCCTGCGGCGGCGCGATGTCGCGCGTTCCTTCGTGCCGCCCGTGTCGATCGTGCTCGCGGCCAGACCGGACGCGTACGTCCAGGGCCTGGTCGAGTTCCGGGAGGGTCTGGTCGAGTCGTGGTGCGCCGCGTTCGCCGAGGCGTGTCGGTATGCGGCCGAGTCGTCCGCGGACCTCGCCGCGCGGGTGGCGTCGCTCCAGTCGGCGTGGCGTGAGCGGGCTGGACGGCCTCGCCGCGATTCAGCCGCCGCTCGCATCATCGGTATCCTACCCGCACAGCCGATCGCCTCCGCGGCCACCATCCGCGGCGCTATCGGAGCGCGCCATCAGCGCGCGCTCGAAGGGCTCAAGGTGCTCGCGGATGCAGGTGTGCTGCGGCAGATCAGTGCCGGGACCTACGACCGCCAGTACGCAGCGGACGAGCTGTTCGAGCTCATCGAGGACTACGAGGCAACGGTCCTCGCGATTCGTAGACAGGAGGTCCTCGGTCCAAATCCGAGTGTCGGCTCCACTTCCCAAGCGTGATGTGGCCCGTTACGGGCTGTCCGTACCCAGAACCGGCATAGCCTGACCGCCTGAGCTGACCCCTGTGCATTCGGCGCATGGAACGCTACCTGCGCGGGAGGTCGGTGGCTCAAGCGGGGTAGCGCCAGCTTGACCCACGTCGCTATCCGACCACGATTCGTGCTCGAGAACGTGACCGAGCCACCGAAGGTCTGGCCTGACGACTACCGGAAGGCATCGTGAACACCCGCCAGCGCCCGACGCGGCACCAACTCGAGGTCCTGCGGGCCTACATCGCGGCCGGCTCCGTCGCGGCCGCGGCGTACGAACTGGGCATCAGCGAGACGGCGGCGCGGCAGGACCTCTCGGGCTTGTATCGGCGGACCGGCTGCCTGAACGCGGCCCAGGCGGCGTACCCGCTTGGCTCAGGCAGCCTATCGCGGGGGGCGCCGACCGTGACCCATCCGTTCAGAACACCAGCACGCGATCAGCGTCCAGTGTCCAGGCCGCAAGCGTCGTCAGGGTGGCAGGCTGCGCACCGATCACCAGATCCTCCGTTCGTAGTCCGCGTGACGCCAGCTCCATCTCGCTGATGGCGACCTCGACCCCGCCGCTGACCAAGCGGCTGACATGCTCGGCGACACTCGGGGAGCCGGCGCCAACGCCCCCAGCCTGTGCGTATTCGACGGCCGCACCCAGGAGGTAGACGCGTACGGTCAAACCCTCGCTGCGGGCCAGCTCCATGGCCAAGTCCATGCCGTGGATCGGGCGGCTCACCCCAGCGCCGGATTCATCGATGATGACGAGCGCGTTCATCGCGCTACCCCTGGAGGCGTTGAGCCGTGTTCCTGCTCGTCAAGTGTCAGATGAGGCTGGCCGACCGATCGAGTCGATAGGCAAGGGCAGCGGAGGCGAGCCCGACGATGCTTCCGATGGCCGCGAACGGACCGCCAGTAAGCGCGGCGCCGACCGACGCGAAGACGATGATCGCTGCCAGCGGACGGGCGTCGCGGACGAACATGATCGCGACGGCACAGAAGATGGTGGCGATGGCCATGGTGATGGCCATGCCGACGCCGAGCGAAGCCGGGATGAGGCCGCCACCGCCGAAGGCGAAGCCGATGCCGCGCATCCCGAGCCCTCCGATCGCCCCGCTGAGTTCGATGACGCCGGCCAGGATGCCTAGTGCGAAGGCGCCGTAGCGCATGAGGGGACCTCCTGTGGAGAGTGAGGTCGCTCCGGCGAGCTCAGGACCCGGCCGGAGCGGTCGATCGATCGAAGCGGAGTCGATCCCTAGGCGAAGATGAGGAACACCGGCGGGAAGGTGAGCAGGAAGCCGAGACCCACGAGGATGAGCGAGGCTGCGAGCACGCGTCGGAAGTCGACCTCCTTACCGCGCCAGACGTAGTACAGGGCCCCCCACGAGATGAGGTAGGCGATGACCGCGAGGATGACCTTGCCGGAGAGGCCTCCGACGCCTGACCCCAGTCCGAAATTGGCGTCGAACTTCAGGAAGTCACCGATCGAGCCGCCGAACTCGTTGAGTACGACGAAGATGCCGAAGACCAGGCATGCGATCCCGGTAGCCACGAAGTTCGCGGCGACCGGTCCGTTGGGCTTGGTCTGGACGGGTGTGGTTTCCATCGAGCAGGCTCCTTAGGCCACCGGGGCCGACTTGGTGATGAGGGCGCCGAAGACGCCAGCCACGCCGGCAGCGGCGAAGGCGAGCGTCAGGAAGACGAGCATCGCGCGCCGCATCTCGCCATGGTGGATGAGCTGTGCGCCGTAGTAGATGGTGGCGAATGCCACCGCCGTGGCCAGGAAGGGTGCCAGCCAGGCGACGTGTTCCTTCCACTCCATGCCGAACTCGTGCCACTGCGCCGTCCCTTCACTCGCCAGGAGCCAGGAGCGTGGGAATGCCGCGAGCTCGGCACTTTGGACGGTCGTCTCGAGACCCTCGGTCGGAGCCGCGCGATACCAGGGGTAGACGATCCAGGTTCCCACCAGGCAGGTCAGCCAAGCGACCACGGCCATGACCGTCGTTCCGATGAGCAAGCGCGGCGTGCGCTCCGTGACACCGTCGGTGGTCACCAGCTTCTCGCGCAGGCTCCACAGCCCCGCCAGTCCACCGCCGAAGGCCAGCAGGAAGACTGCCCCCAGCACCATGCCGTGGATCAGCGTCCACAGCTCTCGGTTGTTGACTTCCATCGACATCCTCCCTCTGGGCCGTGGAGCCCCACGAGCGAGGGGCAGAGCCGGCCTTTTCGTGGAACAGCGTCGCGCGCATCTGTTGGGCTGACATCGTCAGGAACCGCCGACCGTCTTGCGGGTTCCCGCAGGGCATCGGCAGTTCGGTGATGGCAAGGGGAGTGGCCGTTGCTAGACTCCGCTAGGTGACAGTCATCCCCTCGGAGCCGTTGCATGTCCTGCTCGCAGACGATCACACCATGTTCCGGGAGGGCACGCGTGAACTGCTTGAGCGTGACGTTGGCCTGATCGTCGTGGGCGAGGCGGTCGATGGCGCACAGGCCGTGGAGATGAGCGTGGCCCTGAGACCCGACATCGTGCTCCTCGACATGGGCATGCCGGTGGTCAACGGCATCGAGGCGACTCGGCGCATCATGTCCGCAGACCCAGATGCCAGGGTGCTGATCCTGAGCGCCTATGACGAGGAGGATTACGTCCTCGCCGCATTGGAAGCCGGCGCCGCGGGCTACCTCCTCAAGTCTGCGCGCTCCAGCGAGGTCGTCGCCGCGATCCATGCCGTCGCCAGCGGACAACTGACCCTGCATCCAGCAGTCGCTCGACATCTACTCAGACGCCGGACCGATTCCGCCATGGGCCACGAGCTCAGTGTGCGGGAGCTCGAAGTGCTCCGCCTCGCGGCCCGCGGCGGTCGGACTCGTGACATCGCCGATGACCTTTCGGTGAGCCCACGTACGATCGAGGCCTGCTTCACCAACATCTTCAACAAGCTGGGCGTAGCCACCCGCGCCGAGGCCATCATCTACGCCGCGACTCGAGGCTGGATCACGCTTCAGCGCAGCCCCAAGCTCGATGTCGAACCCTGACCCAGCCGCACCCAGCAGTCACGCGATGGGTGCGGATCCGGTGGCACCTGCGCGAGCTTCCACCGAGCGTCTTCTGCGGCCGTTGCGCGTCTCGCTGCCACCCATCCGCCGGCGCGAGTTCTGGACGGTGCAAGCCCTGGTCCTCGCCATCGCCGTGGCCCACACCCTGCTCGAGACCGTCCTGCGCGTCGAGCTCCCAGGGCCGCTTTATCTCATCCCGACCTCCCTCTTCTTCATCCCGGTCGTCTACGCGGCCCTCGCGTTCGGGGTACGCGGCTCGGTCCTGACTGCGCTGTGGAGCATCGTACTGACGCTCCCGAATATCCTCGTCCTCCACGACGGCCTGTCCCGATTGGGCATCATCTGGCAGCAGGGGATCCTGCTCGCGGTGGCGGTCTTCGTGGGGCTGCGCGTCGACCAGCAGCGGCTCGCTCAAGCCGAGGCCGAGGCCCGCGAACGCGAGCTGGAGGCATCCGAGCAGCGCTATCGGGCGCTCTTCGACGGTGCCGCAGAGGCCGTGTTGGTCATCGGCGAGGACGGCACCATCGAAGAGGCGAACGAGGCAGCCGCCGGCCTGCTGGAACTCGACCTTCCGGCGATGTTGGGCCGCCCCGCGGCGCAGGTGCTCGGGAGCGAGATCGCCGCAGTCCTCGTCGCCGGCGGACCGACGAGCACGCCGATGGCACTACCGAAGGTCGTTGGGACACAGGTGACCTGGGTCGAGCCACTCGCCTCGGGAGCATTGCTCGACCCCGAGGGCGTCCGACGTGTTCAGGCCATCCTGCACGACGTCACCCTCCAGCATGAACGACAACAGGGCCTGGAGCGCTACGCGCGGCGCGGCGTCGCCGCCCGAGAGGACGAGCGCCGCCGGATCGGACGTGAGCTACACGATGGACCGCTCCAGTCGTTGATGCTGGCCGCCCGCATGCTCGAGGGTGGCGATGAGGGTCTGACCCCAGCGCCGCACCCCGGGTCAGGTCGGGACGAGGCAGCCGTGGTGCTCGAGGATGCCGCCGACGAGCTGCGACGCATCAGCCGTGCGCTGCGGCCGTCGATCCTCGACGACCTGGGCCTCGTCCAGGCGATCAGGTCGGAGGCGTCGGCGCTCGCTCGTCGGACCGGGCTGGCCGTGCGATCGGGGATCCTGGGGGAGCCTCGTCCGCTGTCGCCCGAGGTGGAGTTGATGCTGCTTCGCGTCACGCAAGAGGCGCTCCACAACGTCGAGCGCCACGCACAGGCATCACGGGCCTGGGTGCGACTGGCATTCGGGCGCAGGTCCGCATGGCTCGTGATCCGCGACGACGGGCGGGGACCCCGCGGGGTGCCATCCGCGTCGGATCTCCTGTCCGCCGGCAAGCTCGGGCTCGTGGGGATGGAGGAGCGCGCGCGTCTCGCGGGAGCCGACTTCGCGATGCGAGCCAACGCGCGTGCCGGCACGTCGATCATCGTGACCGTGCCGACTCCGACCGCGGAGATAGCGGCATCAGCCCGGTCGCCACTGGACACCTCTGCGGAGATGATGCGACCCAGCTCGACATAGGTCCCCCACCGAGCACGAGATTGCCGCCCTGTCCGCGACGCGCTCGCTGGCCGATCTGTTCACGTGGCTCAGGGGCGCCTTCTCACCCTCCACTCAGCCGGGTCTCAGGTTTTCGGAGCGATAGTCGATCCTTACCGGATGGTTGATGGCGAGAACGTACATGGGGTGCCTCCGCACGGTGTGCCCGCCTCATGGCTCTCGCGATAGCGGCAGGCGATGGCGAGCCGCGAGTAGCGCAGCTTCGAGTCGGTTGCGGAGGTGACCCCCATCCGCGCGACCCCGCGCTGCGCCCGCAGATCACATCGATGGTGCGTAGGACGGATCGAGGTATCGACCGGGATCGTCGCCGAACTCGAGGTAGCAGCCCTTGCCGCAGAAGTAGTAGTCGACACCCTCGTGCTGCCGGTGCAAGCCTTTCTCCATCGCCGCGGCGGGCTCGACGGTCATCCCGCAGACCGGATCGACGGCCGCGCCATCGGGATCGTCACCGTCCTCGTGGTGATCATGGCCTGCTTGGTTGGCGGCCGGCTCGGGATGCACGCTGGGCCCGACGAGCCATGCGGCCATGACTGGCTCACCCCAGCGCGTCAGGCGCTGTTCGCTCGCGGGTGCAGACTCGTTGCCACAGCAACACCCGCTCGTGGCCGTGGCGCCCCCGCGCTCGTGTGTGACCGAGGGGTCGCAGCCGCAGGGGCGGGCATGGCCGGCGCGGATGGCCGGCGCATCGGTCTCGAAGGTTGTCAATTCCATGTGGATCGCTCCAGTTGCTGATCGGGGTGATGCAGAGTCGGGGTCAGTACTCCCCGAAGACGCTCGTCACCCCATCCACGAACGCCAGGATCTCGAAGGGTGCCGCCTTCTCGCCCGGCATACCCGGTGAGCCGGCTGGCATGCCGGGAAGAGCGATGCCGTCGATCTCGGGACGCTGCTCGAGCAGGTCCAGGATGGCCTCGACGGGCACATGCCCTTCGACGATGTAACCGTCGACGACCGCGGTGTGGCAGGACATCGCCGTCGAAGGCACGCCGCTCGTCATCTTGAAGTCAGCCAATCCGGGGTCCTCCCAGGAATCGACCGTGAATCCCTGCTCTTCGATGTACGCCTCCCAGCCGGTGCAGCAGCCGCAGTTGGGCGAACGGTGCACCTCCATCACGATGTCTTGCGCAGCGGTGACGGGCGAGGGTGACGCTTCGGCTGCGACCGGTGACGCGGGTGCCGCGAGGGGCGCAGGAGATGCTGCCGTCGCGTCGGTCGCGCTCGCGGGACCTCCGAACGCGAGGATGGTGAGCGACAGCAGGGGCACACCGAGCAGGTAGGGCCTGTGACCCTTCGAGCGCTCATGCGCTGCCGGCGGCATACGCTTGGCCGATGGTCGGCCGATGATCGATGACACGGGATACCCCCATGGTTGAGCGACGTTTCTTGGCCCAGGCCTGATGCCTGAACGAACGCAACACTATGGGGCGTAGATGAGCGCAGCCTGAGAATCGGCTCAGAATCGACTCAGTGGTAGCGATAGACCTCTCCGCGCGGCGTTACCAGGAAGGCCACGACGGAGCCATCGGGGTTGTCCTCGAACGTAGCGGCCGCGACCGATTCGTCAAGGATGAGGTCCCATGTCTGCCCGGCATCGTCTGAGAGGAACGCACCCATGCCCGTGCCCAGCAGGAGTGCCGCCCCATCGGATGACACGGCCAGGGCGTTGACGGGCGATCCGGGCACGTCCGAGCCGTCGCTCCAGGTCCGACCTCCGTCGGTGCTGGACACGAGACCGCGGAATGCATCGATGGCCCACAGCTCATCGCGGCCACCAGCGCCCGAGGCGACTCGGACGATGGGGCCGTCATCGATGTCGACCCATGAACGGCCGCCATCGACCGAGCGATAGAGGACGCCTTCGCCCGTCACCAGCCAGAACCGGTCGGGATCGACGCGCGAGCGCGTCAGCGCGTGGACATCGTCATCGGCCAACTGGGGCTCGAGCTCGAGATAGGTGCCGTCGGTCCGCTGCTCGCCGATGAACCCGTGACCCCCGAGGAGCAACGTGTGGTCCGCCTTCGGCACAAGCGCCATCACGTCCACGCCGGTGAGGTCCCCGGTCCAGGTCCGACCGTTGTCCGTCGACGCCATGAGACCGTCGTGGTGGCCGACCAGCAGCTTGTCGGAGCCGTCTTCGACGCCAACGGCGACGTGGATGTCCTCGGTGTCGAGCGTGGCCACGAGCACGGTCGGTGACGAGTCCGGTGAGTCGAACTCTCCGAGCACGAGGAAGGCGAGTGCAACGAGGATGACGACGGCCAGCGCGAGCCACAGGCCGGGATAGCGCAGAAGTGATCGGGGAGTCCGTGCGGTGGTCATCGCGCGGCGGATACTGCCATAGAATCGCTGCATAGCAAGCACCTCGTGGCAACCCTCGGCGGGACGGCTCAGCAGGTGCTCAGGCCTTTCTCATCTGGCTCTCAGGCACTATCGTGACCATCTCCCTTGGCGGCGACGCCTGATCGATGTACACAAGGGGTGAGAGTGGCGAATCCAGCGACGCAGGTCCTCATCATCGATGACGATCCGAAGATCCGGACCGTGGTACGGCGCGGCCTCGCCTACGAGGGCTTCCGGGTCACCGAGGCGGCGACCGGCGAGGAAGGCCTGGCCAAGGCGCGTGAGCACCTGCCGGCCCTGATCATCCTTGACGTCGGCCTTCCCGGGATCGACGGTCTCGAGGTCACACGGCGGCTCCGGGCTGGCGGGGATGACGTGTCGGTGCTGATGCTGACCGCTCGAGACGAGATCCGCGACCGGGTCGAGGGCCTGGAGACCGGAGCTGACGATTACCTCGTGAAGCCATTCAGCTTCGAGGAACTGCTGGCGCGCGTCCATGCACTGCTTCGACGCCGATCGGCACCGCAGGGTGAGATCCTGCGCTTCGAGGACCTCGAGCTCGACGTCGACGCCCGCGAGGGCCGCCGTGGTGAGCACGTGTTCGAGCTGACCACCACCGAGTACAACCTGCTGCTCCTGTTCATGCGGCACCCGCGGAAGGTGCTGACCCGCGACCTGATCATGGACCACGTCTGGGCGTACGACTTCGACGGGGACTCGAACGTGCTCGAGGTCTACATCCGCTACCTGCGCAACAAGATCGAAGCCGATGGAGCATCGCGCCTGATCCATACCGTGCGTGGAGCGGGCTACGTCCTGAAGGCATGAGGCTCCGGGCGCGCGGCATCTCCATCCGCGCCCGACTTGCGCTGTTCTATGCGGCCATCCTTGGCGCCGCCCTCCTCGTCTACGGCAGCGGCGTCTATGTCGTGTTGCGGGATCAGCTCGAGCGCTCGTTCGACGCCCAGTTGCTCGCGAACGTCGAACACGCGGCTGGTGCGTTCGCCCAGGACATCGACGGATCGGGGCAGATCGACCCGTCTCCGCGACTCGTGAGCCAGTTCGCATCGACCGGCGGGCGTGTCCTGGTCCTTGATGTCGATGGCGCCGTCATCGCCGACTCCGCACCAGGCAACGCCGACAGTCTTGGGATCGGACCCGGGGACCTCGCTGATGCGAACCTGGATGCGCGGTCGGTACGCGCATATCGCGGGCCGGAGGACGGGAGGCTCACGCTCCACACGGTCGCCGGGCCGGACGGGGACGTGGCCGGGTATGTCGCTTGGGGCGATTCGACGGACCAGACACAGGACCTGCTCGCCGCGGTGACCACGGCCATGCTCGCGGGCGGGATCGCGGTCGTCCTCATCGCGGCCACCGTCGGACTGGCGCTAGCCCGACGTGCGCTCGCCCCGATCTCCGAGGTCACCGAGACCGCGCGGGCCATCACCCTCTCGGGCGACCTCGGTGCGCGCGTGGCGGTCGGCCGGGCGCGCGATGAGGTCGCCGACCTCGAGGTCGCGTTCAACGAGATGCTGGCCGCGCTCCAACAGAGCCACGAGACGTTGCGTCGGTTCCTCGGCGACGTCTCCCATCAGTTGCGCACCCCCCTCACGACCATCCGCGCGAACATCGAACTGGCTCAGCGCGACGATCTGCCGCCCACCGAACTCGCCGAGGTCCTCCGCGATGCACGCGAGGAATCCGATCGGATGGCCCGACTCGTGAAGGATCTGCTGTCGCTCGCCCGCGCGGAGGCCGGCGCACGCCTCGAGCTTGAGCCGGTCGAGCTGGATGCGCTCCTGGTGGACACGGTGCGCATCCAGCGCAAGTCAGCGCAGCACGTACGCATGACGGTCGGATCCGTCGAGCCCGCCATCGTCGAAGGTGATGCCGACCGGCTCCGAGAACTCTTCGGGATCCTGCTCGACAACGCCGCGCGGTACACGCCTGACAGCGGCTCGGTCACCGCCTCGCTGCGAGTCGACGGGCACCAAGCTGTCGTGACCTTCTCGGACACTGGCATCGGCATCGAGGAGGAGGACCAGGGCCGGCTGTTCGAGCGCCTCCATCGCGGCAGCGAAGCTCGCCGGTTGCGACCGTCAGGCACCGGGCTCGGGTTGGCCATCGCGCGATGGATCGTCGAGTCCCATGGCGGGAGCATCGAGCTCCATCCACGCCCCGAGGGCGGGACCACCGCGACGGTCGAGCTTCCGATCCGCTAGGCGGACATTCTCAGCACGCCGACAGTGGTGTCTCAGGTCGCTCTCAGGCGCGCCGACCATCCTCGTATCCATCAACTCACCACCTTGCGCGGAGGCACCCAGCATGCGACTCGTCCTCATCGACCCCGTCTGTGACATGTTCGTCGAGCCGGACGGGGCCATCACGCGGGAGTACGAGGGCAAGACCTACTACTTCTGTGAGCCAGTGTGCCGAGACACGTTCGATGATGAGCCCGAGCGCTGGGTACGCCCAACCGCCGAGCGCGAAAGCTCTTTCGATGCCGCGGTGGTACCCGCCGCCGGCTAGGTGCGCGACGGCGGAGTAACCCTGCCACGAGGAGGAACGTCCGATGACGACCGAGTTCGACATCGGCATGATGGGCGGGGCTGGCTGCCGGCCATCACCATCGCCGGGTGCGTGGACGGACCCGTCTGGTTCCTGGTCACACCATCTCGGGGTGGCCGACGCTCAGCGTCCACGGACCCGGCGAGTGTCCCCAATGCAACGACTCACACACGGGGATACCGACGAAACCCAATACGAGCGGGCACGGTGCCTGCTCGACAAGTAGGAGTACGAACCGATGACACGAACCACGAAGCGCCTACCGATCCTCGCCGCGAGCATCGCCTCAGGAGCGCTCGCACTCGGTGCGACCGGAGCGGTCACCGCCCATGGCGGCACCGGTGACGCGATGACACCAGGCGGCATGTCCCATGGCTACGGGATGATGAGTGGCCACCATACGGCTGGTGGCCACGGCATGATGGGCGGCATGGGCACGGCTGGTGGCCACGGCATGATGGGCGGCATGGGCACGGCTGGTGGCCACGGCATGATGAGCGGCCAAGACATGATGGGTAGTCTGGGCATGATGGGTAGTCTGGGCATGATGGGCGGCATGGGCACGGCTGGTGGCCACGGCATGATGGGCGGCCAAGACATGATGGGTAGTCTGGGCATGATGGGTAGTCTGGGCATGATGGGCGGCCAAGACATGATGGGTAGTCTGGGCATCGACGACGAGGCCATGGCTGACCTCCGGGTCCAGATGGCCGACCTACACCAGCAGATGGTCGAGCTCCTTCAACAAGCCCAACCGGCTCAGGTCATGCCCGAGGCGAGCGGGATGATGCCGATGGACGAAGCTGGATCCCCTCCGCCGGAAGAGGGCTGACTCTCCCGGCACTAGGACTGTCTCACCTCGGTCTCAGATTCATCTCAGGGTCCGCCGGCACTATCACGTGCACCGCGGGCCCTGTCGCTGTTGTTGCGCGGTGCAGGCAACCGGGACCGCCGATGCACACCGCCCGTGCGAGCGAGGAGATGACTGGATGGGGAAGAACTCACAAAAGCGCCGCGAAGCCAAGTCGGCAGATGGGGACTCGACCGTCGGTACCCGCGCCGAGGCCAGGCGCGAGCGGCGAGCGAGCGGCGATAGCGGTCGCAGCTTCTTCGACCGCTATCGCAACGTCCTGGTCGGGGCGATCGCCGTCCTCGGCGTGGGACTGGTCGGCTACATGGTGTTCTCATCAGCGACCGCATCGGCCTATACGTGCGACTCATTGCTCGAGGCTCCTTCGTCCCAAGCGATTGGGACGCCCGGCGATCAGCTCGGCATCCCGACCCTGGACGAGGGTGCGAAGCACTCAGAAGGTCCTATCCGGTACGCGAACTGCCCGCCGACCAGCGGTGACCACCGGAGTGGCGGCGCACTGGCCCGAGACTACTATGGCCCTCGGTCGACACAGATCCCCAACGACTGGATCCACAACCTCGAGCACGGCTACGCGGTGATCGCGTACTCGGGGGAGCCCGACAGCGACACACTCAAGGGCATCCGCGAGGCCATGGACACCGCCGCCCCGTCCGAGGTCGCGGTGGGATGTGGGTTGCCGAACAAGGTGATCGCCCTGCGCTTCGACGATATGGCGTCGCCCTACGCGGTCCTGGCTTGGCGCAGGACACTGCTGATGGACTCGTTCGACGCCGAACTCATGACGCGTGCCGCGACCGAGTTCCAGGATCGGCCTGAGACGCCAGAGCGCGCGTGCTGATGCTGAAGCGGGGACCGAGCCGCCGACGACCGACTCGATACGCTGTCGCGAAGTCCGTCGGCGCACTGGCCGTGCTCGTCACCATCGGGCTCGTGGTGCAGGCATGTGGTCTCGGCGGCGCCGGCGGGATGGGACCGATGGGCGGCAACATGACGAATGGCGGGATGATGGGAGGTGGGCAGCGCTACGACGGCGCGACCGCCGCCCCGCCTGTCGATGCGGCAGCCGAGTTCCGCGTGATCGCGCGCGACATGTACTTCGATCCCAGCCAGCTCCGACTCGCCTCGGGCGAGACTGTGAACCTCACGCTCGACAATCAGGGCGCCGCGCACCACGACCTCACGATCCCGGCACTGGATTTCGTCCTGGCAGCGGATGGTGGAACACTCGCACGCGGTGCTCTGACGGTGGCCGAACCCGGCACCTATGACTTCCTCTGTTCGGTACCCGGCCACGCCCAGGCCGGCATGACCGGGACCCTGACAGTCGAATAGCCCGACCTCACGCGCGCTTGGGTTCGGCGATGCGCCGGAAGAGGGCACCGGTCAGTGCGACCAGTGCGACCAACCAGACGAAAGCCAGGGCCAAGTCGCCGACGAGATCGAACGTCGGCGTGAAGGCGGCATCGACCAGCACCCGAACGGCCCCGCGCGCCGGCAGGAACATCCCCCACTCGGGTGGGGCCGCTTCCTGAGGGCAGTAGCCGAACGTGCCCAGCCGCTCGATCTGCCCGCCGTCGCGGTCGAGCGAGCCGACGAGGATCTTCATCAACGTCGACTTCCCCGAGCCGTTCTCACCGACGAGCCCGACGATCTCACCCCGATACAGCGTCAACTCGGCGCCAGCGAGGACCTGGTGAGGTTCACGACGCCAGCCGCGTCGATACGATTTGGCAACGCCCTGGGCCGTCAGGACGGGGGCGTCGCTCGCCTCAGGGTGGGCTGACGGGCGGTCCTCTTGGGTCACGCCTACGTGTGGTGCGACCTAGCTCGTCCGGGCACACCGCATGTCCCAGCGAATGGTGGGGCCCAGTCGGATCTGATCGAGCTCGTCGATCACACCGAGCCACACGGGGCCGTGCTCACGACGTTCCACTCGATCCCAGCTTC
>JBBSAV010000082.1:0-13519 GCA_038251965.1 Candidatus Limnocylindrales bacterium
ACTGCGCGCCGATTCCGCCGTCTGGACCGGACGGCTGATCCTGGAGCCGTACGCGCATCGTGCCTACGATCCTGCCACCGGCCAGTGCTACCGCGTCCCGAAGGTCAAGGATCGTGCGCGCTACGTGCGCGCCCCCGTCTGGACAGGGCACGAGTACATCGTCTGGTCGGGCAGCTGGGGTGACTCCAGTATCCCCTACCCCGACGGCCTCATCTACCGGCCGCCTCGAAAGGCCCTCACCGGCGAGCTGGCGAAGCCCGTCGGCAAGAAGCTCCAAGGCGCCATCACCACTCGCCGCGAATGGGGCTTCGAGACGGACCCCGATGTCGTCCGCGAGATCATGCGCGATCCGTACCAGCCCGGCAGCCGCGAGCATGGCTTCCCCATGACGGAGGCGGAACAGCGCGATCTGTGGACCCGCGCTTCGTTCGTGGGACGCGCATCCGAGGCCAAACGATGGCTCAGGAAGCAGCCGCTCTTCGGTGGCATCTGGCTGGACCAGCGCACCGGCGGTGACATCGTCGTCGCGCTCACCGAAGCTGATCCCGACCTCATCACGGACATCGACCGCCACTTCACGCCGTATGGCGAGACCCCATGGCGACTGGTCATCGTGCCCAGGACGCTGGACGAATTGAGATCGGCCTTCCGTCAAGCACGGAAGGTGAGCCGCGAGATCGACCCCACAGCGACGCTGTGGTCCGTCGGCCTCGATGAGAGTGCTGGTCGGATCAGCCTGATGTACGACCCCGACGACGTGGGGCGTATGCGGGCGCGCAAGAAGGAGTTGGAGAAGGCCCTGGGCGTGCCAGTGCACATCACGAGCGGACGGATACGACTGGACCAATAGGAGAAACCGATGCGAACAGGAGCACTCTTGGCTGCCGCCATCATCGTGGCGGGGCTCGTCCCTTCGTCAGCGATGACCGCGACTGACCCAGGCGTGGACATCACCATCCGCACTGGCGGCGATCGATGCCCCTTCAAGCTCGGCTGCCGAGTCGGCATCACGGTCACCCCGTCAGATGGAGGCGCCGCGGTGCTCGAGGGCGTTCTGGATCGGGCCGCCGAACCCACCACGCCGGAGGGGATGCTGGCGGCGACCCTCGTTCCGGGGACGTATATCGCGAGCGTGACAGCCCTCGGAGTCACCGAGCCGGCGCCTGCGGGCGAGCCACCCGGGGCAGCCGCGACCACCGTGATGGGTGGTTGCGCCACGACCGTGGAACTGGTGGCTGAACAGCCTGAGATCAAGGTGACAGCGGCGATGGCCTGGCACCAGCCGGCCTGCGGCATCGCCATCGCGCCTCAAGCGCCGGGAGTGGCGCGGCCGGTCCTGTCCAAGCCCATCGAGGAGGGCAAACGCACTCCGCGCTTCCGGCCTCACGGCGCACCGACCGTTTCCACCACCAAGAACGGCATCAAGGTGGAGCTGTGGGTGAAGGACCCGACCTTGCGACGAGGCCAGTGGCTGCTCGCACATCTGCGCGTGAGCAACGTGAGTCATCGGACGATCCGCCACAACGGACGCTTCGAGGATCTCGACTGCCCGCCCATCAGCGTCAGGGCAGACACGAGTGACCTGTTCGATCCCGGCCGCACCTGGACCGGCGCCGCTGCCACCTACAAGAAGCGTTTCTTCCGCGACGGCATCCTGCTACGAACCGGTCTGAGCATCCCCAAGTACGCGCGGGGCAACGGCTGCGGAGACGTCGGCCAGGCGGGTCGCCTGAAGCCGGGCGCAGTCGAGGATGTTCCCCTGGCCGGGCTTCCCCGGTACGGGCTGCGGAAGCAGCCTCTGCCCCCGGGGGCGATCCACATCAGTGCTGGATTCGAGGGGTCGCGGAGCACCGACCGCGTATCGGTCTCGACCGACGTCACGCTCGCCGGTGGCCCGGTGGACTACCCCTCACCTGGCCAGCTCGTAGATGCAGCCCTCTCCACGCCCGGCTTCGTCGAGACGCTCGAACGCCAGCCGGACCCTCGGGACTGGGCGAACGCACACGTCGCCACCTGGCTCAAGCGACCCTATCCACGTCAGCCACGCTTGGCGGGTGCCCGCGGCGCGCCCGAGGGGATCCTCGAGATCGGCCAGTTCTTCAGCGGTTCGGACGTCGATACACCCTTCGTCGTAGGCGCTGTGATCGACCCCTGGACGGCGGAGTCGTATGGTGCCTACGCTTGGCCTGGCTGGAGCGAACCGCGGTCAGCGCTGTAGTCACGGATCAAACTCGACCCGCTACGCGAGCGGGACCAGCACAAGACCCGGGACATCGTCGAAATCCGAAGCGTTGAGGGTCCAGAGCTGGGCATCGCGGCTGATGGCGTGCGCTGCGATGGCCAAGTCGATCTCGCGACCGCGAGGCCGCTTCACGAGCCGGTACAGCCGGGACGCGGCCTCCCCCTGCTCGACCCCGAATGGCAATGCCGACTCGCTGGGAAAGAGCGCTTCCTGGGCCGCCAGCTCTTCATGCAACCGGGGCCCACGCCACCACTCGTAGAGGACGAGCGTCGGGAGCGCCAGCCGTTCGCCGGCCTCGATGAGCGCCCGCATCCTGGGAGCCGACCGCCGGGGCCCGGCAAGGCTGTCGATGAGCGCGGAGGTGTCCACGATGATCACCGCCGGGTCTCTTCTCGCCCCCCGTCGCGACGGGCTCGCCGAACCTCCGACAGCTCACTGTTGACCGCGCGCTGCGTCCGGTCGGGGATGGCCGGCACGACCTCATCGAACAGCGCGAGCAGCCGCAGTCGTTCGGTCTCGGATAGACGACCGACGCGCTCCGCGTACTCAAGGATGGCCTCGCGGACGATCATGCTCTTGGGTCGATGCAGCGATTCGGCGGTCTCACCCAGACGCGCTGCTGTGGCCTCGTCGAGGCTGAAGGTCATCTTTACAGTCGCCATAGTATGGCCATACTGCCATACCAACCTGGGAACAAGTCGTGCGGCCGAGTTCACCACGGTGGCTTCGACACACGGTGGCTTCGCCTGCCGCTGCGTCGCCTATCATCGCGACAGCATGAGCACGAGCGAACACGTCGAAGTCGAGAACGATGTCGACGTCGCCGCCGAGGTCGACCGCCTCATCGAGGAGTGCAGGATCAGCTGCCTCTGGTTCCTGCGTCCCGACTACCATCCGATGACCAACGCGGACCGGCTCCGGCTACTCGGCGAGATCGAGCGACATGGTGACCGGGACACCTACCGCCGAGCGGCTACCCTGAGACGATGGCTCTCACACGACTCCAGCGCCGCGTCTGCCGACTGATCGCCGCCAACCGCATCTCCTCGGGGGAGAGCTACGTGGCCGGCGGTGTCGCGCTCAACGAGCTGGTAGGCGCGTCGAGGATCTCACGGGCCATCGACCTCTTTCACGACACCAGCGAGGCGCTCGAACACAGCTGGCAGGCGGACAGGTCGCTGCTGGTGGCGAACGGGTTCGAGATACGGGTGATCCGGGAACGCAGCGGCTTCGTGGAAGCCGACGTCAGTGATGGCACTGACAGGGTGCGGCTGGAATGGGCTCGCGACAGCGCATTTCGCTTCTTCCCGCTCCAGGAACATGACGACCTGGGCTTGATCCTGCACCCGTTCGACCTCGCCACCAACAAGGTCCTGGCACTGATCGGCCGACTGGAGGTTCGGGACTGGGTCGATGTCATCGTCTGCGACGAGCGGGTCCAGCCGCTGGGCTACCTCGCGTGGGCGGCCTCCGGCAAGGATCCTGGCTTTGGGCCAGGGGCCGTCCTGGAGACGGCGGCGCGGACGGCGCGCTACTCGTCCGAAGAGGTCGAACAGCTGGCGTACTCCGACCGGCCCCCCGATGCCGCCGACCTTGGCCGGGTATGGCATCGCATGCTCGGGTCGGCGCGTGAGACGATCGACCTTCTCCCGGCGGACCAGGTCGGCGCCTGCGTGCTGGACATCGATGGCAACCTGCTCCGGGCGACTCCCGAGGAGTTGAAGGCGGAACTCGCCACAGGACGGGTTCGCTTCCATCACGGCAGGATCCGCGGAGCCCTGCCGCAGCTGACCGAGTGATCCGGCCCCTGGCCAGAGCCGACGTCGCGAGTGTCACTCGGATCGCCGGTCTACTCACGGGCTCGTGGTCCAGACTCGCAGCGGCCCCAGTGACCGAAAGCCCAGGGCCCCCATCGCGATGAGGTCAACGCCGCGCTCGTAGCCGACCATCGGAAGTCCCGGAAACGCCCGACGCGTTGCGGCCACCGCGCCAAATCGGTCGGCCTCTGGCCCGTCACCGCTCAGCACGATGTTGGAGATGCCGACCACCGGCCCGGTGCCATTGTCGGAGCGGCTGGCGATGGCCACCGCGACCGTCCGACCATCACGGGTGCCGGAGAGGACTCGGATGTCGGGGTCGTCAAGGAGTGCCGGCTGAAACAGGCGCGCCGACTCTGACCTCACGGCGTCACCGCTACCGCCACCCCGCCACGCCTGTTCCCATGCGACCAACTCGGTGTCGTGTCGCACGGACGCCCAGATCGCATCCTCGAACGCTGAGCCTGGCAGCACGTGGTCGGGCGAAAGGCCGATCCATTTCGCCTCGAACAGGACCTCGAAGCCGAGCGGCGCGAGGTCGAGCTTGCCGAAGCTGTCCTTGACCGACCAAGGCCGAGGAATGGGCCAGTCGAGCATCGTGCGCACGCGCGCGACCTGCTCAGTGACCCGGACGGGCTCGAGCGTGACCGCACTGGGGTAGTACGAGGGCGCAGGACTGCGGTTGACCCACAGGCATTCGATCCACATGGTGTCGCAGCCAAGGGCTCGGCACACGGCATCGCACCAGACGGCGTTGTTGTGGACAGCGGCCGACAGGTGCTTCACGGGTCCAGTGCGCCCGTGAAGAGCAGCCGGATCACGCTCGTCGGGGGCTCATCCACCCGTTCCGGGGTCGGTACGGCAGACGTCCCCGTCGCGATAGCGGACGCGACCACGGGTATCGACCACCTTGAGCTTGGGGTCGAAGCGTGCCACCCAACCTTCGGGCCAGTTGGTGTCCTGGCGCTTGGAGCCCGACTGTGTCCAGACCACAAGCTGGTCATCGGGGCTGCCGCGCAGACGCCAGGTACCCTCGGTGGCGAAGGCCAGGCAGCCCTCGCCGTAGCCGGAGAGATCCGGCCGGTAGGTCAGCGGCCGCTCGTTCCGTGGCAACTTCGGCGTGAACGTCCAGAGGCGGCTCTCCATGCTGCCGTCGGGCGCGCGGCCGCCGAACACCCACAGCCTTCTGTCACTCCACCACGCCGTCGCGCCCTCCGGCGACCCAAAGCGCGCCGAGGACGCCGAGGGTGCCCGTGACGGGAGACGCAGCCATCGCTCAGCCATCAGGTCGTACGCGACCATGCCCTGGGCGCTGATGAGATGGGTCGGCGACAGCACAAGGGAAGGGTCGCCGACGGCCTCCTCTGGCGCGGGCGCCGTCAACTGCCAGGGCCGGCCGGGCCGGTTGGTCCGCATGATCACGCCGTATGGACCCGAGAGGTCGGTTCCGGGGTAGGCCGCGTCGGTCGATCGTGCCCACATCGTCAGGTCTCGCTCGGTCGCCCGGCCGGTCACGGGACGGCCCCCGACACCGGCCGGCAAGGGCACTTGGCCGAGCTGCGTCCAGTCACCCTCGTGCGGGTATTCGAGTGCCTTCGAGGCGGCGTAGGCGAACCTTCCGGGGTCGATGCTGAAGACGAGAAGTGGTGCGCTGTCACGGCCGGACACGACCTCGTACTGTGCGCCAGCGGGAAGCGGCACATCAACGGGCTGCGTCCACATCGGCCCGTCATCCAGGTTCTCGATGCGGCTCAGCACGGCGCGACCGGTTTCTGGATCGCGGACGAGGACCGCGTTCCCCGCTGCGACCGCGGGTCCCGGAGGGAGCGGGGCCGGGGGCAGGATGCTCCACGTCCCGAACGCGAGTGAGTAGTACGCGCCATCGCCGAACGGGCGGCCCGCATCATCGGTCCCGCCCCAGATCATCACGCCGGAGCCGGCCACCGACCAGGCGAAGTCGCGGCGCGGGCAGATCGGCGCTGCCGGCAGGACGCGGGTCGCCCCCGAGTCGTCGATCATCACTCCATCGTCAAGCAGCCGATCATCCACACCAACGCCACCCCACAGGATCGTCCGGAACGGCCCTTCGGGGAGGGTCGCGACCACGGCGCCCGTGCGGGGTGCGATCGCTACGTCACCCCACGGCTCGTCCCATGACCCGTGCCACAAACGTAGCTTCTCCGGCGTCGTCGAGCGCGTCGGCGGAAGCGCGCGGACGACGTGGCCAGCTAGGTCAGGCGAAGGAAGGGGGCTCGCCGATACGGTGGCGCCAGGGGACGCTGGGGGGTCGGAGGATGGTTCAGGGCTGGCGACCTGCGCTGGGCAGATGGGAGCGGGCGGCATCGTCGGAACGACGTCGATCGTCTGGCCGGCGACCGGGAGAGCGGTCCCGACCAAGAGCATGAAAACCAAGGGAACGATCGGTCGCGCCCGTCTCACTGCCATGCTGGACCTCCACGCTTGCGCCTGGGCCAAGCAGTCCGGTCAGCACTGACGAGCGTGATGAGCGTGCAGATCCACAAAGCGCTGGACACGGGTCAGCCTAGAACGGCAGCCCCTTCGGCCACGGCGCGAGCTTCGGCTCCTGCTCGTCGGCCAGATGGAATCCGTTGGCCTTGTAGGCCTCGTAGTCGAAGTTGTCGGTCTCCTCGTAGCCGACGATGTGATAGTCGTCGAAGCCCTCCCAGTCCTCGTAGCCTTCACCGAAGGAGTTATCGAGGAACGCGTCTGCCATGGCCATCCCCAGGTGTGGCGCCGTGAAGAGGGCGCCCATGGCCATCACATTGCAGTTGTTGCCGGTGGCACAGCGCTTGGCGGACGACACGCTCTCGCAGACGGCCGAGTGCACATGCGGCACCTTGCCAGCGGCGATGTGGATGCCCATGCCGGTGCCACAGAACGCCAGTCCCTTCTCGAACTCCCGCTCCGCGATCTTGGCGCCGAGCATGAAGCCGGCCCGGTGGTACATGGGGGTCTCCTCCTGGACCGGTGTCAGGTCTTCGACCGTCCAGCCTTTGTCGATCAAGTGCTGTTTGACGGCCTCCTTCAGCGGAAACCCTGCGAAATCGGCGCTGACCACGACCTGCTTGTCCTTGGTTGTCTTCATGGCGACTGTCCTTTCGATCGACTGGGCGCTGCTCGTATCCGTCCTCGGTGCACACCGGTATCTGCCATCGACATGGCTGCACCAACCATACCTTCGGTGGCGGCCGTCGGGATGCCGCCAGTGACTCACAATCGTCGATGCTGCGGGCCATGGGAGTTCTTCCGCACCGATGGGTCGATGCTTCACTGTGGCACGTTCGAGCGAGGCAGGCGGGCCGGCGTCTGGCGGACCTATGACCGAGGTGAAAACGTGGTCAAAGTGACCGACCTCTCGAAGGTCCACAGGACGCCGCGCGGCTCCACGTCGTGACTCTCGCTCGTCTATTGCGCTCGCCGCCCGCGGCGCTCCCGCCGCAGCAACGTGACGAAGGTGACCCCCAGCACCACCGCGGCGACCACCAACCCGGCGACCACGGCTGGCCACAGCGATGGGTTGTAGAGACCCTCCCCTTCGTACCTGATCCCGAGCAGACTAGTGCACACGGTCTGCCCAGCATATACGGCAGACATGGTGCTGAGACACGATCCGGGCGCCACGGTCCAATAGACGATGTTGTAGGCGACCACGGCCAGCATCGGTGGCCAGAAGATCAGCGGACGATGGCGGAACACGCCGAGCACGAGCATGGCCATCCCGACCAGGAAGAACGGTTGCCCGATGCTGAACCCCGCCAGGAGCCCGAAACCGATGAGGACGAGGCTTGCGACCCAGTACGCCACGCTGAACTCCTCTCGATGCGCTATCCCGTCGGAGAAGGCCACGGGTCGAGCTGGGAGCACTCGGCGAGGACCGAGCCTCCGGTCGTGAGCAGCAGGCTGCCAAGCAGGGCCACGAGGAGCACGATTCGGGCCAGCCGGTCGAGGGCCATGGCCCAGAGCCTACACCTACAGTGCGAGCGACCCCAACGACTCGATCGCCACCAGGCCGGTCTGGTCATGCGCCGCCGTCTGCCGTTCCAGCCGCACTTGGCACGACAGCTCCGTGTCGAACACGACGAGGGCCACGCGGAGCACTTCGCCTTCAGCTTCGGCATTCGAGCGCGCGTCCTCCAGCTGGTAGAGCACGTCCGCGTTGATGCCGCGAGCGCCCCATTTGCAGTCGTAGGCCTCCGCCGCACCCCTGCGCTCGACGGTGACGTCGTAGGGGTGGATCTCCGCTCGCACGCCATCGAACAGGATGCGCCGCTCACGACGGACGCCCGCCGTGCCCACCCGGCGAGCGAGCAGCTCGATCGTCAGCGATTCGACTAGCGCACCGCGCAGTTGGTTGCGCGTTTGATCGCCTCGGTCGGCGATGGCCAGCGACACCGCCAGGACGGCCCCCGATCGTTCCCGGGCGGCAGGCTCGACATCGGGCCCGAAGAGCGTCGGGAACATGGTCCGCCAGCCTTCGGGGTCGAGCGTCTCACCGTTCATCACCGCCCTGGCCAGCAGCCGTTGTGCCGGAGTGGCGTCGGCAAGCAGGCCCGCTGCCTGGGCGACGACGGGTTCTGCCTGGATGGCCGCGTAGGTGATCGCGCGGGCGTCTTGTGCCGCGTCCTGGAACCTCATGGCTGCTCGCCTAGCGTAACGAGCACGATCTGGGGATACGTCGAGAGCCAGTCGATGGCGCGGTGCGGGTCACTGATGCGGGCGATCTCATCGACCGCGCGGCTGATGGCCGACACCTGGATCGCGGAGATGGTCTCCGTGCCGCGCTCGTCGATGACCGCCTCGATCCGACCTCTCCACGCCGCGGAGAGGTCGGTGACGTAGGTCCACTCGTCCTCGATGTCCTCCGCGAGACTCGCGAGGTCCTCATAAGCTGCGAGGGCCACGTGCGCCTGGTCGCCAAGGGTTATCGCATCGGTCATGCCGGCCAGACTACTCGAACGACACGGAAGCCGGACTCGTGCCCGCGCGACCTCAGGACGGGCAGGTCCTCATCGCTCGCGATGCGAGGGTCGGTTGGGCAAGTCCGTGGTTGATTCTGCTGGCCCGACGGGCGTAGAGTCACTCGGGGGAAAACAACGTGGAGGTGGCCATGCGCTCGTCGACCGTTCGGAGTTCTCTCCGGGCCTTGCTATCCATGACGTTGGTGGCGGTGTTCGCGATCGGCGTACAGGGTCCCGCCCTCGCGACTGCGCAGATCGGACAATCCGGCGTGCACGGCAAGTATCACGTGACCGACACGAAGGCCAAGCCTGGCGCCCGCTGTCGCTACGATGGCGCTGCCGGCACGTGGTATCTGCAACGCATCCACGTTCGCGCACCCACGATTTACGGGTCTTCAGCCAAGCACCGGTCGGTGGGCTATCGACTGCTCCTGCAACGTCGTACCTCCCATGGCTGGAAGACGGTCCAGCGAAGCACCCTGATCAGCGGCGTGGCCGACAAGAACACGGCTGCGACCCTCACCGGCGCCACGGTGGTGCGGGATGTGGATGTGGCGCCCAACTGGCCTCGCTATCGGGCAGCGCTGAAGCTCATCTGGTGGGACGCGCACGCGAAGGTCCAGGGCAGTGTGCTCCTGGCGATCAAGCACCATCGGCGGTCCTACGATGGTTCGGTCACTCGTGTCTGTCCAGGGCGGACGCCCACGGGTGTGGCCCAGAGTTGACGGCACTCAAAGGGGGGTATCCGCGACCGCCTGAATAACGGATGACCATCAGCGACCGAGTCCATCGCCAGCGACGACGACTGCAACGGCGAGCATCCTCGCCCTTAGCCGCCGCTCACTGCGGCCAGGCGGTCAGGCGGTCAGGACGGTCAGGCCGAGCGCACGGGCAGCTTGCGCCTGGCGCAGGTCAAACGTCAGGAAACCCGACCCGGGTTCGGCGACTCGTTGCGCCGCAGCGAGATGGAGGGAATCGAGCGTTCGCACACCTGTCGTTTCCGCGATCGTGGCGGCTGACTCACAGGTCGCTTCGTCGAGTTCGATGATGGAGAAGGAACGGAGGTCGTTGGCGAACGTGGCTCGCGCTGCAGCGAGGTCACGCCCCGAGAGCAGGCGAGCAAGGTTGCGGCGGACCTCCACGATCGTGTGTCGGGCTGTCAGCAGCGCCCGATCGGCTCGCAGCAACGCGTCAGCGGCGTCCGAATCGGCTTCTTCCACATAGCGCTTGAGCAGCGCGCTCGAATCGACGTAGGTGCTCACTCGCCGCGGTCCTCGGCCAGGACGGTCAGCACGCGCCGGGGCGTCCTCGACCGGTGCACCGGACCAAGCGGCGCGTCCGTCCCTGGCGTGATCCAACCGGCGCGGATCCCGTCCTCGATGCGCGCGCGACCTGGGATGGGACCGAGTACCGCCTTCGGTCGCCCGCGGTCAGTGACCCGCACGACCTCCCCTCGTTCTGCCCGGTCCAAGTACTCCGATAGACGCTGCTTCAGTTCACGGATCCCGACGTCGGTCATGTAGGTACATTAGCATGCGGGTGTGTCTACATCATCGGTCGCGGTCAGGGCCTGACAGAAGCCGATGGGTCGAGTGTGCGATCCAGAGCCCCCAGGTCGACCGAGAGGACGCCGGGTTCCAGGGTGCCGCAACGCCCGGTAACCGTCTCGCCCTCGGTCGCGATCTGGTGGCCCTCCTCGTCGAGCATCACCAACTCAGGGTCGAAGCGGGCGGCATAGCCGGGCGGTCAAAGAAGGCGGCCCCGACGATCCTCGGCCGGCGGATGGTCCCGCGCCGGCGGAGGGTCTGCTAGCATCCGATCACCCGAGGGGGAGTACCCCGGGACCCGGATGCCGGCGTCAACACGGACGACTTCGCGTCGTCCCGCCGACATCGGCCGTGCTCCAGGAGCGCGGTCGGCGGAGACCTTCGGCGCGACGTTACGCCGTGCCCGGAGGCTTCTCGCTTGGATACCGACACCATCCTATGGATCACCCTGGCCGTGTCCATCGGCACGGTCCTGACCCTGGATCTGCTGGTCTTCAATCGACAGGCGCATGCCCCGTCGTTCCGTGAAGCCGCAGTCTTCAGCGCCTTCTACATCGCACTGGGCCTCGCGTTCGGGGCGCTCGTCTTCATGGCGCGCGGCGTCGACGACGGCACCGCATACTTGGCCGGCTATGTGCTTGAGCTCAGCCTGTCGGTCGACAACGTCTTCGTCTTCGCGCTGATCTTCACCGCCTTCGTCGTCCCACTCAAGTATCAGCACCGGGTGCTCTTCTACGGAATCCTCGGCGCCATCGTGTTCCGGGCCATCTTCATCGGCCTTGGCGCCGCGCTGATCGACACATTCCATTGGGCCATCTACGTGTTCGGCATCCTGCTCCTCTACACCGGCTACCGGATGTGGTCGCAGCGCAACGACCACATGATGGACCCGACGAACAATCCGCTGCTGCGCCTGTTCCGTCGATTCATCCCCACCACGGACGGCTACCGCGAGCAGCGCTTCCTGGTCATCGAGGATGGCCGACGCCTGGCGACACCACTGCTGGCGGTGCTGCTGGTCGTGGAGTCAAGCGACATCCTCTTCGCCATAGATTCGGTGCCGGCCATCTTCTCCGTGACGACGGACACGTTCCTCGTCTTCAGCTCCAACGCTTTCGCCATCCTGGGGCTGCGCTCGCTGTACTTCCTGCTGGCGGGTGCGGTGGACAAGTTCCGCTACCTGAAGTCCGGCCTGGCTGCGCTTCTTATCTTCGCCGGCTGCAAGATCCTGCTAGCCGACATCGCGCCCATCCCCATCCCACTTTCGTTGGCGATCATCGTGGGGATCCTGGCGACCGCCATCGGTGCGTCACTGATCGCCGACCGTCGTGACGGCCGACGCTCCGATGCCGACGCAACCGCCGACTCCTGACGGCTCGGCTCCGGGAGAAGCCACGAGCAGAGCCCGCGACACGACTCATCCCGCGGGATCAGGCCACTGCCCTCCTTTGGGACGAGACGGTCCGGTGGAAGCGGATCGAGCACCACGTCCTGGTGGTCCATTCGCGGTCGTCGCACGTGATGGTGACGATCAACACGCGACCGTCGACGGCTAGCATCCCGTAGAGGCACCGCGAGGCGGCAGCAGGCTGCGGCGCTTCGTCCTCGACCGCCCAGCCCGGAAGACCTGGTGGCCGTGCCGCGAGCGGCCGGCCATCTGGTGCGGTCAGCTCTTCCAGGATCTGGTCCGCGGCGACAGGTCCACTCCCGTCCGTTAGCTCGAAGCTGCTCATTGAGACCGACCGTTGCCCGTCTCGGGCATGCCAGTAGTCGTTCTCATCCTCGTGCACGAATACGTGGCGGAATGACGCCGGGAGCCGGATCGACCAGGAGGGGAACGGCCGACAGGTCACGGGTCGCTGAGGCTTGATGTCAGGCTTCATGTGCTGACTCTATCGAGCACCGATGACTGCGGACTTATCTCACGCTTAGTCGGTGAGTACCGCTCGGCCGCCGTCCGGTGCGATCAACTCCAGCTTGGGGAAGTACGTTCAGTAGCGAGCCGCGTCGCGGGTCAGGAGTCGATGGCCGGCGACTGCGGCATGTGCACCGATGTAGAAGTCGGGCAGCGGTGAGCGCCTTGTTCCCCCGGCATCTCGAGAGTACAGGAACGCATTCCCGGCCAGGAACGCCGCTTCCAAAGGCAAGTGCTCACGGCGGAACAGGTCGGGTGGCAGAGCGTCCTCCAACACCTCGATCGAGTCGAAGCCGATCGACACCTCGGCATACACGAGAGCGTTGATCACCAGCATCGCCTTGTCCGCCGCTCACTCCAGCGACCCACTGAACCACACGCCTCAGATCCGGTCGTCGGCGATGACATCGAGCAGGACGTTGCTGTCGACGAAGACCGAGGTCACCCATCCCCCCGCGTGAGCGCCATGATCCCATCGGTACTCATGGACACGCGACCTGCTCCCCGACGCAGGCGCTCCGCCAAGCGCACAGCGATCCTCTCACGTCGGTCCCCTCGCAGCGTCGCGCCCCATGGGATGGCCGGCCTCCTGGGATGGTCGGTCTCCTGGGATGGTCGGCCGCAGGCTGGTACGGCGCAGCGCCCTCGGCCTGCGGAGCCGTAGGCAGGTGTACCAGCGCACCCTGGTGCCAAGGCATCACCTGCGACCCGCCCCATGGGTGAGGGAGCGGAGCCGGGGACCGCAGCAGCCCGCCGAACCGTCATTTCATGCACCCGGTGGGTAGGACGACCGATGCTCCGTCGTTTCACCCGCCCCATGGGTGAGACAGCGGAGCGATGGGTGGGTCGCTGTCGTTTCACCCGCCCCATGGGTGAGACAGCAGCGCGATGGTCGGGCTCCGCCGGATGACCCACCCGGTGGGTGAGACAGCGGAGCGATGGGTGAGGCGCTGTCGGATGACCCGCCCGGTGGGTGAGACAGCGGCGCGATGGGTGAGGCGCGGTCGTTTCACCCGCCC
>JBBSAV010000083.1:0-13385 GCA_038251965.1 Candidatus Limnocylindrales bacterium
GGATGTCGAGATCACCGTCCACCAGGACACGCTGACCATCGGCGTCAGGGAGCAGGCCGAGCGTGAGACGCAGGAGGGCGAGCGTGTCTATCGCGAGCTGCGTCGCAGCAGCGGCAGCCGCACGCTGACGCTGCCCAACGGGCTCGATATGGACGCTGCCAGCGCGACGTTCGAGAACGGCATGCTCCATCTCAGCATCCCGCGTGCCGAGGCCGCCAAGCCCCGCCAGATCCCGGTTTCGACGGTCACCGACGGACGCGCTGCCGTAACGGCCACGTCGCAGGGTGACGAGCAAGTGACCGCACGCGAGTCGGGCGAGTAGGTCTGACACCGTGGCCGAGAGAGCGGGTGCGCAAAGGGGACGGAGCGCGCCAGACGCCAGCCGGCCGGTCTACGTCATCAGCGTAGCCGCGGAGTTGGTCAGCGTCCACCCCCGAACGCTACGCATCTATGAGGGTGAGGGGCTGGTTTGTCCAGCCCGCACCCCCACTAACATCCGCCTCTACTCGGAGATCGATCTACGCCGGATCCTGTGGATCCGGCATCTCACCCAGAACCTGGGCGTGAACCTGGCCGGGGTCCGCGTCCTTTTCGAGCTCGAGGAGCGGCTCGGGATGCGGATCCTGGAGCAGCTCTACAGCGAACGCGAAGCCGCCGTCCGAGAAGATGGCGAGGATCCCAGTACGCCCGGACCCAGGACAGACAAGACGCCCCAAACCACATCAAGCGACCCACACCCCCCGAGCCGCGACCGATCCGCCAAGGAGATCTGATGGCCAGCAAATCGAAGAAGCCCGAGAGCAGCACCAACGGCGCGCCCGAAGAGGCCGTCGAGCAAGGCGAGCAGTCGACTCGTGGACCGCGTGTGCTGCCGCTGGTGGCGTTGCGTGAGACGGTCATCTTCCCCGAGATGATCGTGCCGCTGCAGGTCGGCCGCGACAAGTCGGTGAAGGCACTCGAAAAAGCGGTCAGCGCCGATTCGCTCATCGCCCTCGTCACCCAGCGCCAGGCCGAGCGCGAGGACATCGAGACCACCGACGAGCTGTATGAAGTCGGCACGCTGGCCAAGATCGCCCAGATCGTGCAGGCCCAGGACGGCACCGTACGTGCCATCGTGCAGGGTCAGCAGCGCTTGCGCCTGTTGGGTTTCGAATCGACCGATGAGTACATCTCGGCCAGGGTCGAGCTGGTCGGGGACAAGGCGCCAGAAGATCTCGAGGTCGAGGCCCTGGTCCAGACCGTGCAGGGGCAGATCGAGCAGTACGTGCAGTCGGGCGCGCCGGTCCCCCCAGAGGCCGCTGTCGCGGCACGCAATATCAGTGAGCCCGGCCTGCTGGCCGACATGGTGGCCTACAGCCCGGACATGAGCACCGAGCAGCGCCAGGAGCTGCTGGAGACACTGGATGTCGTCGAGCGCCTGAAGCTCGTCTCGGTCTTCCTCGCCCGCCAGATCGAGATCCTGGAACTCAAGGGCCGCATCCAGTCCGAGGTCAAGTCGGAGCTGGACAAGACGCAGCGTGAGTACATCCTGCGTGAGCAGCTGAAGGCCATCCAGCGCGAGCTGGGCGAGGACGATCCGCAGCAGGCTGAGGTCAACGAGCTTCGCGAGAAGGTCGAAGAGGCCAACATGCCTGAGGATGTCAAGGAGCGGGCGCTCAAGGAAGTCGACCGCATGAGCCGGATCCCCAGCGCCTCACCGGAGGTCGGGGTCATCCGCACCTATGTCGACTGGCTGGCCAGCCTCCCCTGGGACAAGTCGACCGAGGACAACCTGGACATCAAGCAGGCCGCCATCGTGCTCGACGAGGACCACTACGGCCTGGAGAAGATCAAGGAACGCATCCTCGAGTACCTCGCGGTGCGCACGTTGGCGGACACCATCCGCAGCCCCATCCTGGCGCTGGTGGGCCCACCCGGCGTGGGCAAGACCTCGCTGGGCAAGTCGGTGGCGCGTGCCATGGGCCGTGAGTTCGTGCGCATGAGCCTCGGTGGCATCCACGACGAGGCGGAGATCCGCGGCCACCGCCGCACCTACATCGGCGCACTCCCCGGTCGTGTCATCCAGAATATCAAGACGGGCGGCTCCAACAACCCCGTCTTCATGCTCGACGAGATCGACAAGATCGGCATGGACTTCCGCGGCGACCCTTCGTCGGCGCTGCTGGAGGTCCTGGACCCCGAACAGAACAACACCTTCGCCGACAACTACCTCGAGGTGCCCTTCGACCTGTCCAAGGTGCTCTTCATCGCCACCGGAAACCTCATCGACCCTATCCCCATGGCCCTGCGCGACCGCATGGAGATCATCCAGCTACCCGGGTACACGCAGCGCGAGAAGGCCGAGATCGGCAAGCGCTTCCTGGTGCCCAAGCAGATGCACAACCACGGCCTCAAGCCCGGCAATATCGCCATCACCGACGAGGCCATGACCACGCTGGTGCAGTCGTACACGCACGAGGCCGGCGTCCGCAACCTGGAGCGTGAACTCGCCAACGTCATGCGCAAGGTCGCGCGAACCGTGGCCGAGGGGCGCAAGTCCAAGACCATCGTCAACGACCGCAAGCTCAAGGAATTGCTGGGCCCGACTCGCTTCGAGTACGGCGAACTGGAGGCAGAGGACCAGACCGGTGCTGCTATCGGCCTGGTGGTGACCGAGGTCGGCGGCGACGTCGTCTCGGTCGAGGTCACACGCATGGAGGGCAAGGAGGACTTCATCCTCACCGGCCAGCTGGGTGAAGTGATGCGCGAATCCGCCCGTGCCGGCCTCTCCTGGACGCGCGCCAACGCTGCCAGCCTGGGCATCGGTCGGGAGTTGTTCGAGAACCACACCATGCACATCCACGTCCCTGCCGGTGGCATCCCCAAGGATGGTCCCTCGGCCGGCGTGACCATGGCCACCGCCATGGTCAGCAGCCTCACTGGCATCCCCGTGCGCAAGGACGTGGCCATGACCGGCGAGATCACGCTGCGCGGCCGGGTGCTGCCCATCGGTGGCCTGAAGTCCAAGATCCTCGCCGCGCACCTCTCTGGCGCCAAGATGGTGATCCTGCCCAAGAAGAACGAGAAGGACCTGCGGGACGTACCCGACGAGGTTCGCAAGCAGATGAAGCTGGTCCTGGTCGAGAACATGGACCAGGTGCTGAGTGCAGCCCTGCGGCGCAAGCCCCGTCCTCTCAAGCCCAACCCCGCCGCAGCCCCGGCCAAGGGCGAGCACAAGAGCCACCCGACGCCTGCGGTAAACAAGCCGGTGTTCCCGCCGGAGCAGCCACCCGCGGTGGCATAGGGACAGACGGAGACGGATGGAGTATCGCGACTACTACGCCACCCTCGGCGTAGAGAAGGGCGCCAGCAAGGCCGACATCAAGAAGGCCTTCCGTCGCCTTGCCCGCGAGAACCATCCCGACGTCAACAAGGGTGACGCCGCAGCCGAGAAGCGCTTCAAGGAGATCAGCGAGGCCAACGAGGTCCTGTCGGATCCCGAGAAGCGCAAGGCATACGACCAGCTGGGGGCCAACTGGAAGGCCTACCAGCAGGCCGGAGCTGCGGGGGGCAACCCCTTCGCCGGCTACGCCGGTGGCAGCGCCGGTGGCAGCGCCGGTGGTGGTGCCGGTGGCTTCCCCGGCGGCGTGCGCTTCGAATACCGCGGCAACTCGGAAGACCTCTCCGGGTTCAGCGACTTCTTCCGCACCTTCTTCACTGGTGGCGGGGGCGGCGCTCAGGGTGGCGCGGGACAGAGGGCCGCTGGTCCGCATATCGATATCGATCCGCTCTTCGGCGGACTCGGTGGCGACAGCGGCGCTGGCTACGCATCGTCAGGCTTCGGGACCGGCTCACCACGTGGTCGCCGGCCCACTCCACCACGCCCGGCTGATGCGGTCGCCGACGCCACCATCAGTCTTGAGGAGGTCATGCGTGGCACCGAACGCCACCTTCAGGTCGGCAGCAAGACACTCCAGATCACGATCCCACCGGGCGTGCGCGACGGCCAGAAGATCCGCCTCACCGGCAAGGCCGAAGGCGGCGGCAACGTCTACATCACCGTGCGGGTCAGCAGGCATCCGGTGTTCACCCGCGATGGCGCCGACCTGACCATGGACCTGTCGCTGACGCTGGGCGAGGCGCTGCTGGGCGCGGAGGTGCACATCAACACGCTGGCCGGCAAGCGGCTGGCACTGACCATCCCGGCGGGCACCCAGAACGGCCGCGTCTTCCGGCTCACCGGGCAGGGACTGCCCAGGTTCGGAGCAGAAGGCCACGGCGACCTGCGTGTGCGTACCAAGGTGGTGCTGCCGACGTTCCTTGACGACGAGGGGCGCGCCAAGGCGCAGGCGTTCATCGACCACATCGAACAATCCGATCCGCGGCATGAAACCGCCGCACCCCTCTAGCCACGACCCGCGACCCGCGACCCACTGAAGACGCAAAGGACGCTCCCCCGCCATGAAGCTCGATCGATACACCCAGAAAGCACAGGAGGCCATCCTCGCTGCGCAACAGCTCGCCACCAGTGCGAAGAGTCCTGTCCTCGATGTCGAGCACTTGCTGGCGGCGCTCCTCGATGACCCCGAGGGCATCCCCGTCATGACGCTGCGCCAGCTCGGTGCCGACCCCGCCCGCGTGGCGGTCGACGTGGCGGCGGTGCTATCCCGTCGTGCCAAGGTCGAGGGCGGCCAGCTGGGCCTGGACCCCCGCGTGCGCGCACTCATCGAGAACGCCGAGGACCAGGCCAAGCGGCTGGGTGACGAGTACGTCTCCACCGAGCACCTGCTGCTGGCGGCCTCGCAGGCCGGCGGCGATGCCCAGCGCCTGCTGGAAGCGGCCGGCGCCGGACACGAGGCGCTGCTACACGCCCTGGAGGCCGTCCGCGGCAGCCAGCGCGTGACCACCCAGAACCCCGAGGCCACCTACCAGTCCCTCGAGAAGTACGGCGTCGACCTGACGGTCGCGGCGCGCGAGGGCAAGCTAGACCCCGTCGTCGGTCGCGACGAGGAGATCCGCCGCGTCATCCAGGTGCTCAGCCGCCGTACCAAGAACAACCCGGTGCTCATCGGGGAGCCTGGCGTGGGCAAGACCGCCATCGTCGAGGGCCTGGCCCAGCGCATCGTGCGCGGTGACGTGCCCGATGGGCTGCGTAACAAGAGGGTCGTGGGCCTGGACCTGGGCGCGCTGATCGCCGGGGCCAAGTTCCGCGGCGAGTTCGAGGAGCGCCTGAAGGCCGTGCTGAAGGAGATCAAGGACTCCGACGGCCAGGTCGTGCTCTTCATCGACGAGCTGCACACCGTCGTCGGCGCCGGCGCTGCGGAGGGCGCCATGGATGCCTCCAACCTGCTGAAGCCGATGTTGGCCCGCGGCGAGCTGCATACCATCGGTGCCACCACGCTCGACGAGTACCGCAAGCACATCGAGAAGGACGCGGCGCTAGAGCGGCGCTTCCAGCCGGTCTTCGTGGACCAGCCCAACGTGGAGGAGACCATCTCCATCCTGCGTGGTCTGCGTGAGCGTTACGAGGTGCACCACGGCGTGCGCATCACCGACTCGGCCATGGTCGCTGCCGCCGTCCTGTCCAATCGCTACATCGCCGACCGCTTCCTGCCTGACAAGGCCATCGACCTGGTCGATGAGGCCGCCAGCAAGCTGCGCATGGAGATGGATTCCATGCCCGTCGAGCTGGACGAGCTGGAACGGCGCCGCATCCAGCTGGAGATCGAGCGCGAGGCCCTGCGCAAGGAGACCGACGACGCCTCCAAGTCACGCCTGGAGACGCTCGAACGCGAGCTGGCCGACATCTCCGAACGGGCCGGCGCGCTCAAGAGCCAGTGGGAGCGTGAGAAGGCCGCCATCGCCGCCTTGCGCGCGACCAAGACGGAGCTGGAGACCGCCCAGCACGAGGTGGAGACGGCCGAGCGGGCAGCCGACTACGGTCGCGCCGCCGAGCTCAAGTACGGCCGCATCCCCGAGCTGCAGCAGCGCCTAGCTGAGGGCGAAGCCGCGCTGGCCGCCGACGCCGGGGCCCGCCGCCTGCTCAAGGAGGAGGTCGACGCTGACGACATCGCGCGCATCGTGGCCGCCTGGACCGGAATCCCCGTGACCCGCCTGATGGAGGGCGAGCAGGCCAAGCTCATCAACATGGAGGACCGCCTGCACGAACGCGTGATCGGCCAGGATGAGGCCATCGAGGCGGTCTCGGACGCCGTTCGCCGTGCGCGTGCCGGTCTCAAGGACCCGCGTCGCCCGATCGGTTCGTTCATCTTCCTGGGCCCCACCGGCGTGGGCAAGACGGAGACGGCGCGCGCGCTGGCGCAGTTCCTCTTTGACGACGAGAGTGCCATGACCCGCATCGACATGAGCGAGTACATGGAGAAGTACGCGGTCAGCCGTCTCATCGGCGCGCCTCCGGGCTACGTCGGCTACGAGGAAGGCGGGCAACTCACCGAAGCCGTCAGGCGCCGGCCCTACCAGGTGGTGCTGTTCGACGAGATCGAGAAGGCCCACCCCGACGTCTTCAACGTGCTCCTCCAAGTGCTTGACGACGGGCGCCTCACCGACGGCCAGGGCCGCACGGTGTCGTTCAAGGACACGGTGCTCATCATGACCAGCAACGTGGGCTCACAGATGCTGGTCGCCGACCGGCCCGCCGGCACCACCGAGGCACAGGTCGAACAGGCCGTCACCGAGGCGTTGCGGGCCACCTTCCGACCCGAGTTCCTCAACCGCATCGACGAGATCATCATGTTCCACAGCCTCGACGAGGAGGCCCTGTCCGCTATCGTCGACCTGCTGGTGGCCGATCTCGCCGCACGCCTGGCGGATCACGACCTGGAGCTGGTGCTGACGCCGGCGGCCAAGGCGCTCATCGGGCGCGAGGGCAACGATCCCCACTACGGGGCTCGACCACTCAAGCGCGCCGTGCAGCGCTTGCTGGAGAACCCCCTGGCGCGGGCACTGCTGGAGGGCAAGTTCAAGCCCGGCAGCACCATCACCGCCGATGCTGACCCGGTCGGTGGCACCATCGTCTGCACCGGCTCGGAGGGTGAGACGTTCGTGTCTGAGGCTGCCGGTCGCCGTGACCCGAGGGCGACTGGCGAGCCCGTCGGTGCCGGGCTGCAGCCCAACCTGCTGGACCTGCCCTCGACCGAGCAGAGCACTGACGATGGCCAGAAGCGGCTGAACTAGGTGGCCGACGACCCCCGCTGGGCCGGCAGTGAGCCGCGCCTGGTCGAGGTCATCCGCGATGAGATCGCGGCTGCGCCCGAGCGGCGCATCACGTTCGCGCGCTTCATGCAGCTGGCGCTGACCGAACCTGGCCTGGGCTATTACGCGGTCAGCGATCTGCGGCCGACACGCAGCGGTGACTTTCTGAGCGCGCCCGAGCTGCATCCGTTCTTCGGCCGCTGCATCGGGCGCTTCGTGGCGGCGGTTCGCGACGCGGAAGTGCACCCGGCGGCCGCGCCCTCGGTGGCCGGCGAGCCCCTGACCTTCCGCGTGCGAGAGTTCGGCGGCGGCCGCGGCACGCTGCGAGACACGGCGCTGGTCGGTCTCGACTTCGACCTCGAGTGGACGCGGGTTGACCTGCCCGAGCGTAGCGACGTCCCCACCGGCCCGGCCGACCTGGTCATCGCCAACGAGTACCTCGACGCCCTTCCGATCCATCGGGTGGTTCGGCGCGACGGGGTGTTGCGAGAGGCGTACGTGGGCTGGACCGATGGTTGGTTCGACGAGATCCTCGCCGAGCCATCGACGCCAGCGCTGGCCGCGCACCTGGCGGCCGATGGTGTCGAGCTGCGTGACGGCCAACGCGCTGACATCTGCCTGGCCGCTCCTGCATGGCTGACTGAGGTCGCCGCGACACTCGCCCCGGGCGGGATCATCCTGGTGATCGACTACGGCCACGACGCAGCTGAGCTCTACGGGCCGCGACGCATGGCCGGCTCGCTGCTGACCTATCGCGAGCACCGCGTCACCGACGATCCCTTGCGCGCGGTCGGCCACACCGACATCACCGCGCACGTCGACATCACCGCCCTCGAACGTGCCGCCGGTGCGTCCGGCCTGGCTCTCGTCGGTGCGACGACCCACGCTGAGTTCCTCGGCCGACTGGGCCTGGGTGAGCTGCGGCCGACCTGGGCCGCCATCCCCAGACCGAGCCGCAGGCCTACCTCGATGCGCGGGGCGCCGTTGGCCGACTGCTCGACCCGCGGCACCTGGGCGCCTTCCGCGTCCTGGCTTGGGCACAGCCGACTATCGACGGGTCCGTGCCGATGCTCCCCGGTTTCGCCGACACACCGTAGGCTTCGCGCATGCGCTTCGAGCTGGCCCGTGAGCGGCTGACCCTCTTGCCCGCCGTTCTGCCGCCACCGCGCCCGGAGATCGAGGCGCACGTGCTGCTGATCGGTCGCCTGCCACGGGGAGCACGCCGCGACACGAATGGCCCCACTCGCGATGCAGCCGCCCTCGTGCTGCTCTATCCAGATGCGACCGGTGAGGCCCACATCGTGCTCATGGTGCGCCCCGGAGGCGACCACATCCACGCCGGCCAAGTCGCCCTTCCCGGTGGCGCCCGCGAACCCGGTGACACCTTTCCCGAGGGTACCGCGCTGCGCGAGGCGTTCGAAGAGGTCGGCCTCGATGCCGCGGCCGCGGGCGTGACCACGCTGGGTGTGCTGGAGACGGTGGATGTGCGCGTCTCGGGCTTCATGCTGGTGCCGGTGCTGGCAGTCGCCGAACGCGCGCCCCGACTGGTTCCTGAAGCGCGTGAGGTGGCGGCCATCCTGACCGTGCCGGTGCGGCATTTCCTGCCGGATGCACCGGTCGAGACGGTCGAGGAGGATCGCGACGGCTGGCACCTGCGCTACGGCGCCTACCCGGTGGCCGGCTACCGCGTCTGGGGCGCCACCGGCCGCGCCCTGTCCCAACTCGGAGCCGTGCTGGGCCACGGAGCGTAGCCTCCCCAGCTGGCCTCGAACTGCACTACCAGGGCTCGCCCTCGGACGGGTCGTGATCCTGGGGCCGGTTCTCCCGTTCGGCCAGGCGTCCGCGCGCCGGCTCGGCGTCGGTCACCCGCGCGTCGGCCAGTCGGGCGTGTGGGGCCTCGATGGCGTGGTCCGGCACCTCCACCAGGATGACTCGCATGGTGGACCCCTCGGTCCAGGCCCCATGGGTCACGCCGGGCGGCAGCTCGACCGCTTCGCCGTGGTTGATGGGCGTCCGCTCCGCGCCCACCCGCACCCAGCCACCACCGGCGATGACGATGAACAGACCCAGATCGGGGCTTGTCTGCGGGGGCAGCAGGGCGCTGCGAGCGAATGCCAACTCGGTGACCCGGGCGCGCGGATCGGCCCAGATGGTCTGGTCGGCCAGTCCCCGGGCAGCCGCACGAGGCTGTGCTCGTCGAAAGCCGGGGCCGAAACGCAGGATCTCCACGACCGTGGGTCAGCCCTTGGTCAGCGCGCGGTCAGCGCTTCTTCTTGGCCTTGGGCTTGGTCTTGGGGCGTGCTTTGCTGCCCTTGGCACGGATGGTCGCCTCCGGCGTGGCGTAACGCTTCTGGCTGAGGTACTGCTCGCGTCGCAACACCCGGTTGTAGGCGGAGATGAGCGGCGGGAAGCGGAAGAAGCGGATCCAGATCATGGTACCGATGCCGATCACGAGCGTGACCAGGACGAAGACGAAGTAGAACTTGAAGATGGCATAGACCAGCAGCAGGCCGAAGAACGCCAGTCCCGTCCAGAACAGCCACTCCTGCAGGGCGACCAACGGCGGATGACGGTGGAGCCGCCGGGTCTGCACGTTGTAGAGCACGATGGTGGCGATCAGGAAGACAAGCGCCGCCACGGCGACGGGGTAGAACAGATCGGGGAAGTTGCCCGGGCTGAAGCCACCGCGGAGGAACAACGAGCCGAGGAAGTCTTGGTTCACAGCCCCGAGAGTAGCAAAGTCAGCAGCGGCCTCGCATCGTTGTCGAGCGACGAGCCGGTTGCCGAGCGCGAAGCGGAGCCGCGGAGCGCCACCCGGAGTCGTTGACCCCCGCGTCGGGTCGCTGAGCGGCGCGCCGATATACTCGGGCTCCCGCGCGCAGTGCTTCGAGTTCGCGGGGCTAGGGAGGAAAGCACCGAGTGCGAGCCCTGCTCTCGGTCGCGGATCGTGCCGGGATCTTTGATCTGGCGCGTGAGCTGCGTGACCAGGCGGTCGAGGTCTATGCCACCGATGGCACGCGTGCGGCCCTGTCCGACGAAGGCATCAAGGTCGCTGCCGTTTCCGAGCTGACCGACATGCCCGGACTCATCGGTGGGCAGGTCAAGACCTACCACCCGGAGATCTACGCCGGTATCTTGGCGCGCCGCAACAACCCGGCCGACACCGCGAGCCTCGCCGAGCACGCCATCGGTGCCATCGACATCGTGGTCGTCTGCCTCCGGCCTTTCGCACCGCAGGTCGAAGGTCGCGTCGTGGCCATCGACGAGGCGGTCGAGATGATCGATGTCGCGGGCCTGTCGCTGTTGGGGGCGGCGGCTCGTAACTTCGGTGGCGTGGCGGCGGTCTGCGATCCGGCCGACTACCCGATGCTGGTCGATGAGATCCGTCGGCATGGGGCGGTGTCCGCGGACGTTCGCCAGCGACTGGCGGCCAAGGCCTTCGCGCGCGTGGCGGCATATCACGGCGAGGTGGCCGCGTATCTCGAACACATCGCCGGCATCCGCTTCCCCGAGCAGTTCAGCATCGTGCTGCGCAAGGAACGCGACCTGCCCTACGGCGAGAACCCCCATCAGCGCGCCGCGTTCTACCGCGAGACCACCCACCGCACTCGATCGCTGGCCGACGCCTCACAGATCCAGGGCCCGGAGCCGACCTTCAACGACCTCATCGACCTCGATGCCGCCTACCGCATGGCATCCGATTTCGCTTCGCCGACCTGCGCCATCACCAAGCAGCGCACTCCGGTGGGCCTGGCCTCACACGATGAGGCACGGGAGGCCTATCGGCGCGCATTGGCCGGCGATCCGGTGACCGCCTACGGCGCGGTCGCGGCCTTCAACCGGGAGGTGGATGAGGCCATCGCGCGGGAGCTGGTGCTCAATCCCTTCGAGGGTGTGGCAGCACCGTCATATTCCGACGGTGCTCGCGCGGTGCTCGCGGGCCGGCCCGGGCTGGCGGCACTGAAGGTACCCCTGTCGCCAAGAGACGGCATGGCCGACTACGGCATCGCCGAGCTGGACTTTCATCGCATCGAAGGTGGCTTGCTCGTGGAGACGAAGGACGCACTGGACATCGACCATGCCCAGCTGAACGTGGTCACGCGTCGCCGCCCGACGCTCGATGAGCTGACCGACCTGATGTTCGCCTGGCGGGCCGTGCGGCACATCACCAGCCTCGCGGTGGTGGTAGCGAGAGGCGCACAGCTGGTGGGCGTGGGGGCCGGACAGTCGAGCCGCTTGACGGCTACCGAGATCGCCCTGCATCGCGCAGCCGACCGTACCGCCCGGGCGGTACTGGCATCGGACGCCTACTTCCCCTTCGGCGACGCCATCGCGCTGGCCGCAGAACGGGGCGTGACCGCCATCATCCAGCCGGGCGGCTCGGTGCGCGACGAGATGGCGGTCGAGATCGCCGATCGCCACCACCTAGCCATGGTCTTCACGGGGCGGCGCCACTTCCGCCACTGACGCTCGCGCTGGCCCTCTGCGACGCCTGCGAGCCCTCCACCACGCCGCACCCGATGCGGTTGCCTGTGTGTAGCCGCCACACCTGCGGTTACCCACAGGGTGGGTGAGCCGACGGACTTCGCCCGTCCACCCGCACCAGCTCCGTCGTTTCACCCGCCCGATGGGTCGAACGTCCGCGACTCCGTCGATCCACCCGCCTGCTGGGTCATTCGACAGTCGGCGGGACGTTGCTCCGTCACTTCACCCGTGGGGTGGGTCATTCGACAGTCGGCGGGACGTTGCTCCGTCACTTCACCCGTGGGGTGGGTAGCGGCTCGGTCCCTGGGGCGGGTAGCGGGCTACCCCAGGTCCCTCCAGCGGCTGGCCGCGTCGTCCCACTCCCCGATGACCTGGACAGCATCGGGGCCTTCGGCCGTCAGGGCCCGTGCGCGCGCCGCCGCCACCGACTCGCCCCATCCGGGCGGTTCCAGGTCGGGCGCCAGGTCAGCCAGCGGTGCCAGCACGAACGACCGTTCGTGGGCCGATGGGTGGGGCACCTGTAGCCACTGGGCGCTGCCACGCGCTGGGTCGGCACTCTGTGCCGCCTCGTCGCGCTCGATGCGAAAGTCGTGATCGCCGAACAGCAGCAGGTCGAGATCGACCTCCCGCGGTCCCCAACGCTCCCGCTCCACTCGGCCCATGGCCCGCTCCAGGCCCTTGAGGGCGACGAGAAGCTCCATGGCGGCGGCCCGTGGGACGCCCTGTGGGGTGGCGACGGCCTTCGGGGAGACCCCGGCGGGCACACGCAGGCTGACCACGGCGTTCAGGAAATCATCCTGCGCCACCGGCCCGACGGGACGCGTCCGGTAGAGCCGAGACACCCCGGTCAGCGACACACCGGGCAGGTTGGACAGGGCCGTCACAGCCTGTTCGAGCGATGCGCGTGCCTCTCCCGCATTGGCACCAAGGCCGATGAAGGCGAACTCGGACCCGTCCATACCGACCATGATGCACAACCAGCCGCCCTGCCGCCTGCGGTAACATCTACCTGTGCCCGCAACATTCCCGCGGCGACGGCTTCGGACGTTCGGGCACATCTGTAAACGCGGCTCATCCTAAGGAACCGTCATTGACCGCTCCGCTCTGGTACGTCATCGGCTTTGCCATCGCCGGCTTCAGCTTCGTGTTCCTCACCATCGGCCTGTCGTGGCTCATCACGCACCGCCGCAAGGGTGATCGGCACAAGGGCCTGCCATACGAGTCGGGCATCGACACCTACGGCGACACGCACGGCCGTTTCGGTCTGTCCTTCTACCTGTACGCGCTGCTCTTCGTGGCCTTCGACATCGAGGTGGTCCTCATCGCGCTGTGGGCGCTGGTCTTCGATGACCTGCTTCTGCGCGGATTCCTGGGCATGCTCCTGTTCGTCGGCATCATGGAGCTGTCGGTGCTGTACGCGGCACGGAAGGGCCTGCTGACGTGGCGATAAGGAAGCGCGGTACGGCTGCCGAGGACGCGGCCGTGACCAGGGCTGACAGCCAGCCTGCCACCCCGCACACCCCCGCAAAACTCGGCACCAGCTCGAAGCTCGGCACCAGCGACAGGAAGGCCAGCGCCATCGTGCTGCCCAACACCACCTGGACACCGGCCGACCCCGACGCCTACAGCGGCCAGCCCGCCACCATCGATCATCTCAAGCAGCTCGAGCTGGCCGACAAGGGTGACGACGGGCGCTGGGGCGCGCTCGA
>JBBSAV010000084.1:0-13314 GCA_038251965.1 Candidatus Limnocylindrales bacterium
AGGCGACCGACGGCACCGGTCGCAACATCGTGCTCATGAATGCCCGCCGCGGCGACGTCCGCGTCGAGCTCACCACCGATGGCGACAGCTTCGCCCCAGAGTTCTCGCCCGATGGCGATCAGATCGCCTACCTCCACCGCGATGGTCTGGACATCGACTTGCGTGTGATGACACTGGACACCAACGCGCAGGGCCTGATCACCATGCTCGACGACCGGCCGGTCACGAGTGACGGCGGCATCGACGGCATCTCCAACCCCTCCTGGTTCATCCCGCCGTCGGAGCGTGTCGATGCCACGCCACAAGAGCCCGATGGCAGTGAGAACGCTGACCAGGCCGCGGAGGCGACGGGTGCGGCAGCCAGCGACGGCCCCGGGGATGCACCACCCGCGCCCCCGGGAGCGTAGGCTGCCATCTGATGCGCCCACGACGGGGTGCTACGATGCTGGCGTCTGATCCACGTCGTCGGAGGATCGTATGCCCTTCAACATAGGGCCTCTCGAACTCATCATCGTCCTGGTCATCGCGTTGCTGGTGGTAGGCCCACGCCGTCTGCCGGAGATGGGCAACGCCCTGGGTAAGACCATCCGTGAGTTCCGCAAGGCCTCATCGGATCTCACCGACTCGACCTCGCTGGCGTCAAGCTCGACGAACGATGATGTGCCGGCGCCGAACACGCTGCGCGGTGAGGCCCAGCCGAACACCATGAGTGGGACCACGCCAGGCGCGGCAGCCAGGCCCAAGACCGACGACGACGCCTAGTCGCCGGGCCTGCCCCGGTGAGCTGACCGCAGGTCGATGACAGCCCATGACTGACGATCACGGAGCCGACAGCGGCGCCGTCGCAGATCCGTCGATCCTGCCTGGCGCAGCAGCGAGGTCGGAGGATGGCTTCGCCATGCCGCTGGTCGACCACCTGGTTGAGCTGCGCCGTCGCGTCGCTATCAGCGTCATCGCCATCGGCCTTGGTTCGGTCATCGGCTTCATCCTGGCCGAGCCGCTCATCGAGCTGTTGCTGACGCCGCTCCCGAACGGTGAGGTGGTGTTCCTGACGTTGTCGGGCGGCTTCATGGTCTATCTGCGGGTGGCCGTCATCGTCGGCATGCTGTTGGCGTTGCCGGTGGTCCTCTACCAGTTGTGGGCCTTCGTGGCGCCGGGACTGCTCCCCGGAGAGCGTCGCGCGGCGCTGCCCTGGATCCCCATGACGGTGGTGTTCTTCCTGATGGGCGCCCTGGTGGCGTGGGTCACGCTGCCGTACGCGGTCGGGTTCCTGCTCAGCTTCCAGATCGAAGGCTCACTGGTGGCCTTGCCCAGCGCGGAGGCGTACTTCGGCTTCGTGACCTTCCTGTTCCTCGTCTTCGGGCTGGTGATGCAGTTTCCCATCGTGCTGGTCTTCCTCGACCGCCTCGGCATCCTGCGGGTCGAACAGCTGCGGACCATGCGTCGCTACGTCCTGCTTGGCGTAGTCATCTTCGCGGTGGTCATCACGCCCGGCGGCGATCCCATCAGCCCGCTCGTGCTCTCGGGCACCATGTACGCGCTCTATGAGTTCACCATCTTCCTGTTACAGCGCCGTCCGCGCAAGAAAGGGGCCGATGTCTGAGCAATTGCCGCGGGCTCACGGGCCGGGCAACCAGCACGTCGCGATCATCACCGGGCTTTCGGGGGCGGGCAAGACGGCGGCCAGCAAGATCTTCGAGGATCTCGGCTACACCGTCGTCGACAACGTCCCAGCCGAGCTACTGCGCGACCTGGCCGAGCTGGTGGCCAATGATCCGGTGCGGTATGACCGCGTCGCCATCGTGCTCGACGTCCGCCAGGGTGACGCCCCGTTGGCACTGAGCGCTGCCCTGGGAGCGCTCCATGGCCGTGACATCCAACCGCAGATCGTATTCCTCGAGGCCAGCGACGAGGTCCTGATCCGGCGCTATTCGGAGACCCGGCACCGGCATCCGCTCGATGACCGCAACGACGGCGTGGGCTCGGCCATCGCACGCGAGCGGGCCATGCTCGATGACATCCGGGACTTGGCCCAGACGACCATCGACACATCGGGCCTGGCCTTCAAGCAGCTGCGCGAGCGCATCGTCGATGCGCTCGGCGCCCAGCCCGGTCCGGATCAGCTCTCGCTCCAGGTCATCAGCTTCGGCTTCAAGTTCGGCGTTCCCATGGAAGCGGACCTGGTGTTCGACGTGCGCTTCATGGAGAACCCCTTCTATCGACCCGAGCTGCGCGAGCACTCCGGGCAGACCGAGGAGGTGCGCGACTTCGTCTTGGGCCAGCCCATCACGAAGGAGTTCCTGGAGCATCTCGATGGCTTCTTCCGCACGGTGATCCCGGCCTATCTCGCCGAGGGCAAGACGCGCTTGACGATCGCCATCGGCTGCACCGGCGGATTCCACCGCTCCGTCGCCATCAGCGAGGCGCTGGCGAGCCAGCTGGATGCATTGCAGATGGGTCCGGTCACCGTCTGGCATCGGGAGCTCGAGCGGCGTCGATGACCGACGGGGGACAGGACGGCCGCATGCATCGGCTGCGCCGCTGGCTGCGTCCGGGCGTGGGGGTCAAGCGCTGGTTGCTGGTGATGCTGGTGGGGCTCACTATCCTCGCCACCGCCGGCGCGATGCTCATCCGCGCCTTATTCCGCGAGGTTCCGGCCGATAGTATCGCCGGTCAGCTCTTCGAGCTCGTCAGCCTCAACTTCCTGCCCGATCCACTGCGGCCGGTCGTCGTCATCGGCATCGGCGTGAGTGTCTTCCTGTACGGTCTCTGGCGGCTGCTTGATACGTTGCTGGAGCCGTTCCCGGCGCGCTGGGAGCCGCTTGTCGAGATGGTGTATCAGCGGCGATCTCGGGCGCGCGGTCCACGTGTCGTGGCCATCGGCGGCGGGACCGGCCTGTCCACGCTGCTGCGCGGTCTCAAGGAGGTCAGCAGCAACATCACCGCCGTCGTGACGGTGGCCGACGACGGTGGCTCCAGCGGGCAACTGCGCCGCGAGCTGGGTGTGCCACCGGTGGGGGACATCCGCAACTGCATCGCCGCGCTGGCGGATGTCGAACCCACCATGTCCAGCTTGATGCAATACCGCTTCCCGGCCACGGAATCGCAGCCCGGTCTGGCCGGCCACGCCTTCGGCAACCTGCTCATCGCGGCCATGGCCGACATCACGGGTGACTTCGAAGAGGGCGTGCGACAGTCCAACCGGGTACTCGCGGTCCGCGGCGAGGTCCTACCGGTGGCCGGAGAGGCGCTCAATCTGAATGCCGAGCTGGCCGACGGCACGCACTTGCAGGGCCAGTCCAAGATCATGCGCTCGCGCGGCATCCGCCGGGTCTGGCTCAGCCCGGCTAGCGTGGAGGCGAGTCCCGATGCGGTGGAGGCCATCCGCGCCGCCGACCTCATCGTGATGGGTCCGGGCTCGCTGTATACGAGCCTGTTGCCGAGCCTGCTGGTGCCGGGTATCCGCTCGGCGATCCTGGGGGCTCACGGCCTGCGTGTGTACGTGGCCAACGTGGCGACGCAACCCGGCGAGACCGAGGGCTACACGCTCTCGGAGCACGTCGATGCCCTATCCGCGCACGGAGTCGGCGACCTCATCGACGTGGTCCTGGCCAACGATGACAGTAGTGCGCGGGTGCCCGAGGGCTATCCCGCCGAACCGGTTCGTATCGACCTGCCAACCGACGAGGTCCGGCCGCGCCTTGAGCTGGCGGCCGTCGTCGATCCCGAGAATGCGCACCGGCACGACCCAAGACGCCTGACGCAGGCGCTGCTGCGCCTGCTCGAGGCACGCCCCACGAATCGCCCCCCCGCACCGGTTCGCGGCGCTTGAACGATCCTGCCGCGCATGGCTGACTCTCGAGAGCGCGAACTGGTGCAGACCATCCGTGCCGAGCTGGCTGCCATCGATCCGCCGCGTTCGTGTTGCCGAGCGGCCGAGCGGATCGGCCTGGGTCCGGCGGCCCTGGGCCACGCCCGCTCTCCGGCCGTGGCCAGGCTGGCGGTCCGGCTCGAGGGGGACGAGTCCGTCCATGGAATCGTCTCAGACCCCGGCTTCACCTGGGGTTCGGCGCGCGACCACTGTCGGGCGGCCTGGCTGCGCGGCCGCTTCCTGGCGGCTGGCTCCCTCAGCCTTGGCGGTCGCGGCACCCACCTGGAGCTGGTGGTTGAGGCGACCGAGGGTGAGACGCTCCGGCAGCGGCTGGATGAGGCTGGCTTCAGGCTCTCGTACCGGCTCCGACGCGGCCGCAGCGTGGTGACCAGCAAGTCGACCGAGACCATCCTGGCCTTCCTGCGCTACTGCGGTGCCGGCGCCAGCGTGCTGGAGATCGAATCACGCTTGGTGATGCGCCAGCTGCATGGCCACCTCAACCGCGTCCTCAACGCGGAGACGGCCAACCTCGAGCGAAGCGTCGCTTCGAGCTCGCACCAGGTCGGTCTCATCGGCGAGCTTGAGGCTGACGGTCGTCTGGGTGAGCTCTCGACGGTCGACCAGGCCGTGGCCCGTGCCCGCAAGGATGTGCCGGAGGCGTCCTTCACCGAGCTGGCGACGGTGCTCGGGATCAGCCGTGCGCGCGTCCAACGGGCCTTCGTGCGCATGGAGGCGAAGGCTGCCACCGCGGTAGCCCCGGGCGACCTATGATTGGGTCCATGCGACCCGTCATCATCACTGCCAACTGGAAGATGAACACTTCCCCAGCGGACGCCGGTCCGTTGGCCGTCGATATCGCCAAGGCCACTGACGTGGCCGGCGTCACCCGCATCATCTGCCCGCCGTACGTGGCGCTGGCGCCCGTCAAGGACGCGCTGGCCGGCACGGACGTGGCCGTCGGTGCCCAGAACGTCCATGCCGAGGCCAAGGGCGCCTACACCGGCGAGATCGCCGCCAGCATGCTGGTCGGCCTGGTCAGCTGGTGCATCGTGGGCCACTCCGAGCGTCGTCGTGACCAGTTCGAATCCGATGCGCTCATCGGCCAGAAGATCGTCCGCCTCGTGGAAGCCGGCATCAGCCCCATGCTCTGCTGTGGTGAACAGCTCGAAGAGCGCGAAGCCGGCACCGCTGTGGCGACCGTGCAGGCGCAGGTCAAGGCCGCGCTCGACGTCGTCATGGCCCAGGGCAATGGCCTGCCCGCGGACCTCGTCATCGCCTACGAGCCCGTCTGGGCCATCGGCACCGGCAAGACCGCTCGTGGTTCTGACGCGGCTGAGATGGCCGACGCCATCCGTGCCACCGTCGCAGATATCGCCGGCGCGGCATTCGCGGAGAACACCCCGGTGCTCTACGGCGGCTCGGTCACGGCCGACTCCTTCGAGGAGTTCATCAGCGAGCCCGCCATCGACGGGGCGCTCATCGGTGGCGCCAGCCTCAAACCCGACCAGATGTCCGCCATCGCCGCGACCGCCGCTGAAGCTGCCGCCAAGCGCTCCGTCGCCTAGCTAGCAGCCGATTCCACCGCCGATTCCAGCGCCGACTCGACCGCGAGTCCAGGGCGAGTCCATCGCGCCAAGCGCTCGGAGCCAGATGCTCCGGATACCCTGTCGAAAGGGGGAACCATCACGTGACCACGAGGGCTGAGCGACCATGCCCGGTCGTGCTCATCATCGTCGACGGCTTCGGCTACGGTCCCGATCCTGCCGTCGACGCCATCGCTGCCGCCGAGATGCCTCGCTGGCGTGCGTTGCTGAAGGCGTGGCCCAACTCCCGTCTGGATGCCTCGGCCGGGGCGGTCGGCCTGCCCGACGGTCAGATGGGCAACAGCGAGGTGGGGCACCTCAACATCGGTGCCGGTCGGCCGGTGCTGCAGGACCTGCCGCGCATCGATGCTGAGATCGCCGACGGTTCCTTCGATCACAACGAGGTACTGCTGGCGGCAGTGAAGAAGGCCGCCGAGCCCATGTCCCGGCTGCACCTGGTCGGCCTCATCGGTCCCGGCGGGGTCCATTCCACCGACGGACATGCCGTCGCCATCGCCGCCCTGGCCAGGGAAGCGGGTGTGATGGATGTCGTCGTCCATGGCCTGCTCGACGGGCGCGACACACCGCCTCGTTCGGCCGACAGCTTCATCCCCGACTTCGAGGCGCGCCTGATGGCGGCTCACCCGACCGCGCGATTCGGCATGATCGGAGGCCGCTACTACGGCATGGACCGCGACCAGCGCTGGGAGCGCACCAAGGCCTGGTACGACGCCATGGTCTACGGCACCGGCTTCGGCACCACGCCGGCCGGCAGTGCCAGTGAGGCGCTTGCCGCCGCCTACGAGCGTGGTGAGAACGACGAGTTCGTCAAGCCCACGCTCATCGAGGGGGTCGACGGCACCGTCCGCGACAACGATGTCGTGATCCACTTCAACTTCCGCGCCGATCGGGCCCGCCAGCTGACGCACGCACTGGTGGACAAGGACTTCGACCACTTCGACCGTGGTTATGTGCCGCCCTTCCCCACGGTGGTGACACTGACCGAGTATGAGGGCGGCTTGCCGGTCGAGGTCGCCTATCCGCCCATGGTGGTACCCAGCCTGGCCGAGATCGTCTCGGGGCTGGGATGGAAGCAGTTCCATGTCGCCGAGACCGAGAAGTACGCTCACGTGACGTACTTCTTCAACGGTGGTGTGGAGGCACCCTGGCCAGGCGAGGAACGCCGCTTGGTGCCTAGTCCCAAGGTCGCCACCTACGACCTGCAGCCCGAGATGAGCGCAGTTGGTGTGACCGATGAGATCGTGGCTGCCATCGCCTCGGGCGAGTACGACCTGATCGTGGCCAACTTCGCCAACCCGGACATGGTCGGCCACACCGGTGTCTGGGATGCGACCGTGGAAGCGTGCACCTTCCTCGATGGCTGTCTGGGCCGTGTCGCGGACGCTGTCATGGCCGCCGACGCGGCATCTGTCGCTGCGGGCGGCAAAGGCGCCCTCCTCGCACTCACCGCGGATCACGGCAACGCCGACGTCATGAAGGATGCAGCGGGGGATCCGGTCACCAAGCACTCACTGAGCCCGGTGCCGTTGCTGCTGGCCGGATCCGCGGTGCGAGGGCGGTCATTGTCCGATGGCGTCCTGGCCGACGTCACGCCCACGCTCATGGCCCTCACCGGCGTCACTCCGGCCCCGGGCATGACGGGGCATTCGCTGCTCGACGGATAGCCGAGCGCGGCCGGCACCACTCCTTCTGGGTGGCTCCAGATGCGTGCTATCCTCCGCCGGGCGCAACGTACGACAGGAGTCGAACTCGAACCGTGGATGTCTTTCTCTTCATCGCGCTGTTGGTCGCGGCCCTGGGCCTGATCGCAGCGGTCCTCATGCAGTCGCGTGGCTCCGGCCTCGGCGCCACCTTCGGTGGTGGTGATGCGTCCAGCTTCCGCACCCGTCGCGGCGTGGAGCAGCGCCTTTACCAGTTCACCATCGTCCTGGCGGTGATCTTCGTGACGGTGTCCATGTTCATCTACATCGCGGAGTAGCCGCGGTCTTCGTGCTACCATCGCAGTCCGCTCGGAAGAGCGTTGTGGATCGATCTCGTGCCGCGGTGGCGGAATAGGCAGACGCGCTAGGTTCAGGACCTAGTGGCCATTACGGTCGTGTGGGTTCAAGTCCCTCCCGCGGTACCACGTCGATCACAGCACCTGGCCCAGGTGGCGGAATTGGTATACGCGCACGTTTGAGGGGCGTGTGAGGCAACTCATCCGGGTTCAAGTCCCGGCCTGGGCACCATCCCATCCCTGATGCAAACCTCGCGTGCGGCCGTTCCCGGCGGTACCATCGCGGCACCCGCGGGCGGTTAGCTCAGTTGGTCAGAGCGCCTCGCTTACACCGAGGAAGTCAGAGGTTCGAGTCCTCTACCGCCCACCACCGTCGAAGGTCCCCGCGCGACCATCGACGCGGTCACTTGGCCATTGACATTCGGCAGCCGCGCCGCGAGATCAACCGGACGGACACCAAACGGTCTGCTCATCCCCCCAAGCGTTTGACTCCCACGCACACAACCGACAGGTCCGTCGCCCCTTGGGCCGCTGAGTTGCGTGGGGGTGCTGATACATGCTCGATGTGCACGTGGGTTGCGCCCGGGGCAAAGGAGGGACGAGCAACACGGGTTGGACGTCCGTCACGTGAGTGCCACGCAAACGCGCGCGGTGCCTTGGTGGCGAGCAGCGCCTTGAGAGCGGGCCATGGCACCGAAAGAGCCTTGGTTGCTTCCCTCGTGCTGCCCTCGGATCGACCTCGCTTGCGATGGATGGCCAGAGATCTCAGTCTCTGATGCTACGCTGCGGCCCTCCACAGGAACGTGCACCAGAGGAGCAGGCAGCACATGGTCGACACCAGAGTCGAGGGTAGCGGCACGAAAGAGGATCCCTGGATCCTCCGGACGCCGCCGGGCACATCCGCGTTCCAAGCCTACCGCGACGCTGCGGCCGACCCGCCGGCGCTGGTCGTGCAGGTGGGCGCCACGCAACTGCGCTACCACCTCCGTTGCATCGACGACCTGCATGCGATGCTGCGCGTGCGTGCTGACTGGATGCTCCTTGGCAATGCCGACGAGCAGAAGGAAGCCAAGCCTGACACGGTCGAAGCATGGGGCCGTGCGTCGGACAATCCGGTCGGAGGTTGGTACGGCCTCAAGAAGGGCCTGCGTGGACGCTTCGGCAACTACGTGCCGCCGGTGCTGGAGACGCTGGGCCTCGCCGAGGTCGAGCACTCGCCGCGCAACAACCGCATGCGCGCGAGCTGACCGATCCCTGCGCGGCTGGCCCAGCTTGCGTACTCTCGGGGGATGAACCTCGTCCGACATCGCCTGCAGTTCATTGCTGCCTTCTCCGTGCTCGCCGCCTCCACGACGTCGGCGGTCGCCGCGGCGGAGGAGTGGACGCCCTTCGACGGCGGCCCCGATACCAGCTGTGCGGACGGCAGCCCGGTCCACTATCTGGAGCGCGTGGGAGACCCACACAAGGTGGTGCTGTACTTCGAGGGTGGCGGTGCCTGCTTCAGCGCTGCGACCTGCGCCTTCGATGGCCCCGACACCTCCTACGCCCCTTCGAGTGACTTCACGGCCGATTCGCTGGCCGAACGTGGCGGCGTCTTCGACTTCGAGAACCCGGAGAACCCATTCGCCGACTACTCGTTCGTGTACGTGCCCTACTGCACCGGTGACAGCCACCTGGGCAGCAAGACCACGCGATATGCCGACGATCTGATCGTCGAGCACCACGGCTATGACGATGGCCTCGCCGCGCTCGACCACTTGGTGGCGACGTATCCGGACGTGGCTGAGTTGGTGGTCACCGGCGTCAGTGCCGGTTCCATCCCCACGCCGCTCTACGCCGGCCTGGCCGCGGACATGCTGCCGGAGGCCCGTATCGTGACCCTCGGTGACGGATCGGGCGCCTATCCCAGTGACCCCGTGCTGAACGCCTTCATCGGCTCACTCTGGGGCACCGCCGAGGCGATTCCCGACTGGCCCGAGACCGAGGGCATCACCGTCCGTGAGTGGGGGATCCCCGACTTTTATCGCTACGCTGGGCAGCACGCGCCGGATATCACGTTCGCCCGTTTCGACTTTGCCAATGATGATGCACAGTCGTTCTACGCGGGCCTGGTCGGCGTGGCCCCCGATGACCTGCTGGGACTGATCGACCAGAACGAGGCTGATATCGCGTCGGCCGGAGTGGACATCGCCAGCTACACCGCGCCGGGGACGGACCACACGATCCTCTGGCGGGATGCCTTCTACGACGTCGAGGTCCAGGGCGTCCGCCTGGTCGATTGGGTGGCGGGGCTCATCGCCGGCGACAGACCGGCCGACATCCATTGCACCGACTGCCACTGATGCACCGACCGCCACTGCTGTGCTGGGTCCGATGGTCCCGAGGGGCCATGCCCCGACCTGCGTGTGCATCCACGGCCTCGGAGCGAGTACCCTTTCGGGGCGGGATGGCCGCTTGGCTGCCCGACGCCGATCGGAGGTATTGATGGAGATCTTGTTGATCGTCGGGATCATCGCGGTGATCCTGTTCGCTGTCGGCATCCTCATCTACAACGGCCTGGTGCAGCGCCGTTTGCGTATCGATGAGGCTTTTGCCCAGATCGAGGTGCAGCTCAAGCGACGCTGGGACCTAATCCCCAACCTGATCGACGCGGTCAAGGGCTACATGGGCTTCGAGCAGTCCGTCCTCACCGCGGTGACCGAGGCGCGGGCCAACGCGGTCGCCGCTGGGGCCACGGATCCGCATCAGCAGGCGGCCGCGGAGAATGCCCTGACCGGCACCCTGCGCTCGCTGTTCGCCACCGTGGAGAACTACCCCGAGCTGAAGGCCAACCAGAACGTGCTGGAGCTGCAGGAGCAGCTGACCACGACCGAGAACCAGATCAGCTTCGCGCGGCAGCACTACAACGCCTCGGTGCTCGACTACAACACGTCCATCGCCACCTTGCCCAACGCACTCATCGCCGGGCCGCTCGGGTTCACCGGGCGGGAGTTCTTCGATGCCGAGCCGGAGGCGTCGCAGGTCCCGAAGGTGGATCTTGGCTTCGGCCATGACGATGACAAGCCCGCACCGCCCCCACCACCACTGCCTTCGCAGTCACCGCCTCCACCACCACCGCCACCCCCGGCGCCACCGGTCGGCGGGCCGCCCCAGCAGCCGCCCCCTCCGCCTCGTCAGGGTTAGAAGGTCGCCCCGAGGTCCACGCTGGGCCCAAGGTTGCGAATGACCGTGCCATGACGCCCGCCCGTGAGACATTCGACCAGCAGGTCCGCTCCAACAAGCGGCGATCGATCCTGCTGATCGTGGCCATCGTGGCCATCCTCGGCGCCATCAGTTGGTTCATCGGCTTCGCCATCGCCGGCGATCCGACCAATGCCATCTGGTTCGTGCCCATCGGTGGCCTGTTGGCGCTGGCTCTCTCCATCGGCGCCTTCTACGGCGGCGGCAGCATGGTGCTGGGCATCTCCCAGGCCCGTGAGGTGTCAGAGGCCGAGGAGCCCAAGCTCGTCCACGTGGTGCGGGAGCTGAGCCTCGCGGCGAACGTGCCGGAGCCCAAGGTCTACATCATCGAGGACAGTGCCCTCAACGCCTTCGCCACAGGACGGGATCCCGAGCATGCCAGCGTCGCCATCACGCGCGGCCTGCTCGACCGGCTCGACCGAGAGGAGCTCCAGGGCGTGCTCGGACACGAGTTGTCCCATGTCGCCAACTACGATATCCGTTTCAGCCTGCTGGTCGGCGTGTTGGTCGGCTCCATCGCTCTCCTGGCCGACATGCTGGCGCGTATGACCATCTGGGGCAGCATGGGCCGCAGCCGCCGCAACAGTAGCGGCGGTGGTGGAGCGCAGGTGCTGATCATGGTCGTGGGGCTGGCCGTGGCCATCCTGGCGCCGATCTTCGCGGGTCTCGTGCAGATGGCGGTCAACCGGGAGCGCGAGTACCTCGCGGATGCCAGCAGCGTGGAGCTGACGCGCAACCCCTACGGCCTGGAGCGGGCCCTGGCCAAGCTCACGCTCGACACCGAGAAGCTGGAGGTCGCCAACCGGGCGACCCAGCACCTCTACGTGGTCAACCCGGTCAAGAAGCTCGACAGCAGCTCCAGTGGCCTCTTCAGCACCCATCCCGCGACGCTGGACCGCATAAACCGCCTGCGCAGGTTGACCGGCCAGCCTGAGATCGACGAGAGCGGTATCAGGGAACTGGCGGGGCTGCGCTGAAGGCGGAGCCGCAGCCCGCTCGCGGCGCGGCCGGGGAGCAGGGCCAGGCCTGACAGTCGGGCGTACAGCACCGCCCCCGCCACCATGCACAGCGCGGCGATGAGGAGCCCACCCGTCTCGTCGGTGATGCCGGCGCGGATGGGCGCCATCACCAGGAAGGGCACGAGCAGCCCCCGGAAACCCATGATGGAGTTCAAGCCGGCGGAGACCTCACCCTGGCGATCCGCCGGCGCGTGGTCGGCGATGAGCAGCGGCCACGACATGTCCACCGCGGCACCAGCGGCACCCAGCAGCACCGTGGCCATGAGGACGAGCCCGAAGGTCGGGGCGAAGGCGAACACGGTCATGGCGACGACGCCGATGAGCGTGCCGCTCGAGATGGTCACCAGCGCGCCGGCACGGCAGGCGAGGCGACCCCAGAGGCTGAAGGTGACGGCCGTGCTGCCGTAGCTCGCCAGGCCCGCGAGTGCGATCTGATCGACGCCCAGGCCCAATCGATCCACGTAGACCATGGCGATGAGCGCTGGAGCCGCCACGAAGCCGGCGCCGAAGAGCAACTGCGCGGCGGTGATGCTGCGGAGCATGGGTTGGCCGGTGACCGAACGGATGGAATCGCCTGCGCTGAAGCGGTGGTTGACCTCGATGCCCGGCACGGCCATGCGGCTGACCGCCAGGCTGCAGACGGCGCCAACCACCGCCACGACCGCGACGATGGCGCCGAAGCCGTGCGCGGCGGCCACGATGGCGATAGCCGAGAGTGCCAGCATCCCAGCCAGCGATCGGCTGGTGCCGACGTAGCCCAGCATCCGTCCGCGGTCCGCAGAGGGGTAGATGGTGGCCCAGATGCGCTGCTGCAGCGGCGAGCCCAGCGAGAACGCAATCCAGAAGCCGAAGATGGCCAGGGCGATGAAGAGGGGATCGGGTGCGATGAGCACCAGCAGCAGGCCAAGGGTGCCCAGAGAACGCAACAGTGACATGCGCGCCGGCGACCGCGGCCCGATGCGACCAGCGAACAACGTCATCAAACTGGCCAGGAAGGGCAGGGCCGCGAGGACGGCGAGGCCCATGGTGTCGAGGCCCTCGCGCCGCGCCACCGACGGGAGCAGCACGCCTACCACCGCCATCGTGCTGCCCAGGCCCACGGCGGATGACAGGTCCAGCGCCAGGTTCCGCTGCAGTGTGCTGGGGTGGGGGAGGGCAGCCGCGAACGCCTGGACTGGAAGCGTAGGCAACTGACGCCAAGCCACGGGACGACACCTCGATGACGACACGGCTTGGCCTGCGAGGTGAGCTGTCGGGCTCGGCTGCGGTCACAGCCTGCGCGGACGTTCCGCGGTTCGCCCCAAGTGGGAAGGATCCCCCGGTGGGATTGGTTCCCCCGTCCCCCGCGCACGGGGGTTCGGCCACCCTCAATCTAGCACGCGCAAACGTTCTCGTACGGTCTCCACTGGTGAAGAATCGCTAACCATCCTGGCCCTGGCCCAGCCTGCTCCTCGACGCTTGTGCGGAGTTGCCAACTTGTGGTCTAATAGCCGGACCGCAGCGGCGGGCCGAGATAGCTCAGTTGGTAGAGCACGCGACTGAAAATCGCGGTGTCGCCAGTTCGAATCTGGCTCTCGGCACCAC
>JBBSAV010000085.1:0-12573 GCA_038251965.1 Candidatus Limnocylindrales bacterium
GCATGGACCTCGCCGAGCTGGCGCTGTGGCAGGAGTCAGCCCGCGCCGAGCGGCCATGCCTCGACTGTCCGCTCGCCTGGTTCCGCGAGATGCGAGCCCAGGGCCGCTGTAACGGCTACCCAGGCGAGGGCGCCGATACCCCCGGGTAGTATTGCCTTGCCGCTCCTCCCCGGCGTACCCTCCTCCACGCCGGAGTAAGCGGCACAGTACCCCCGGTGTGGGTGCGCCTGCTTACTCCAGGTGCATTCCGCCGGGGGTGCTTTCGTTCCCGGCCCATCGGGGAGTAAGACCGATGCTCGATCAAGCCCGTGCCCGTGTGCTGGGCATCCTCATCCTCACCTGCGGCCTGCTGGTGGCCGGCAACGTGGCCGTCCGGTGGCTGTGAAGCCCTTCCGCTGGGACTACTGCATCTGCGGTCTCGCAGAAGGACGCGCTACAAGCCCCCAGGACGCCCGCAAAGCCCAGAAACGTATCAGGACGCCACTTCGACACCTGCGAGCCCTCCTGCCGGACGCTGGGCACGTCAGGGGGCAGGCACTGGTGGAGTTCGCGTTGGTGGCTCCGCTGCTCATGCTGCTGCTGCTGGGAGGCGCAGAGCTGGGCATGGGCATGTTGCACGGCATGATCGTGCAGAACGCCGCGCAGACCATCGCCGTGCGCCCTGACGCTCTCGCCGCCGAGCTGGACCGGCTCTCGATGACGTGTACCAGTGCCATCACCGAGGCCGACGGCATCCGGCTCGTGGTGCTCGACTGCGACAATCCGCTACCGCTCGCCTCCGGCGTGCTGGTGCCCGTGCTCCACGGGGAGGCCACCGCGCCGGTGGAGACGCCATGAGCCGCGTCGACCGCGACCGCTACGGCTACCTGAGCCTCGATGACATCCCCAGGACCGGCCGCGGCAGGTGGCGCGACCTGTACGAAGCCCAGCTACCCCAGGAGGAGAAGGACCATGCCCGGAGACATCTGTTACCCCAACGTCACGACCGAGGACTGGACCATGACCGAGGACGCCATGTCCGCCGCTGACACCGCGTCCGCCGCCGACTGGATGCTGGCCAAAGAGGACTATGTAGAAGTCCTGGTGGACACCATCGAGCTCGAGCACGCCAGCACGGTCGGGACGGGTGAGGGCACGCTGTTGGCCGACCCCGCCGTCCGTATCGGGTTCCGTGGCGACTGGCGTTCGCTGAGCGACCTGCAGACCGCCATGCGCGCGCATGCCGAGCCGGTGGCCGTGGTCCCACGAGGGACCGCCTGGGTGGTCAGGGAGACCGACGCGTAGATCGTCCACATTTGTAGACACCGAGGCCCTGGCGGGTGACTGCCGGGGCCTCGTGCTGCCGAGTGAAACAAGTTTCAATGAGACCGCGCGGGTTGCCCAGTGACCCATGGGTCACTGACGGGCGCAGTCAGTGACCAATCGGTCACTGGACAAAGGCGATGTACGCAGAAATGTGGAGATCCTCCAGCCGTCGGGGCCTGATCTCCGGTAATTACTGCAGATCCCTCGTTGTCCCACTTCACCCGCGGTGGCGCCCGAACCCGAGCTGCCCCTGTGAGCCCGTAGGACGGCCCAGGACGGCCGCAACGCTCCGAAGGCGAGCCCGGATACCCCTCGCTCAGCCTGCCCTGCTAGTTGCCTATTGTCACGGGTAGACGTACTTCCGATACGACTGTGCGAAGGCGCTGGGATCTCGTTGGGCAGCCGCCACCGCCGCCCGATCCGCATCGAACGGAACGACGACAGCCGCGACCGAAGCACGCCCTCTCCCCTTCCAAAACACCGGGGAAGTCTAGCCGTTACAGCTGCCCGGCCGCGTCCTGCACCGAGCAGCGCACCACGTCACCCACTGAGATGGCAGCCAGCGGCCGGCCGGGGCCAGTGCGCACCAGCAACGAACCACTCTCGCGGTCGATGCCCACGGCCGTGCCGACAACACGACCCGACGCCGTCTCCACCTCGACCGCAGCACCGGTGGTGATCTGCGCATCAGCCCAGCGAAGACCGTCGAAGCTCCCCGCGCACAGGACCTCGTAGAGCGGCCCAAGGCGCTCCAGCCAGGCATCGAGCAGCGCATCCCGGTCGATACGGCGACGACCGGACGCCTCGGAGAGGCTCCACATCGAATCGGCCAGATCAGCCGGATAGTCAGTCGCCGGCCAGTCCACGTTGATGCCGATGCCGACAACGGAGGACAGCAGGTGCCCGCCCTCGATACTGCCCTCACTGAGCACGCCCGCGACCTTTCGCATGCGCCCGCGGTGGATGGCGATGATGTCATTGGGCCACTTCAACGCCAGGCGGTCGGCTGTCGGACCCAGCAGCGAGGTGGCCGCACCGAGCATCGCCACCGAGGCGATAGCCGCCAGCCGCCAGCCATGCTGCGCGGGCAGCGCCGGCGGCCGGAACCCTGCCGAAACCAGCAATGCCCGTCCTGGGGCGGCCAGCCACTCACGTTCGAGCCGGCCACGGCCGGCGGTCTGCTCGTCCGCGACCACAACGCAGACCTCGTCGACGCCCGCCTCCAGCCACTCGCGCACGATGGCCTGCGTCGAGCCGACACGCTCGAACCGTTCGAGCCGTGAGACATAGGCGGGCGGGGCGCCAGCCATCTCAGGCAGCGCCGCCTGCCTCTACCGACTCGACCGTCTCTGGTTCCTGCAGGCGGAAGGTGCGATGGATGGCCTTGGCCGCGGCCTCGATCTGGTCCTCGGCGATGATGCAGGTGATGCGGATCTCCGAGGTCGAGATCATGCTGATGTTGATGCCCTCGTCGGCGAGGGCGCCGAACATCTGGGCGGCATAACCGGGATGGTTGTGGATGCCTTCGCCCACGATGCTGATCTTGGCCACGGCAGCGTCGGTCTGCACTGCTTCGAAACCCAGCTCGTTGGCCAGCAGATCCAGCAGCCGCTGGGCGCGGGAGAGATTGGCCCGCTCCATGGTGAAGGACATGTCGGTCTTGCCGTCATGGCCGACGTTCTGCACGATCATGTCCACGTTGAGCCCCTGGTCGGCCATGGGCTCGAAGATCGAGCGGGCGATGCCGGGGTGATCGGGGACGCCCACGATGGTGACCTTGGCGACCTTGCGGTCGAGTGCCATGGCCCGGACCTTGTCGCGCAGCTCCACTGCCGATACCTCCTCGATGCTGGTGCCGGGGTGATCGCTGAACGTGGAACGCACCCGGATGACGACGTTGTTGACCCAGCCCAGCTCGACGGCGCGCGTCTGCATGACCTGGGCGCCCTGATGGGCCAGCTCAAGCATCTCCTCGTAGCCGATACTGGGAATCAGCTGTGCGTCGGGCACGACGCGCGGGTCGGTGGTGAAGATGCCCTCCACGTCGGTGTAGATCTCGCAGACGTCGGCGTCGAGGCGCGCCGCCAGCGCCACCGCCGTGGTATCCGAGCCACCGCGCCCCAAGGTGGTGAACTCGCCGGTCGCGAACGACTCGTCAGTCGAGCCCTGGAAGCCGGCCACGATGACGACCCGTCCACGCTCGATCTCGCGGTGCATTCGCGCTGGGTCGATGTTGGCGATGCGAGCGCGGCCGTGGCTGGTATCGGTGCGGATGCCGGCCTGTGGGCCGGTGAGCGAGATGGCCTCGATGCCCTGCGCGTGCAGGGCCATGGCCACGAGCGTGCCGCTCATGTGCTCGCCGGTGGCAAGCAACAGGTCCATCTCACGCGGATCAGGCTCGTCGGTGATGGCCGCGGCCAGCTCGGTCAGATGGTCGGTGGTGTCACCCATGGCACTGACCACGACGACGAGGTCCACACCCTCACGGCGATCGCGCGCGATACGCCCCGCGACATGACGGATGCGTTCGGCATCGGCGAGCGAGGAGCCGCCGTATTTCTGGACGATGAGTCGGGCCATCCGCGGAGTCTACGCGAGGTGGCGCGGGGGCCGGTCGAGCCGGACGTCACCGTCCTCGATGACCCGTGCGCCCTCGGCACGGGCCGCCTGCACCGCGGCCCGCCCGGTCATGCCCAGCGCCTGTGCGCGGCGCTCCATGGCTGCAGCGATGGTGGCTGCTGCTGCGGGGTCGTCACTGAAGGCGATGATGGTCGAGCCGGCGCCCGAAAGACAGGCTCCCTTGGCACCTGCCGTCAGGGCAGCGTCGATGAGCTCGGGCAGCTCGGGATAGGCCTCCGCGCGGTAGGGCTCATGGAGCCGGTCGACGGTGCCCGGAGCGAGCAGGTCGAGCCGGCCCTGGCTCAGTGCGGCGACCGCCAGCGTCGCCGCACCCACGTTGTGGACGGCGTCGGCAAAGGGCACCGTGTCCGGCAGGACCGCGCGCATGGCGACCGTGGAGAGGTGCTTGTCGGGGATGTAGAGCGCGGCCAGCAGCCCGCTGGGCGGTTCGATGCGGATGGCGCGCGGGGCCCCGCCGACCTGCGCCACCACGCAGAGGCCGCCGTAGACCGCGGCAGCCGCGTTGTCGGCATGACCCTCGCTGGCCGCCGCCAGCTCCAGCATGCGCTCACGCCCCAGCGCGCCGCCGCTGAACGCATCCGCCGCCAGCAGCGCCGCGACCGTGGCCGAAGCCGACGAGCCCAGCCCGCGGGCGACGGGGATGTGGTTGTCCATGCGCACCCGCCAACCGACCCCTTCGAGTTCGAAGCCGGCATCTGTCAGACCGTCGAGCAAAGCGCTGACGAAGCGGTTGCGCCGACCCGTGGGCAGCTGGCCGGCGCCCTCGCCACGCACCTCCACATCGATGGCCGGATCCGTCCCGGCAGGAACGGCAGCGACGCTGATAGTCGTCGCTAGGTCGAGCGCCATGGCCAGCGCGTCGAAGCCGGCTCCCAGGTTCGCGGTGGTGGCCGGGACATCGATGCTGATGCTGCGCCCGACGAGATCCGCGACCGAGCGCACCCGGTTCACCAACCCAGGGCGTCGCGCACGCCTGCCACGGTCGGCTCTGCCTCCAGCGGTGCCTCCGCCAGTGTCATACCGGTGTCGGGGTCCTTCAGGCCCAGCCCGGTAAGCACCGCCACGATGGTGGCGCCGGGATCGATGCGGCCATCGGCTGCGGCCTTGCGCACACCCGCCACCGAGGCTGCACTGGCGGGCTCGCAGAAGATGCCCTCCATGCGCGCGATGTCACGGTAGGAGGTGAGGATCTCCTCGTCGGTCACGGCATCGATCAGGCCACCTGACTCGTCACGGGCGGCCAGGGCCAGGTGCGCGCTGGCGGGTCGGCCGATGCGGATGGCCGTAGCGATGGTCTGTGGATCGTCGAAGTCGTGGCCCTGGACCAGTGGCGAGGCACCCTCAGCCTGGAAACCGATCATCTTTGGCGTCGTCTCTACCAGGCCGGTGTCGCGGTACTCCACGAAGCCCCGCCAGTAGGCGCTGATGTTGCCGGCGTTGCCGACCGGGATGGCGAGGTAGTCGGGTGCACCACCGAGATCCTCACAGATCTCGAAGGCCGCCGTCTTCTGGCCCTCGAGCCGGTAGGGGTTGACGGAGTTGACGAGCTCCACGGGGTAGTCGGGATCGCGTGCGGCCGTCATCTCGCGGACGATGCGCAAGGCGTCGTCGAAGTTGCCCTCGATGGCCACTACGCGCGCGCCAGCCGCGAACCCCTGCAGCATCTTGCCGGCCGCGATCTTGCCCTTCGGCAGGACGATGACGGCCTCGATCCCGGCACTGGCCGCGTAGGCCGCCGCGGAAGACGAGGTGTTGCCAGTCGACGCGCAGATGACGGCTTTGGCGCCGCCCTCGATGGCCTTGGCCACGGCCACCACCATGCCGCGGTCCTTGAACGAGCCGGTGGGGTTCTGGCCCTCGACCTTGAGATGCAGCTGCGGCACCCCGATGGCACGACCCAGGTTGCGTGCGTGGACCAGAGGTGTGAACCCCTCCCCCAGACCCAACCGCGGTGTCTCGTCGGTCAGTGGCAGAAAGTCGGCGAACCGCTCCATCAGGCGCGGCCGGCGGCCCAGGCTCGACTGCTCTGCCTGCAACTGGCGCAGGACCTGGCTCATCCGCATCGTTTATGCCTCCGTGAGGATGGGGTAGATGGCCAGGGCCTGATCGGGGAGACCGATCTTGGCGGCCAAGGCCGCCGTGGTCATGGGCGGGGTGATGAAGCCATCGGTCGTGGTGGCCAGCGCCAGCGAAGTGATGGCGGCTGGCAGGCCAGGTGGATCGAGCCCCTCGAGGACCACCAACCAGCCCTGTTCGCCGGCCAGGTCATCCTCGATGCGCAGGTCGGCAGCCGCTGGCAGCTGCGCCCACGTGGAACCGGCGCCGGCCGAAACGGCCAGCACGTCGGCCAGGATGGCCGCAGAGGTCGCGGGTCCGCCGGCACCGGGTCCGCTCATGGCCACACGCCCGACCGGGTCCCCACTGAACTCGACGATGTTGGTGACACCCGCAGTGGAGCCGATCGCAGAGGCGGCAGCCACCGCCATGGGCGACACGCCGCCGCGGACCGATCCGTCAGGCAGGCGTTCCGCACGCGCCACCAGCTTGATGCTCATACCTAGCCGGGCAGCGCTGCTCAGGTGGCTGCGGTCGACGCCACAGATGCCAGGAGCCCGATCAGCGCCGATCGCCGGCGGGGTGCGGCGCACGGCGTCGATATCACTCCAGCCACCCCACGCCAGACGTGAGAGTAGCACCAGCTTGTAGGCGGCATCGAGCCCTTCGACGTCGCTGCTCGGATCAGCCTCCGCGTAGCCGCGCGCCTGGGCCTCGCGCAGGACATCGGCATAGTCGCGCGCATCTGCGGCCATGGTGCTGAGGATGTAGTTGGTGGTGCCGTTGAAGATGCCCCGGACGCGGTCGATGCCGCTGGCACCGAGCTCGCGCACCAGCGGCCCCAGCACGGGTACGCCGGCAAGCACGGCCGCCTCGAAGCGCAGCGACACCCCGGCCTCTCGCGCGGCCTCCTCAAGCTCACGGCCTCGGCGCGCGACGAGGTCCTTGTTGGCCGTCACCACGCTCTTGCCTGCGGCGAAGGCGGCCAGCACGGCCTCGCCCGCGATGCCCGCACCGCCCATCAGCTCGATGACGATGTCGACGTCATCGCCTTCGAGCAGTTCGTGAAAGTCGGTCGCCTGCCGCACCTGATCCGGGATGGCGAGGCCGCGCTCTCGTTCCAGGTCGAGGTCCGCGATAGCCACCAGGCGCGGGGCCTGATGTCCTCGAAGGCCCACGGCCCTGATCCACGCCGGGTCGAGCAGCCGCTCGGCCACGGCGGTTCCGACGGTACCCAAGCCGAAGATGGCCAGCCGGGGCCTCGGAGGCAGGGGCGATGGTGCAGCGGTCGTCATATCCGGGGCATCATGATCCATGCGCCGATCGTAGCGCAGGCCCAGCCTGCTAGAGTCGAGCGCCGACGGCCCCGAAGAGCCGACCAGCCCCGACCACGATTGCGAGCCGATGATCGATACCTCGACGACGCCTATCCCGACCCCCAGACCCGGCACCGGCGCCCGTGTCTTCTCTGGTGTCCAGCCCTCCGGTCTGCCTCACGTGGGCAACCACCTTGGCGCCTTCTCCAACTACATCGCCATGCAGGACGGCTTCGATGCCATCTACTGCATCGTCGACTACCACGCCCTGACATCCACCCACGATGGTGAGCTCATCCGTCGCAACACCCACGAGATGGCGCTGGGCTTGCTGGCCCTCGGCCTCGATCCCGAGCGTGCCGCACTCTTCCGCCAATCGGACCGGCCCGAGCATCTGGAGCTGATGTGGCTGCTGGCCTCGGTGACGCCCACCGGCTGGGTCGAACGCACGCCGTCGTTCAAGGAGAAGCGCCGCCACCAGCCCGACGACGTCAACCTGGCATTGCTCAACTACCCCGTGCTGCAGGCTGCGGACATCGCCGTCTACAAGGCCCACTACGTGCCGGTGGGCAAGGACCAGGCGGCGCACCTGGAGCTGGCACGTGAGATCGTGCGCGCCTTCAACGGCCGCTACGGCGAGGTCTTCCCCGAGCCGCAGGCCGTTTTCTCAGACGCTCCCGTCGTGAAGGGCACCGACGGCGCGGCCAAGATGTCCAAGTCACTCGGCAATGTCATCGAGATCTTCGCCGACGAGGATGTCATCGCCAGGCAGATCATGAGCATGGTCACCGATACGCAGCGCGGCCGGCGCACCGACCCGGGACGCCCCGAGGTCTGTAACGTGTGCCAACTGCACCGCGTCTTCAGTCCCGACGACTACGAGGACATCTGGGATGGCGAGCGGACCGCGCGCACCGGCTGTGTCGATACCAAGAAGCTGCTGCTGGAACGGATGCTGGCCTACTTCGCCGAGGCGCGCCAGCGCTACGCCGAGCTGAAGGCCAAAGCGGGCCTGGTCGAGGAGATCCTGGCGGCGGGCGCGACGCGACTGGCACCCCTGGCGGCCGAGACGCTCGCCGAGTGCCACGAGCGCATGGGCCTGGGACCTCGCCGCTGAGCCCGACTGCGGTGCCGCAGCGCGTTTGACGGCGCGACGTGCAGAGTAGACTCCGGCCATGATGTCCCGGCTCGTCGAGCAAGAGGGGCGCTGGATCCGCGCGCTGCTGATCCTCGCCACGCTGACCTTGGCGCTGGTCTTCACCGGCCTCGCCGCGGACGTCATCGTCTACTTCAGCGACATCATCCTCATCGTGGTGATGGCGTGGGTCTTCGCCTTCGTCCTCTCGCCCATGGTGGACGGCATCAAGCGCTTCCTTCCGGCCGCGCCGCGGACGCTGGTGGTGGTGCTGGTCTATGGGTCGCTGTTCCTCGTGCTGGGCGTGCTGGGCCTGGTCATCGCCACCCAACTGGCCGGCTCCATCGTCAACTTCACCGAAGAGCTACCCACGCTGCAGGATCGCCTGCCAGAGATCGTCGCGCCCTGGCAGCAGCAGCTCAATGACCTCGGCCTCCAGGTCGACCTCGCACACGTGGCTGACCAGACGCTGCAGCAGATCGCCGCCTCATCGGGAGAGGTCGTGAAACCACTCCAGGACATCGCCTTCGCCAGCCTGGGGATGCTGGGCAACCTGATGTTCATGATCTTCATGTCGCTGTTCATCGTCCTCGACAAGGATCGTCTGCTGGCCTTCGTGAACCAGGTCACGCCGCCTCGCTTCGCGGGTGAGATGCGCCTCTTTCAGACGAGCGTGGCCGCCTCCTTCGGCGGCTTCATCCGCGGCCAGGCCATCCAGGGCGTCTTCTTCGCGGCCTTCGCGGCTGTCGGCAGCCTGGCGCTGGACATCGACTACATGCCGCTCACCACCGCGCTGGTGGCCATCTTCCAGTTCATCCCCTTCTTCGGACCCTTCATCTCGTGGGCGCCGCCGGTGGTGGCAGCCATCCTGACCCAACCCGACGCGTTGATCCCCATCATCATCATCATGGCCGTCGGCTGGTTCTTTACCATGAACATCCTGCAGCCACGCGTCATGGCCAGCTCGGTCGGTATCCACCCGGTGGTGGTGCTGGTGTCCGTGCTCATCGGCCTGCGCCTGCAGGGCGTCATCGGTGCCATCTTCGCCATCCCGGTGGCCGCGGTGATCTCGGCGTTCTTCTTCCACTACCTCAACCGCTCCCAGGGTGGTCCGCGAGACGTGGCCAGCCGCGCGGCACGACGCCTCGAAGAGCGAGAGGGCCGGCCGGTCCGTGTCCCCACGCCCCCGGCGGTGGGGGTGCCAGCGGGCTCACCGGCCGTGGTTGCCAATGCGGCTGCCAGCGCGGCTGCGCGCCCGCTACCAACGACCGAATCCGAAGCCTCCAAGGAGTCCGCATGAACGAAGACCAGGAGCCGTCAGCCACCGAAGCACACGATCCGCCCTCGGCGCGTGCCCGCCGGGGCGCGCCGGTCGATGCGCTCTCCGGCAGCTACGGTAGTGATATCGGCCGGGCCGAGCGGTACATCCCCAGCGCCCGTGCCACACCGCGGCAGGCCAAGCCGCTGGCCGAGTGGGAGACGCGCCCCCGTATCCTCGTCACCAACGACGACGGCATCGAATCCCGCGGCCTGCTGGTGCTGAAGCAGGCCCTGGAGCCCATCGGTGACGTGTACGTCATGGCGCCCGACACCAACCAGTCGGCGGTGGGCCATTCGATGACCTTCATGCGCCCGTTGCGCGTGCGCGAGCGCGTCCTCGACGACGGCTCGCAAGGCTGGTCGGTCGACGGCTCCCCTACCGACGCGGTCAGCCTGGCCTTCCTGGGCTACTTCGGCATCAGCTTCGACCTGGTCGCCTCGGGCATCAACTACGGTTCCAATCTGGGTGACGACATCACATACTCAGGCACCGTCGGCGCGGCCATGGAATCGGTGCTGTCGGGCTGTCCCGCCTTCGCCATGAGCCAGGAGTTCGAGGGCGAGCCCGATTTCGAGCTGGCCGGCCGCGTGGCCGACCTGGTCGCCCGCAACATCCTTGAGCACGGCCTTGGAGCGGGCGAGTTGCTCAACGTCAACATGCCCGCGGTCAGCGCGGAGGAGTTCGACGGCATCGAGCTGACGCGCATGGGCAAGCGCGTCTACCAGGACCAGCTACTGGAGCGCCTCGATCCGCGCGGCACGCCCTACTACTGGTTCGGTGGGCCACCGCCGACTGGCCTGGCCGAGCCTGGTACCGACTTCCACGCGGTCCTCAACAAGCGCGCCGCCATCACGCCCATCCAACTCGACCTCACGGCCAAACGCCTGCTGCGGCGTATCCACGGCTGGGACTGGCGATTCGATGGGGGCTCGTCGGCCGACTGAAGGCATTCCCCGGGCCGAATCCTGCAGAGCGACCAGACGACCCCTGGATCGGCGTGATGTTCCCGAAGCGGGGAGAGGCTGCAAGTTCGTCCCTTCTGGCAGGGATCATGGGCCTGTGCAGCGCCAAAGCGGTCAGGTTGTCCCGCTGAGCGGGAACTCGATCCGAGCTTGAGGCCCACCCTCGCCACTCGGGTCTCTGGCCACTCGGGTCTCTGGCCACTCGGTCCCCGTCAGTGGAAGTCCGGCCTAGCCACAATACCGTTCAGTTAGGGCGGAGCGAGCACCTGGATGGCGTCGGCCGGCAGGAGGGTCGGGTGTGGCCAGGCCCGGTGTTCGGGTCGCTTGACGCGGTAGCCGCTCATCTTGCGCTTGACCACCCGGGCCGCAGCACGGAGCCGGCGTCCCGGCAGCAGTCCGGCGCGGATCTCGGTGATGACCGCGGCCAGGGCGACCGTGAGTACCCGGGCCGCGGCGCCCAGGCCCGCGCGCACGCTGCGCCTGGCGGCCCGGAGCGTGCGCGTGAAGCTGATGCGATCAGGATCGAGGCCGTCGTCTCCTGCGGCCCGACCCATGAGTGCGCGCAGCGCATAGTGGGTGAGCAGGTAGCCCCATGCTTCCTGGCGCACTCCCTCGGGCGTCTTGGAGCGCAGCACCATCCGTGGCCCGCGCTGGTGCGTCTTGAGCTCGTCGAGCACCGTCTCGATCTCCCAGCGCTCCGGGTAGAGCGCGGCCAGCTCCTCGGCCGGGCCATGGGCGGGGTCGAGGATGGTGGTCACGAGGCGGTAGCGGGCATCCTCGTCGGCGGGGCGGCCGGGATCGGCGAGCCCGTACTCGATGACCCGGACCGGGATGGGTCGCTCACGACGGCGGTCATCGGCGGCGACGAGCTCGGAACGATACGAGCCATCGGCATGGCGCTCCAGGACGGGTAGCACGGCGTTACCCCGGATGCGCCAGAGCAGGTCGGCCCCGCTCGCGGCGGCCAGCCCGAACAGCGGGTAGGCGGTGAAGCCGCGGTCGGCAAGACAGAGCATGCCCGGCCCGAGCGCCGCCACGAGTCCCTTGGCCAGCGTGGGCTCCCCGCTCGTATAGGGACCCATGCGGGCCGCGAAGACCGCATGCGTCGAGCATCCCGCGAGCGCCACGAGGCGCAACTGCGGGAAAGCCGAGCGCGCGCTGCGCGACGAGCCCGGGCGACCGAAGGCGGCCGTGTTCGCGGTCGTGTCGGCCACGTCGAGGGTGGTGCCATCGATGGCCACGAGCCGCCGGTCGCGGTACCAGGCAGCGGGGGTCTGCCGGGTCGCGAGCGGCACACAGGCCCGCGCGAAGAGCTGCTCGAGCGGCGCTTCCCCGAGACGGGCGCGGGCCTGGAAGATGGCCGACTTCGACGGCAGCTCCCAGCGCTGCCGCCAGCCCGAGGCCCAGGCGAGGCCCTCGGTGAGGTTGCGCATGACCTCCTCGTAGCTGGCCTCCGAGAAGAGCGCCATGGCCAGCACGTAGTACACCACGAGACGGGCAGGCAGCAGCCGATGCCGCTGCTCTGTGCGGCCGGTGTCGGCGATGACGGCGTCGATCAGCTCCGGCGGGAACGTGCGCGTCAGGACACCGAGCGCGACGTGGTCCGCGAGTCGCTCGTCACTGCGGGGCTTGACCCATCCTGCTCGAGGCACGCACCGGACGATACCATACTCCCCACCCTAACTGAACGGTATTGGGTCTAGACCGGTTTCGGGCTCAGTCGCTGGCGGACCACATCGGCCAAGGCTGCTCCAAGCTTGGCGCAGGCGGCGCCGTCAAGATGCACCCCGTCATCGGGGTGCACGCGCGCGACGGAGCCGGCATCGAAGAAGCCGGCGC
>JBBSAV010000086.1:0-12526 GCA_038251965.1 Candidatus Limnocylindrales bacterium
AGACGCCGTCAGGTACGGCGGGGCCGACCCTGCGGTCGTTCCACTGGCCGCGACGCTCAAGGATGGCTTGCTGCAGCTTGAGCATGCCGTAGATGAGGCCCTCCGGCCGGGGTGGGCAGCCGGGCACGTAGACATCCACGGGCAGGAGCCGGTCGATGCCCTCGACGGTGGCGTAGGAACGCTTGTAGCGGCCGCCCGAACAGGTGCAATCACCCATGGCCACGCACCACTTGGGCTCCGGCATCTGCTCCCACAGGCGGACCAGCGGCCCCGCCATCTTGGTCGTCAGCGTGCCGGCCACGATGAGCACGTCCGCCTGCCGCGGACTGGCACGGAAGGGGAACATGTTGAAGCGGTCCATGTCGTTGACCGGCGTTGCCGCCGACATCATCTCGATCGCGCAGCAGGCCAGCCCCGAGAGGAGTGGCCAGAGGCTGTTGGCACGTAGGTAGTCGAGCAGGAGGTCAGCATGGGTGGGGATGACGTCGAGCGCGCCCCAGCGCCCGTCGTCACCCTTGTCGGCCAGCTCGAGCTGCTTGAGATGATCGATGGTGGCGGGCTGGCTGGCCGCTGTAGGCGTCGGGGTCGGCCGGTGTCCAGGTGGTGTTGGGCAGCACGATGGGCTCCACGACGTGATCGCCACTCAGTGGTCGATGGCCGGATCCGCCAGGCCCGCGCGCGTTCGGGCACCGCTCGCCCGAGGTCACGACGGGCCGCGCGCGATGGCGACGTCCCGGGGGCACGTCCCGTCGAGAAGAACCTGTCTAGACATGACCCCGTCGCTGCCGCTCACTGCCTCCTCGTAGCGTAGAAGAGGATGCTCTCGTACGAGAGTGAGATCCACCTGAGAAGGGAGTGAGATGTGCCCGGACAGGGCTCAGGATGACCGACGCGGCCGATACGCGGGTCAATCCGTGCGCGGCGATCAGGGCACGGAGAAGCACCGGGTGGATGTCTCCGTGTCGGTGCTTGTTGCCGGGCGCGTCGCCGCGGCTCCGCCACTACGCCACCTCTGGTGGCGGAACGACCCACTGAGGCGTCACCGCAGGTGTGCGCCACGTCTCGGTCTGACCGCGCGACCAGCATCGACTGCGATCGACGATCCTTGGCCAGTCGACCCTGTGCTCACGGTCGGGGGTCCCGGTCGGCGGAACGCCCAGAGACAGGTTGCCAGCAGCACGAGAAGCGCCACGAGCCCGGCGATGACGGTGCCGGCAGGGTCAAGCACGAGGAGCATAAGCATCGCGAGGAGGGGTAGCGTGCAGGCCCACGCGATACCCGCGAAGGCGAGCGATGGGCCATACCGGTGAGGAAGCCGATGGAACCCATCCGCGCGCGATGACGAGCGTTCCTCCAGCGCGATGACACCACGATATCGGCCCATCCCGCAGGTGAAGCGGATCGTGCCGGGCGGCTGCGCCGGAAGGTCGACAGTCGTCTGGGCCCGCGCTGCAAGGCGTCGCTCGATGCGCGGTCGCGAGAAGATGACTCGCTCGGAGCAGACATCGTCGTCTTCTCGCTGGAAGACGAGGCGGATGGGGACGTAGGCCCGCGCCGCGATGGTCTCGGGTCGGTAGCCTCGGTCTACGCGGATATGGACCACCTGCCGTCCCGGCAAAGACCCCGGCTGCTCACGCGCGGCTCCCAGCAGCATCATTCACTACCCCTCCATGGCTGTGGGACTCGGTGGAAGATCCTGAGGTTCCCGCAGGTGCCACTCGCTCGGACTAGCCTGGTGCATAGGCTTCGCAACGACCCAGTTCACATCGAAGGACCGTTCCACTTCCCCAGTGAAACGGACGAAGCTGAGCCCCTCGTGAGTCAGAGATGGACCATCCCTGAGACTTGCGCCTGACCTGCCCGCCGCCCGAGCTCGGTGACGAGTCCCGGTGCCCAGGTCGGGCCGTGCTTGCCGCCGCTGGACGCGCCTGGCGACCGTGGCCCGATCATCCACCCTGACCACCCAAGAAGGAGCGCGCATGACCACTCCCATCCGCGTCGCAGTCAACAGCTACGGCGTCATCGGCAAGCGCGTGGCTGATGCCGTACGCCTCCAGGGCGACCTGGTCCCGGTCGGGGTGGCTGACGCCGCCACGGACTACCGCATCTGCACAGCCATCGAACTCGAGATCCCGCTGTTCGCAGCGACCGCGGATGCCCTCGCTGCCATGGTCGGGGCTCGGGTCCGCCGGCTTCGCGCTCCCGGGCACGATCCTGGAGCGTCACGTCCGCTGCGGCAAGGAGGGCTGCCGCTGCGGCGCCGACCCGCCCCAGCTGCACGGCCCGTATTACCAGTGGACCCGCAAGGTCGACGGCAGGACCGAGACGCGCCTGCTCAGCGCGACGCAGATGTCGCGCTACCGGGACTGGTTCGAGAACGCCAAGCGGATCAGGGCCCTGACCGGCGAGCTCGAGACCCTCTCGCTCGAGATCGCCCGGTCGACCGAGGACTGGGACTGACGCTCAGCACCCGAGCAGACCAGGCTCACGAGAGCGCCGCGGCACCATCAATGTTTGATCGCAAGCTGAGGTTTCCCGAAGCTCGCTGTGACATACTCCCGGTTAGCGTGGATTGCCGACCACGTGCCACCACCCGTCCGAGAGGAGTCACCACCATGGCCACCGAGCAGCTCGTCATCGATCCCGTCTGCGGCATGAAGATCAAGCCCGAGGACGCGGTCGCGACCATCGAACACCAGGGCACGACCTACTACTTCTGCAGCCAGGACTGTGCCGACAGCTTCCAGGATGCCCCCGAGGACTATCTCTGACCCACCCGCCCTGACCGACTGACGTGTCCGCGCTGTTGATCGCCCTGACGGTCTTCGTCGGCGCGATGCTCGCGGTCCTGGCCAGCTGGACCCTGGGGACCATGCGCTCCGGGCACCGACCCACGGCACCGGAGCGCATCCCGTTCCAGGGAGGGGAAGCGCCCGAGGTCCATGCGTGGAACCGATACCACGCACGGTATTACCTCATGGCGCTCATCTTCCTGGCCTTCGACATGGAGATGGTCTTCATGTACCCGTGGGCGGTCGTGTTCGTCCGCGAGGGCGCCATCGCGATGGTCGAGATGGCGATGTTCATCGGGATCTTGCTCCTCGGCGTTCTGTACGGCTGGCGCGAGCGAGCCTTCACGTGGGCCTGAGACAGCGGATCGCACGCTTCGGCAGTCAGGCACCGATCCCCGTCCTCCTCGTTCCCGGGGCGGGAGGGCATGAGCTCCTCGAACCCCTCCGGTGTCACGATCGGCTTGCCCCCGTCAGTTCGCCACGGGAGGCCGCGGTTCTGGTGGGAGCTGGGGCGGTCCCTGAAGCGCTCCTGGATCCGTTGCGAAGGTTGCATGACGCCCTGCCCCATCCCCGCGCGACGGCGTGGCTCGTGATACCAGACGGGTCGGCAGCGCCCGACATCTCGGGGTTGGCCCTGCTCGGTCCGCCGCACGCGGGTCGCGTCGTGGCTTTGGGCCAGGAACTGCTCAGCGGACGCAGGCCGTCCGACCCGCCATCGCTCCCCGACGCGGACCCCGTTCCGTGGCGCGGCGTCGGTCCCTACGGTCAGGGCGGGTCCGGCATGACCGGCGGCGTTCCGTATGGACGGCCGATGGCTGGGCTCGCGCCGGACCGGGATGGTCTGCGGCTCGATCGGCTTCCGGTCACGCTCGGCCCGTGGTTCCCCTACCTTCCGGCTGGCTTGCGCCTGCAGCTGGGCTTCACCGGGGATGTGCTGTCCGGCGTCGAGGTGATCGCGCCTGGTCCGATCTCCAGCTCGCTCGGGAATGATCCGTTCGCTCGCGTGCTGCGCGAGCCGGTCAGCGTCCATGAACTCGAGCTCGCCCGGGTCAGCAGCCATCTGCGCGGGTTGGCGGCGGCCATGGAGTTGGCCGGCCTTGAGGCGCTTGCCAAGTGGGTTCGCCGATCGGCAGCAGGCAAGCCGCTGGACACGTCACGGATCGATTCGCTGGAGCGCAGACTCCGCTGGACCGGGTTCCTTCGGTGGACCACCGGTGGTGTGGGGAAAGTTCCCGGCGACGTCCTCCGAGCCGGAGGGCTCGGTCCGATCGGTCGGGCGGCGGGGATCTCGGAGGACGCCCGCGCTGGAATCGCTGCGTACCAGGAGCTCGGCTTCCGACCCGTCACTGATGACTCGGGTGATGCAGCGGCGCGGTGGCGTGTCCGGCTCGGGGAGGTGCGTCAGTCGCTCCTGCTGGCAGCCGGGTCCGGAGGCCTCATGGCGGGCCCGCTCGATGCCTTCGAGGGTCCGCGCGGCCTGGTGGCGACCGATCGTCGCCCTCTCGATGCGCTCCTTGCGACCCTGCCGGTCGTCCTTGATGGACTCGAGTGGGGGGACGCCCTCACGACGGTGGTGAGCCTCGACCTGGGCCCGGACGCCTTCTCGGCACCCAGCGTGCCCGGCATGGCCGTGGCGTGACGGACTGGTTCATCGCCATCATGCTCCTCGGCGTCCTCGTCGCTGGCGGACCGTGGTTCGTGGCGGTCATCGATGCGGCGGTCGGCCACGTGGTCGCCGGAACCATGGCGTCGATCGGCGGCGTTGCGACCTTCCCTCTGCGGCGCGGCGCGCGTCTCATCTCGCAGGAGACCACGAGGACGGAGCGACCGGACGTCGGGGGATGGGCGCTGGCACCCGCGCTCCTGGCGGGCCTCGCGGTCCTCGCCCTCGCCCTCGTCCCGTTCGGGCCAGGTCTCGTCGTCGCGGACCCGTCCACCGGCTTCGTCGTCTACTCGGCCGCGGTGGCGTTCGTGATGATCGCCGTGTTCCTGCACGGTTGGTCGCCGAACTCGGTGTTCGCCCTCCACGGGGCGTACCGCTATGGCGCGGTCGCCCTCTCTTTCCAGATCCCGTTCCTGCTGGCGATGCTCGCGACGGCCCTGCCGGCGGAATCGCTCTCGATCGTCGAGATCGTGAAGGCGCAAGAGAGCGCCTGGAACGTGATCCGTCAGCCTCTTGGGCTGCCGATCTACCTGGTGGTGGGCCTGGCCGTCAGCTTCTGGGGCCCGCTGAACCTTCCTGACGGACGCGATCTCGCCGGCGGAACCTCAGTGGAAGATGCGGGTGTGCAGCGGCTTCTTTGGGAACTCGCACGACTGCTGATGCTGGTCGCGGTGGCCGCGATGGGTGCCGCGGGCTTCCTTGGTGGCTGGTGGGGCCCGATCCTGCCAGGACCCGTGTGGATGCTTTTGAAGACAGGCCTCCTGATCGCCATCCTTGCTTCGACGCGCCACCTGTTCGCACGCTATCGGATCGAACCCTTCGTCGAGCGCTGCTGGGTCGTCCTGATCCCGTTGGCCCTGCTCAACATCTTCGTGTCAGGGGTCACGCTCCTATGATCCCGCAGCCGCTCATCGACGCGCTGTTCGTCGTCTTCTCCATCGGTGCGCTCGTCACCGGATACCGGGTGTTCCGGACGGACTCCATGGTGCGGGCCGCGTTCTACCTTCTGGCATCGTTCGCCGCCGTGGGCGGGATCCTCGTGCTGCTGGGCGCGGAGTTCTTGGGGATGGTGCTCATCCTGATGATGGCCGGCGAGATGCTCGTCATGGCCATCATGATGGTGATGTACATGATGAACCCCGCTGGGTTGAACCCGATGTGGATGGTGCATCAGCATCGGCGCGCGGTCGTCGGGGGCGTGGGGTCCTTCGTCGTACTCGTCGGCGCGATCCTGCTCACCGATTTCCCGTCCGCATCGCGACCGCCGAATCTAGCGGTGACGGAGCAGCTGGGCATCGAGCTGCTGGGCGACTCGATGCTGGTGTTCCAGACGGCGGGCGTGGCGCTGCTCGCGACGATGATCGGCGTGGTCGTTCTGGCGAGCCAGCGTGGCCGGTTCGGGAGCGCCGAGGACGGGTCCGCGGAGCCACCGCTTCAGCCGGACGAGGAGCCGGCATGACGCTCGACCTCGTGCTCATCGTGGCCGCCGGCCTGTTCTCGATCGGGCTCTACGGCGCCCTGAGCCAGCAGTCCTTCGTGATGCTGATGATGGGCCTGGAGCTGATGATCAACGCCGGGCTTTTGGCGCTCGGCGCGCTGTGGGCCTTCTCAACGGCCGGCAGTGCGCAGGGCCAGATGCTGGGCATCGTGTTCATGACCGTGATGGCGGTCGAGATGGCGATCGGATTCGCCCTCGTCACCCACGTGTATCGAGCGCGGCGCGCAGACATCACCGAGAAGTTGCGGAAGCTCAAGGGATGATCCTGCTCGCGCCGCTCGTGCCGCTCCTCGCCGCTGGAGCTGGTTGGTGGCTCCTGCCTCGTCGGGGGTCGGGATGGCTGCTACTTGTGGCGCTGGTGCTCACGATGGGCGCCGCCGGCTGGGTCGTAGCCTCCTCGACCCGTGAGTTGACGATCGGGTGGGGGCCCGTCCTCTCGCTGTCGCTCGGCGCCACCGCTTTCGGAGCGACGATGCTGCTCCTGATCCCGGCGATCGCGGCGCCGATCATCGGGTACGCCTACGTGACAGAGGCTGCCAGCCGGCGGAGCCTCGTGCCCCTGCTGCTGGTGTTCGTGGCCACGATGGAGCTGCTCGTGCTGAGCCGCGATCTCCTGATGTTGCTGGTGGCCTGGGAGCTTGTCGGCGCTATGAGCTGGTTGCTGATCGGGCATCGGTGGCGGGACCCAGGCCCGCCGTCAGCCGCGCGGATCACGTTCATCACCACGCGCATCGGGGACCTCGGGCTGTACGCCGCCGCGGGGGTCCTGTTCGCGGCGACCGGCAGCTTCCGGATCGACGCCATCATGGCCCTCGACCGACCCGCCGCCGACCTTGTCGCCGCGGGCCTGCTGCTGGCAGCGTCCGCCAAGTCGGCGCAGGTGCCGTTCGCGCAGTGGCTGTTCGCCGCGATGGCAGGTCCGACGCCCGTGTCGGCGCTGCTGCACTCGGCCACGTTGGTGGCCGCGGGCGCCTATCTCTTGATCGTCACCTCTCCGCTCCTCGGCGCCGTCCCGTGGTTCCTACCGGCCATCGCGCTCGTCGGGTTGGTCACGGCGTTCGCCGGTGGCGTGGTCGCAGCCCTGCAGTCGGACGCGAAACCCGCGCTGGCCGGATCGACCTCGGCCCAGTACGGGCTGATGTTCATCGCGATCGGCGCGGGGGCTCCGGCGATCGCCGGAGCCCAGCTGGTCATCCATGCGGTCTTCAAGTCGCTGCTGTTCCTCGGCGCGGGCGTCGCCATGCATGAGTCCGGCAGCGGCCGGCTCGCTGGGATGCGCCTCGGTCGGCTGCGCCCCGTCACTGCGCTGCTGTCCGCCATCGGGCTCCTGGCGCTCGCGGCCGTGCCGCTGACCGGTGGGGGCTGGAGCAAGGAGGCGATCGTGGCGGCTGCCGACGAACGATCGGTGCTCGTCGGTACCCTGGTCCTCGCATCCGGTGCGCTCACGGCCTTCTATGCGATGCGGCTCGGACTCCTGATGTGGGGACCCGGACAGCGTGGCACGGCCCGCGAGGAGCGGCCTCGCCTCAGGGCTGACGACCTGACGATGCTGCCACTCGCGGCGGGGACCGTCGCGTTGTCGATGCTCTGGCTGCCGGGCGGCGCTGCGTGGCTTGCGGGTGCGGACGGCCGTGGCTTCGATCTGTTCTCGCTGCTGTTGTCGATGGGGGTGATCGCCGCCGGTGCCTTGGCGGCCGTGGCTCTTGATCGGCGCGGCACGCTCCTGGCCCCTGCAGGCGATCGGGGAGCCGAGTTGGCCCGTACATGGCTTGGCTTCATCCCGCTCTTCCAGTCGGCTGTGGCTCGGGAGTCGATGCGCCTCGCAGATACCCTGGCCCGTTTCGACGCCCGGGTGGTCGATGCGGGCGTGCGGCTGATCTGGCGGCTCACGCGCACGCTGTCGCGGGCGATAGCCTACCGCGATGTCGTGACCGTCGACGGCGCCGTCCGGGCGATCGGGTCCGGGACGTTGCTGACGGCGGACTTGTCACGCATAGCCGACGAGCGCGGGGTCGACGGCACGGTCGAAGGCACCGGCCGGGCCGTCGGGCGCGCGGGCTTGGAGAGCCGGCGGCTCCAGACCGGTATGAGCCACGAGTATCTGCAACTCATCGCCGCGGGTCTCGCCGTCGCCCTCTTCATCCTCGTGATCGCCCGATGACGCTCCCTCATCCGTCGCAACCCTCTGCTCCAGCGAGGCCCCGCCCATGCTGACCATCGCCATCCTCCTCCCGATCCTCGCTGCCATCGGCGTGGGTCTGGCCCGGAACGTCAGCACGGGTGACGGCGAGCGGCGGCTCCAGCAGGTCGCGACGGTCGTGGCTGCGGTCCCGCTCATCCTGCTGCTGGTCGCGTGGTCCCGCTTCGGAGGCTCCGGCGGGTTCGAGCAGGTCGAGACCGTGCCCTGGATCCCCACCCTGGGTGTCGCGTGGAAGGTCGGTGTGGACGGCCTGTCGCTCCCCCTCGCCACGATGACCGCGCTCCTCTTCGTCGTGGCCATCGCCTACCCGGTGGACTTCCGGGGGCGGGCAGCGGCCTATCTCGCGCTGATGCTCTTCCTGGAGGGCGTGTCCATCGGGCTCTTCCTGGCTCAGGACCTGTTCCTGTTCTTCGTGTTCTGGGATGTATCGCTCGTCGCGATGTACTTCCTCATCGGGGCCTGGGGTCATGGGGACGCGGCACGCTCGGCGCTCAAGTTCTTCGTGTACACCTTCGCGGGCTCGCTGCCGCTGCTGCTCGCGATCCTGGCGCTCTACCTGGCGTCGGAACCACGCACGTTCGATATGGCGGAGCTGATCCGCCAGCAGCCGCTCGCGGGCGCCGGACTGTACGCGATGGTCGTGTTCCTGGGCTTCTTCCTTGGCTTCGCGATCAAGACGCCGATGGTGCCGTTCCACACCTGGTTACCACCAGCGCATGTCGACGCACCGGGGCCGGCTTCGGCGATCCTCGCGGGCGTGCTGCTGAAGATGGGTACCTATGGCTTCGTGCGCATCCTGATGTCGATGATGCCGGACGCATTCGCGGACCTCGCCTTTCCGCTCGCGGTCCTCGCGGTCATCTCCATCGTCTATGGCGCGCTGGTCGCGCTCGCCCAGACCAACCTCAAGCGGCTCATCGCATACACCAGCGTCAACCACATGGGTTACGTCATCCTCGGACTGGCGGTCGCCGGAGTCGTGGCACCGGGACAGGAAGCAGCACAGCGCCTCGCGCTGGACGGTGCGACCCTCGAGATGGTCGCTCATGGCCTCATCACGGGGGGACTCTTCCTGATCAGCGGCTCCATCCTGACTCGCGGAGGGACCTACGAGATCGCCGAATACGGCGGCCTGTTGGACCGCACGCGAGGGCTCACCGTCGGGACCGCGGTGCTGGCCTTCGCCAGCCTTGGACTGCCTGGGCTCGCGGGGTTCGTGGCCGAGTTCCAGATCTTCGCCGGGACCCTGGGAGTCTTCCCGGTCCTGGCCATGGTCGCGCTCATCGGCATCGTGGTCACAGCCGCTCTGTTCCTGCGGATGCTCGGGCAGATGTTCCTGGGCCCACTGCCTGAACGATGGCGCTCCCTCCCGGACCTCGGCAGGGTCGTGCTTGGTGCGATCGGCCTCCTGGTGGCCTTGGTCGTGCTCATCGGGGTGGCGCCAGCATTGGTCCTGGACGTCATCGACTCGTTCGTCGCCCCCTTCGTCGCAGGCTGACGATGGCGATGGGCACGGACATGGCGGTCATGGTCGGGGATGTGATTCCCGAGTTGGCCCTGCTCGTCGGCGCCGTGATCGTGCTCCTCCTCGCACTGACCCTGCCGGCTTCGCGGCAGGCGTGGGTGGCGTGGCCCACCCTGATCGCACTCCTGGTCGCTGGCATCGCAACGGTCGCACTCTTCGGCGGTGAGGAGCGGCTCACCTTCGCCGGCACCTACGCCGTGGACGCGGCGGCACTCTGGGCCAAGCTGTTCATCCTCGCCGGCACGGCCGCTGTGGTCCTCCTGTCCGTTCCGTGGTTCCGCAAGGATCCGCGCCACGGCGAGTATTACGCGCTGCTCCTGCTCGCGGCCCTGGGGGCGGTCCTCATGGCTGGCGCGGCGGACCTGAAGGAGGTCCTGGTCGCGATCCTCCTGTCGTCGGTGACCGGGTTTGTGCTGGCGGGCTTCCACCGGCGCTCCTCGCTCTCGTCCGAGGCGGCGATCAAGTTCTACCTCGTCGGAGCACTCGCGAACACGACCGCGTTGATGGGCGCCGCCCTGCTCTTCGGCCTGGCCGGCTCGACGACGCTCGAGGGCATCGGCCAGGGTCTGGCCGCCGGTGGAGAGGGTGCCCGTCCGGCCCTGCTGCTGGGCCTGGTGCTCCTCCTCGGCGTCCTTGGCTTCAAGCTCGGCGCGGTCCCAGTGCACAGCTGGGTGCCTGACGTGGCACAGGGAGCTCCGGCGCCGATCGCCGGGTTCATCACGGCCATCCCGAAGGTCGGCGCATTCCTCTTCCTGGCTCGGCTGATGCTCGTGCTGCCCGAGGGCGTCGACTGGCAACCTCTCATCGCGGTGGCCGCGACGGCCACCATGACGCTGGGCAACCTAGCCTCTCTGTGGCAGGACGACGTCCGACGGATCCTCGGCTGGTCGGCTGTCTCCCAGACCGGGTATGGGCTTATGGCGATCGTCGGGCTTGGGGCCTCCTCGCTCGCGCTGCCAGCGTTGCTGTACTTCCTCGCGGCGTATGTCGCCGGCAACATCGCCGCGTTCGGGGTGATCGTGGAGCTGCGGGGCCGCACGAATCTGGCGGACTTCGATGGCGCCGGGCGGGTGCGCCCGGCCCTCCTCGGCTCGCTGGCCATCAGCTTCCTGTCGTTCATCGGTGTCCCGCCGCTCGCGGGATTCGTGGCCAAGCTGCTCCTGTTCGCGGTCGCCATCGAGGTCGGCTACCTCTGGCTCGCGGTCGTCGCCGCCATCAACACGGTCATCTCGATCGTGTACTACGTCCGCGTGCTGGCGCCGGCATATCTCCGGACGCCCGCCGGACCGATCGCGACCCTCGCGCGCCCGGCAGCAGTCGCTACCTACCTTGCGACCGCGGCCGTCGTCCTGGTCGGCCTGCTCGCGGAGCCTTTCGTGGCTGCCTTCAGCGGCCGACCACTGCTCCCCTGACAGCCACCTCAGACGCTCCACTCGCTCGCCGGGGAGCATTCCTGGAGACCGGGGCAGCATGAGACCGCCGGCGCCGAGAGATACGCGTCCGGGGCGAACAGGAAGCGCTCGAGGCACTCCTCGCATCGGAACGCGAGCATCCGCCCACGATATCCGAAGAGGATGCCCTCATCATCGGCCATGTCCTCGCCGCACACGGTGCACACCAGCCCCATGTCAGGCGATCGGCAGGGGACCCCGGCTCGCGCCTCGATCGCGTGGACCTACGCCCTGCGACACCCCAGACGCAAGGGCCTTAATCGCCCCCCTCCCCGGCCGCCACCGCTACATGGTCGCGCCGTTCGGCCGTCGCGTGGCCGTCCTTGTTCGTCAGGACCGATGGCCACGTCCTGACGCCCGGACTCACGGCCCCGGATCCAGACGTCGAGACCGACGTGGCTTCACGCAATCCCTTCGCTGTCGCCTGGCGCGGCTTCGACCGGGCGCTCGAAGACCACATCGCCGACGGCTTGATCGCAACCTGACACTTGACATCAGGGTGAACATCAGGAGCGACAAGCTGTCCTCGACGGTGACCGACGCGGAAGTCTGCCGCGGTCACGGCACGGATGCGGTCGGACGACGGAACTGCTGCTCATCGTCTTGGTTCGTTGCCACGCTCGCGCTGGTCGGGCCCGAGCAGTCCCGATGGGACCCAGGCATGCTCGACGTGTGTGACAGTCTGGTCACGCGTCACGCTCGGGCGGCGGCCTCCAGGCCGGCGATGACCCGTTCCAAGCGCTCCCGAGCCTCCGCTGCGATCGGCGCCAGAAGCTCGTTCCCGGTCATCTCGACCATCGCCTCAGGATCCATGGCCACGACCGTGGTGGCCTCATCGTCCGCGACCTTGTAGATAGCGATGTTGCAGGGCAGCAGGAGCCCCACATCAGGATCGACCTCGAGTGCCTGCGATGCGAGCTGGGGCCGGCAGGCTCCGAGGAGCCGATAGGATGGACGCACCACCCCGATCTTGGCCTCCAGCGTGGCCGCTATGTCGATCTCGGTGAGCACGCCGAAGCCCTCGGCGGCGAGCCTGTCGCGAAGCCTGACAACAGCCTCCTCGACCGTCATGTCGGTTCGTGTCCTCAGGGCATCTGTGGTCAAGGTCATGGTCATGATCTCCTTTCAGGATGTAGAGCGAGGTTCTTGTTCAATGTGTCCACGGGGAAACCTTGCACGTGGTCCTTCCCGGAAGCGCGCCCGGTTCCGCAAGGGTGGAACGAGGAGTGAGGGTGGCACGCTGTTCAGTCGGGATCCGCTGCCCAAGCCTCCAGCCAGCCCTCGATGAAGTCCATCATCATGCCGCCGCCCAGCATGCCGCGGCCGTCATCCATCATGGCGCCATCGCCCAGCATGCCGCCGCCCAGCATGCCGCGGCCGTCATCCATCATGGCGCC
>JBBSAV010000087.1:0-12515 GCA_038251965.1 Candidatus Limnocylindrales bacterium
AGCCAGGCGATGACCACGAGCGACTGCAATAGGACCGCGAGGAAGCCCATCAGGCGCGCTCCCCGAACAAGGCACGCCCGACGCGTACGAGGGTGCTGCCTTCCTCGATCGCGACCTCGTAGTCGTCAGTCATCCCCATCGAGAGGCCCGAGCCCAGTCGGGGATCGGCGGCACGCAGGCGCTCAGAGAGCTCGCGCAGTCGGGCAAAGGTCGGCCGTGCCTCCCCTGCCCCGCCAGTCAGCCAGCCCACGGTCATCAGGCCACGCACATCGAGGTTCGGCAATGCCAGGATCGCACCCAGCTCACGCTTGAGCGCAGCGGGCAAGAAGCCGGCCTTGGCCGGATCGACATCGACGTTGACCTGGAGGTAGACCGGCAGCCGCCCACCGCCCCTCGCACCAAGCTCACCGACCAGCCGATCCAGCCGAGTGGCGAGCGCGACCGAATCGACCGACTCGACGGCATCGAACAGTTCGACCGCCTTGGCCGCCTTGTTCTTCTGCAGATGGCCGACGAGATGCCAGGTGGCCGGCGCCAGGGCCGGGATCTTTTCGGCCGCCTCCTGCACGCGGTTCTCACCGAGGAGATCGTGGCCCGCGGCCTGGGCCAGGCGCAGCCGTTCGAGCGGCACGGTCTTGGAGATGGCCACCAGCATGGCCGCGTCAGGAGAACGCCCCGAACGCACACAGGCCGCCGCCATGCGCTCCATCACATGGGCGCGGGCAGCGGCCAGTCGGGCGACGACCCGCTCGTCGCGGGGGCTGGGGTCAGTGATCGGCGACGTGGCTCAGCGACTGCGGCGCAGGAACGCCGGGATGTCAAGGTCCTCGTCCTTGCTGGCGCCGCGCGAACCCGCGGACACACCCTGGCCACCGGAGACCGGCACCGCCACGGCCTGCCGTGGCTCCGACTCGCCTGCGTTGGCCGCCTGGTCACCGGCAGCGGTGCGCTGGCGTGCCAGCTCCTGCATGAAATCGCGGTTCTCAAGGCCGGCCTGGATACCACCGCTGATGTCAGCCTCAGCCTCAGCGCCGGGGTAGACGTGCTGGCGATTGTGGTCGAAACCGGTGGCGATGACGGTGATCTGGAGATCGTCGCCCATACGCTCGTCGATGACGGTGCCGAAGATGATGTTGGCCTCCGGGTCGGCCATCTCCTTGATGATCTCAGCGGCCTCGTCGATCTCGAAGAGGCCCAGGTTGGGACCGCCGGTGACGTTGAAGAGCACACCCTGGGCGCCACTGATGCTGACTTCCAGCAAGGGGCTGCTGATGGCCTCACGAGCGGCCTCCGCGGCACGGTCGGGACCACTGGCGCGACCGATACCCATGAGGGCGGAGCCGGCCGAGCGCATCACGGCGCGCACATCGGCGAAGTCGAGGTTGATCAGGCCGGGCACGGTGATGAGGTCGCTGATGCCCTGCACACCCTGGCGCAGGACATCGTCGACGACACGGAAGGCGTCCACGATGGACGTCTCGGCGCTGACGACCTCCTTGAGGCGGTCGTTGGGGATGGTGATGAGCGTGTCCACCTTGTCACGCAACAACTCGGCCGACTTCTCGGCGTTGAGACGGCGACGGGCGCCCTCCCAAGTGAACGGCTTGGTCACGACCCCGATGGTCAGGGCACCCATGTCGCGCGCGATCTCAGCGATGACGGGTGCGGCGCCCGACCCAGTCCCACCACCCATGCCGGCGGTGATGAAGACCATGTCAGAGTCACGGAGGGCGTCAGCGATCTTCTCGGAATCTTCCTCAGCGGCGCGCTGCCCGATGGACGGGTCTCCGCCGGCGCCGAGGCCGCGGGTGATCTTGTCACCCACGCGGATCTTGTTGGGCGCATCCGACTGCAACAGCGCCTGGGCATCGGTATTGACGGCGATGAACTCGACGCCCATCAACTCGGCTCGAATCATGCGGTTGACGGCATTGCTGCCTCCACCGCCGACACCGATGACACGGATGAGAGCGAAGTTCTCTGAGTCGGAACGCAACGGCATGTGAGTAATCCCTCCAGATCGCACACCAGGCATCCGCAGCCCGTCGGACCACCCGCACGGACGGGCGACTCCTGAGACCACCTGGTCGTTGGGCGAGTATATCCTCGCTAAGGCGGTCGCGGATAGTGGGGGTTCCGCCGAGCGTGTGCGTGGATGGCCGCCGCCACTGGCTTGCTGGCGCCTTTGGTCAACGACCGATTGGACCATCCCCGATGGACCCAGCTTGGTCCGTCGTCCAGGTTCCCGTTCAACGGGACGAAGCGACGTGCCGGCAGCTTATTTCGCGAGATCTTCCCGCCGCGTGGGACGCCGTGACGATCCATCCCGCCACATGCAAACCCTCTACAACTCGGGGTGCCGCCTGGTCGAGTTGGCCCGTCCAGCGGGAAACTACGACGATCGGCAGACGCGGAGCCGGATCCGGGACGGCGGGCTGACGTGGAGCCGCAGGGCCGGCTGCCGCGCGCTCGGCCAGATCGCTGCGCGGCTAGGGGAAGAAGCGTCGCATCACGTCGCGGACGCGGTCCCAGCTCTGCGTGCGGGGTGGCGGCTCGTAGCGCTGGAGGTCCTCGTTCGTGACCACCCGAGCGGCCCACAGCAGCAGGCCGATGGCCGTCGCGTAGGACGGCGTGAGCAGATGGTCGGTGAGCCCGCCGACGCCTTCGGGCGAAGCCACCCGAACCGGGATCTGGAGCACGTCACGCGCGATCCCCGCGGCATTGGCCAACTGCGAGCCACCACCGGTCAGCACCAGCCCGGCCGGCAGCCGGTGGGCCGTGGCATTCCGGGTCAACTCGTCGCTGATCTTCTCGAAGAGCTCATGCATGCGTGCGTCGATGATCTCAGTCACATCCGACTTGCGCGCCGAACGGGCCACACCGTCCTCGATGATCTCGATGGGCGCCTCCGTGCTGGGGTCAGCGTTCTTGGCCTCAGCGCCGCCGAAGCGCATCTTCAACTGCTCGGCGGCGGTGAGGTTGGTGCGCAGGCCGATGGCGATGTCGTTGGTGACGTTGACGCCACCGAGCGGGATGACCGAGGTGTAGAACGGCGACCCGTCGGCATACAGCGCGATGTCCGTGGTACCGGCCCCGATGTCGGCCACAGCCACACCCAGCTCGCGCTCCGTCTCGCTCAAGACCGCCTCACCCGAGGCCACCGAGGAGACCACCAGCTCATCTGGTCGCACGCCCGCCTGGCGCACGCACTTGGTGAGGTTCTGCAAGGCCGTGGCGCCGCCGTGGATGATGTGGGTGGTCACCTCCAGGCGGACGGCGCTCATGCCCTCCGGATCCTTGACGCCTTCCTGGCCATCGACGGTGAAGTCGCGTGGCAGCACATGCAGGACTTCGCGGTTCGAGGGGATGGTCACCGCGCGGGCGACCTCCGTGGCGCGCTCGATATCCTCGCGCGTGACCTCTCGATGGGCGCCGCTGACCGCGACGGTGCCACGCGAGTTGAGCGACTCCAGATGGTCGCCACCGACACCCACGAAGGCTGCTTCCAGGCGCAGCCCGGAAAGCCGCTCGGCCTGCTCGATGGCGCCGCGGATGGAGCTGACGGTCTGATCGATGTTGTTGACGAGGCCCTTCTTGACGCCACTCGTGGGCAGCGTGCCCTTGCCGATGATGTCGAGTGCGCCATCGTTGGAGACCTCGCCGACGAGCACGACGACCTTGCTCGTCCCCACGTCGAGCGCCACCAGGATCGCTTCGATCTCCAACTGCTTCCCTTCCTTGAACGCCGGACTTTAGGCCGGACCGGTGCGTCCACGCACCACGGCTTCTACATTGTGGGCGATGCGGCGACGCTTCGCAGGGCGCCTCCTAACCCTGCTTTGGGGCCTGCTTTGGGGCCTGCTTCGTGCCCTTCTTGTCGCGCTCGGTGAAGGTACCGCAGTAGTCGTCGGACAGCGCCAGGCGTACTCGATCCAAGCGCGGCTCCCGGGCCGCGAGCGTCCAGCGCAGACACTGCACCTGGCTCGGCACGACCGTGGCTGGTTGGAGGGAGGGCGTGTACGGGCCGAACACCGCATCCCAGCCCAGGTCGCGGCTCTCCAGCACGTAGCCGTCATTCTGGTCGACCGACAGCCGCAGGTCCCTGGACTTGCTACCCAACAGCTCGGGCGTCACCGCCAGCAGCTGCCGCATCACGGCCAGGTCCATGGCAGACAGGTAGCTGCCCTCGGTCGGCGGCACCGGCACGATGCGCGCGTCCTTGACGATCGGCAGTGCCGCCCGTGCAGCCGAGCCCCGATCGCTGGCAGCCTCGCTGGGCGCGCCGTCTCCGGCTGAGCCGGGGTCGGCCGCGTTCCCCGCCCCATCGGCCGCGTTCCCCGCCCCGTCGGCGACCGCCACCACGTCGTCGGCGAGCGCCACCACGTCGTCGGCCGGCGAGAACAGCATGCCGTCCGCATCGACCAACCACGAAACCTCGCCGTTGCTCCAGATGAACAGCGGCTCACGCTCGTCGAGTTCGACGGTGACACTGGCCGGTAGCGTCACCGAAGCGTAGGCGGCGTCGACCTCGGTCAGCTGGGAGAGGTCGCGGACGATATCGCTGGCTCGCATACGGAAGACATTGGGCGCCCGTTCGAGATCGGAGAGATGGGCTCGCACCTCGGCTTCATCGGCGTGCTGCAGACCCATGAACGTGACGTTGGCCTCGGTGACCTGGAAGGTATCGTCGGTGAGGAGCCAGAACAGCAGCGCCGTGACGGTGACCATGCCCAGCGCGCCGACGACACGGGCGAGGGTGCCATGCCCGCGCCGACCACGTCGAGGGCGATCCGCGCCGGATGAGGCACCCGAACGCGGCGCGATCGTGCCCTGCTCGGGACGAGACGCGTGGCGGCTCACGGCAGGTCGCTGGAGACCAGGTGATGGACGGGGCGGGCGGCGGCGCGCTCGATGGCAAGCTCGACGACTCGCTCGCAGGTGCCAGTGAAGTCGTAGCCACCCGACGCGGTCATGCGCGGGAACAGGCTGATGGGCGTGAAGCCGGGGATGGTGTTGATCTCGCTGATGTAGGGGATGCCATCGGACGAGAGCAGCATGTCCACACGCGCAAAGCCGCTGGCTCCGATGGCGAGGTAGACCTCGACCGCGGCACTACGGATCGCCTCGGCCAACGCCGGGTCCAGGTCAGCCTGCGCGTCGGTGACACTCTCGGCCGACCGATACTTGGCCACATAGTCATAGAACTCGCGACCGGGCTTGATCTCACCGGGGCCATAGGCCACGGTGTCAAGTCGGGTATTGCCCATGACGCTCGTCTCCAGCTCGCGCGGGTGGTCGAGATAGGGCTCCACGATGACCAGGTCGTCGAAGCGGAAGGCTTCGCTGAGCGCGGCGCGCAGGTCGGTGTCACGCCTGATGTCGTGGACGATGGTGATGCCGATGCTGGAGCCCAGTCGGGCAGGCTTGACGATGAGCCGCTGGTCGTCGAATCCTGACGCGAACAGCCGCAGACCAGCTTCGACATCGGCCGGATTCGTAGCGTACTCGAGTGCGCGCACCTCTGACCACGGCAGCAATGGCAGCTCAAGCGTACCGCAGACGCGCTTGAAGAGCGTCTTGTCCATGCCGATGGCCGATGCCGCGGGCCCAGCGCCGCAGTACACGAGGCCGGCCGATTCGAGCAGGGACTGCACCTGGCCGTCTTCACCGAAGGGGCCGTGAAGGGCGGGGAAGACCACCGGTCGCGGATCAGACCCGGCAAGCGCCTCCAGTGCGGCCGCGGCATGCAAGGGGCCGGCGGCATCAAGGGAGGCCGGATCGCGGAAGGCGTCGGGCGGCAACGCCGGATCAAGCGCCGCGGGAGGCAGGCGCCACCAGCCGCCATCGAGGTCCAGCAGCCAGCCGCTCACATCGTGGCCGGCGCCCGCGAGTGCCCCGGCGATGGCACGGCCAGACACCAGCGACACGTCGTGTTCGGCAGAGGGTCCACCGAAGAGGACGGCGATGGCCATGGCCGGCAAGCTCATGCACGAACTCCCGTGTGGTCGCCCGTGTGCTCGTCGATGCTCGTCATGTCCCCTCCTCTATGCCCTGTGCCTCGTCCCCGTGGTCCCAGTCGCCCCAGTCACCCACGAACTCCACCTCGTAGTGGAGGTCGATGCCGCGCTCGCGGCGCACGGTCTCGCGCACCAGTTCGCTCAGCGCACGCACGTCGGTCGCGCTGGCGCCACCGCTGTTGACGATGAAGTTGGCATGTCTGGGGCTCACCACAGCGCCACCGATACGACGATCCTTGAGCCCCAGCTCATCGATGATGCGACCGGCCGAGTCGCCAGCGGGATTGCGGAAGACGCTGCCAGCCGACTTCTGGCCGACGGGTTGGTGTTCCGCCCGCCAGCGGCGGATCTCGTCGAGGCGCTCGGCGATGGTATCCGAGCTAGCGGGCTGTAGCGAGAAGGTCGCCTGCAGCACGACATCGGGACGACCCGGCGAGCTGTGCTTGAGCCGTGTCTCACGGTAGTCCATGCCCAACGCATCGGGCCGGTGCGCCCGCTCCTCACCCCCAGCATCGACTACCAGCGCCTCGGCCAGGACACCTCGCACGTCCGATCCGTGCGCGCCGGCGTTGGCCCAGACGGCACCGCCCACGGTACCGGGGATGGCCAGGCCGAACTCGAGACCGGTCAGCCCTGCCACCTTGGCCTGGGTCGCCACCTTGGCCATCTGCACACCCGCCTCGGCGACCAGATGCTCGCCCTCGATGCGCAGGCCGGCGGCCCGAACCACCACCACCAGGCCACCGAAGCCGGCATCGCTGATGACCAGGTCGGAACCGCGACCGATGAGGAACAGCGGGATGTTACGCGCGCGGGCGAAGCGGGCGATGCCGCGCAGCTCGAACAGGTTGCGAACCTCCGCGAAGAGGTCGGCAGGGCCGCCGACGCGCAGGGTCGAGAAGCGCGCCAGGGGCTCGTTGCGAGAAGTCTTGATGCTGAGGCGTCGCTGGATGTCGCCACCCAGCTTGAGCTGCTCGTCGTTCGTCAGGCGCCGGCTCACGGAGCGTCCCCCAGGTCCTCGAGCTGGGACTGGGTGGGCAGTGGTTCATGTGCGGCCAGCCGTTCCAACAACCACGTGTTGGCCGCTGCCGCGCCAGGTCGGCCGACGCCACCGGCCGCGGCCGACATCGCTGTCAGACGATCATCGAAGAGCAGGTCGCAGGCTCTTCGCAGTGCGTCTCCATCAAGGTCCTCGTCGGCCACCAACAGCGCCGCACCGGCGGCCACCATCTCCGCGGCGTTGGCCTGCTGATGCGCGGCGGCGTGGGGGTACGGCACCACGATCATGGGCAGTCCCGCCGCGGCGGCTTCGGCCAGCGTCGAAGAACCTGCGCGGCCGACGAGCAGGTCGGCTGCGGTCAAGGCGGCATCCATCTCGTCGCGCAGGAACGCGAAGGGACGGTAGCGCTCCCGCTGCGGCACTGGCAGTGAGTCACGCAGGGACTCGGCCTCCGCGATGGCAGCGAGCCCAGTGATGTGCACGACCGAACAGCGTTCGACGAGGTCGGTGATGGCATCGGCGATGGCATCGTTCAACCGTTGGACTGCCTGCGAGCCACCGAAGACCAACAGCACCGGGACATCGGCCGGCAATCCCAGGCGGGCGCGGGCAGCGGCCTTGTCGTGGCTGGTCAGGGTGCGGATGGGGGTGCCGGTGACCAGCGTGGGAGCGGGCAGGCGGTCGCGCGTGGCGGCGAAGGTCACAGCTCGCGCGGTGGCCAGGCGGGCACTCAGGCGGACGCTGCGGCCGGGCACCTGGTTGCCCTCCCACAGCAGCGTCGGGATGCGCAGCGCGGCGGCCGCGGCCAGCACCGGGATGGCGACATACCCGCCGGTGGTATAGATGACGTCGGGCCGCCAACGCAGCAGCTTGAAGAACGCCTGCGGCAGCGATGCTGCCAGGCGCAGTGGATCAAGGATGGTGTTGATCGAGGCGTCCACGCTCCGCAGCGAGCGCAGCCAGAGGCGATCGAGCGGGAGGCCCGCACCAGGGACGATGTCGCTCTCCAGGCCGCGGCGTCCGCCCAGCCAGAGCAGCTCGAGGTCAGGCAGACGACTTCGCAGACGGGTCACCACGGCCAGCGCGGGATAGATGTGGCCGCCCGTGCCCCCCGCCGCGATGAGGATCCTCATGCGCGCTGTCACCTCGGCTAGTGGTCTCGCGGGTAGTGGTCTCGCGGGTAGTGGTCTCTCGGGAGATGGAGAGAAGGATACCTACGGCAGCCAGAACGACCACCAGCGAGGTGCCGCCCTTGCTCACGAACGGCAGCGGCATGCCACTCATGGGGATGAGGTTGACCACGACCGCGATGTTGATGAGCGCCTGGAAGGTCAGCCAGGCGGTGATGCCCAGGGCCAGCAAACCGCCGAACGTGTCGGGGGCGTTCATGGCCACGCGCATGCCGCGCCAGGCCAGCAGCAGGAAGAGCGCGATGACCACGAGGCCCCCGAGTAGCCCCAGCTCCTGCCCCAGGACCGCAAAGATGAAGTCGTTCTCGGCCGCGGGGATGCGCACGCCGGTCGGCTGCTGGCTGACACCCAGTCCCTGTCCGCCGACGCCACCGAGGGCTAGGGCCTTCAACCCCTGCACCGTCTGGTAGCCCTCATCGGTGGCGTACTTGAAGGGGTCCTGCCAGATCTGGATGCGCTCCATCATGTACGGCTTCAGCATCACGAACCCAGCCACGGCCGCAGCACCCAGGGGCGCCAGCGTCAGCATCTTCCAAAGGCTCCCCCCAGCGACGAAGAACATCGAGAACGCCGTCAGCACCAGCACGCCGGTCCCGCCGAGATCCGGCTCCACCACGATCAGCGCCGCCAGCATGCCCACGACGATGGTGAAGGGCAGCAGTCCGCGACGGAATGATCCCACCTCCTTGCCACGCGTCGTCAACCAGTGGGCCGCGAAGATGACCAGGGCGATCTTGGCGAACTCGCTGGGTTGGAACGAGGGCAGGCCACCGATGCGCAACCAGCGCGTGGCGCCATTGATGGTGAGAGGCTCCAGCAGCGGCGGGATGCTGGGGCCGATGACCAGCACCAGCAACACCGTCGCCACGACGATCCCGAGGATGGAGAAGGAACGCCAGTGGCGGTAGTCGATGCGCATCACCGCCAGCAATACCAGGCCGCCGAGCAGCGCCCAGCCGAGCTGATCGGCGATGGCATCGAAGACGCTGCCGCCCTCCATGACCGCCTGGTGACCACCGCTGGAGTAGACCATCAGGATGCCGATGGCCGTGAGTGCCACCACCGCCACCATCAACAGATAGTCCGGCTCGTGGCGCTCGCGCTGCGGACCCTGCACCACGCGACCGGCAGCACGGTCTCGGTTCGCGTCGCGAGAGGCATCGCGCGAGGCGTGTCCGCCCCGAGTGGCTGGAGGGGCCGGCGTCGTGGGGCGGGACGGACCCGTCACACCGGGGTGCCAGGTGCGGTCGTCGGTGCGGCGTGAAGGCGGTCTGGAGACCTGCGAACGGCCAGTGACCGTCGACCGCGTCTTGCGCGGGCGGAACGTACTCGGCGCCACCTCACGGCGGGAGTCGTCATCCCAGGGGAAACGCAGGGCCTCCATCAGCGCTGCCCCTCGGCAGCCACGTGCTTCGCTTCGGCAGCGACCCGCGCCACCGCCGCCTTGAACGCAACGCCGCGCGCCTCGTAGTCGCGGAACATGTCGAACGAGGCGGCGGCCGGACTGAGCAGCACGCTCGACGGCGTCTCCTCGCGGGCGATGGACGTGGCGACGCTGACAGCCTCATCCATCGAGGACGCTCGCTCGATGCGCCGCAAGCCGGCCGCGGCAAAGGCCCTGGCCATCTCGTCGGCGGTCTCACCGATGAGCACCGCAGCCGTGACACGTGCCGCGACCACCTCCGCCAGTGCAGCGATGGGATTGCCTTTGGCACGGCCGCCCGCGATCAGCACCAACGGTTGCTCGAAGGCACGGAGCGCAGCGATGACGGCGTCGGGCTGGGTGCCCTGGGAGTCGTTGATGTAGCGGACACCGGCCACCTCGGCCACCGGCTCCAGGCGATGCTCGACACCCCCGAAGAACTGCACGGCGTCGGCGATGGCGGCGGGGTCGATGCGAAAGAGCAGCCCCACGGCGACCGCGGCGAGGACGTTGGAGATGCTGTGATCGCCCGGCAGGGGGATATCCCCCAGCGGCATGATGCGTCGCTCGCCGCCCGGTCCTGCCAGGTGGCCACCAGCCACGACGTGTCCGTCCACGACGCCGACGCCATCGCCGGCCGGTGCCGATCGCGTATACGTCACCGTGCGTCGGCCGGGCGGAGCGAGGTACGTCGACACCACCGGGTCGTCATCGTTGCGCACCAGGATGCCGTCGGCCGGCAGCAGCTCGGCCAGCCGTCGTTTGACCGACTGGTACGCCTCCAGCGACCCGTGGCGGTCGAGGTGGTCGGACGTCACGTGCGTGTAGACCGCGACATGGGCCCCTCGCGAGAGCGTCGGCAGCTGCAGCTCGGAGAGCTCCAGCACCACGCGGTCGTCCGGGCCGAGTTCCGGCAGCCGCTCGATGAGCGGGATGCCGATGTTCCCACCCAGCACGACGGGAGCATCGCCGCGGGCCAGGACCGCTGCGATCAACGAGCTGGTGGTGGTCTTGCCCTTGGTCCCGGTCACGCCCACGGTCGTCGCCGGACACAGCCGAAGAAAAAGGTCGACCTCGCTCACCACCGGGATATGACCGAGCGCCTCGACCTCCGCCAGGGCAGCCCGGAGGCGCGGCTCGGTGGTGGGATAGCGGCTACTCACCGAGGGCGAGGTGCAGATGAGGGCCTGCCTTGCCAGAGCGTCTCGAGGGTCGACCTCCGGACCCAGCAGCAGCCGCGGCCGACGATCGCCCAGGGCTCCCAGCACGTCGGCGAGGGCGTCGGCCGGACGACCATCGTAGACGGTGACGATGGCGCCCCGGTCCATGAGGAAACGAGTCAGCGCCAGGCCGCTGCGCGCCAGACCGAGCACCGCCACCGGCTGCCCCCCGAAGGCGTGCAGATCCAAGCGCCGAAGGTCGATCACGGACACTGGCGACGTGGCCATCGGCATCAGCTCAGCAACCCGACCGTGGCCATGTACAAGGCCACGCCGACCAGCGCCGCGAGCGCGCCGATGATCCAGAACCGCAGCGTGATCTTCTCCTCGTCCCAGCCCACCAGCTCGAAGTGGTGATGCAGCGGCGCCATCCGGAAGAGCCGCTTGCCGCGCAGCTTGACCGATGCGATCTGCAGGATGTCCGAGCCGGTCTCCATCACGAAGACCAGGCCGATGAGCGGCAGCAACAGGACCTGGCCGGTGATGAGTGCCGTCACCGCCAGCGTGGCACCGAGCGCCAGCGCTCCCGAATCGCCCATGAAGATCTGTGCGGGGTGCACGTTGAACCACAGGAACGCAGCGATGGCGCCGATGATGAGCGCGCAGACGACCGCGAGGTTGGGCTGGCCGAAGGTGGCGGCGATGACCATGTACCCGGTGAAGGCGAAGATCAGCGTGCCACCCGAAAGTCCGTCGAGGCCGTCGGTGATGTTGACCGCGTTGCTGGTGGCGACGATGGCGAATGCCGCGATGAGGATGTAGACGATGGGATGGATGGCCACCGCGCCCATGAAGGGCACCACGATGTTGGTGATCTGGTAGGTGTCCTGGATCTGCCACGCCGCCACGCCACCGACCACCGACTGCCACAGCAGCTTCTGGGTCGCGCTGATGCCGTCGCCGGTGCGGGCGTTGAGCCAGTCGTCGGCGGTGCCCAGCGCTCCCACCAGCGCCAGCGTCGCCAGCGGCGCGAAGGTCGAGCCGTCCAGGAAGTCGTGCGTGGTGAGTTCGAGGATGGCAGCGATGCCGATGACCGCGGCCACGATGAGCAGGCCACCCATGGTGGGCGTGCCTTCCTTCACATAGTGGGTCTCGGGGCCCTCGAGCCGGATGCGCTTGCCCATGCCCAGGCGCTTCAGCAGCCGGATGAACGCCGGCATCAGCACGACCACGACGGCGAACGCCAGCAGGATCGCCTGGACGATGGAGTCGCCGCCGCTCATGTCCGACTCTCTCCAGCCGAGGCCGCGAGCACCAGTCGATCGACCAGCAGGTCCAGCTCGGCACCACGGGAAGCCTTCACCAGGATGGTGTCACCGTCGCGCAGCTCCGCCAGCAGGATCGCCAGTGCTTCGTCCCGGTCGGCCACGGTATGGATGCGGGCAGCATCCATGCCCGCGGTCAGGGCGCCCGCGGCGATGCCGGTCGCGCCGGCTCCCAGGACCATCAGTTGATCGACCACCTCCGCTGCCCTCGCCCCCACGCGAACGTGCTCGGCAGCCGCGGCCTCACCCAGCTCCAGCATCTCGCCGAGCACGGCGATGCGCCGTCCTGGCAGCTCAGCGAGGAGGCCCCGAGCAGCCAGGACCGCGGCGGGAGAGGCGTTGTAGGAGTCGTGAAGGATGGTGCAGCAAACGGCCAGGCGCAGCGGTGAGCCGTGCGGAA
>JBBSAV010000088.1:0-12455 GCA_038251965.1 Candidatus Limnocylindrales bacterium
GAGGTCGAGTCCGTAGCAGAGGTCGAGTCCCCAGCAGAGGCAGAGACCCCCGCAGAGGTCGAGTCCGTAGCAGAGGTCGAGTCCCCAGCAGAGGCAGAGCCCGTAGCCGAGGTCGAGTCCCCAGCAGAGGCAGAGACCCCCGCAGAGGTCGAGCCCGTAGCCGAGGTCGAGTCCCCCGCAGAGGCAGAGTCCCCAGCAGAGGCAGAGACCCCCGCAGAGGCAGAGTCCCCAGCAGAGGCAGAGACCCCAACGGCGGTAGAGACCCCAGTGCCCGATGTGCCGGTCGAAGCGGCGGCGGAGGCCGTTGCCGACGAAGCACCAGCCGAGGTCGAAGCACCAGCCGAGGTCGAAGCACCAGCCGAGGGATCGCCTGCTGAGGCAACCGCCGCGGATGCGCCTACCGACGAAGCGCCGGCCCTGGAGGCCCCTGCTGAGGCCCCAGCTCCGGAAGCCCCCGCAGAGGAGGCCCCCGCAGAGGAAGCCCCTGGTCCGGTCGACCTGCGGCCCGAGCCGACCACCATGGAGGAGCTCCTCGCGGAGCAGCCGGGTGACATCCCCAGCCTCAAGCATGGTGACGTGGTCGAGGGCAAGATCGTCCGTATCGACAAGGACGAGATGCTCGTCGACGTCGGCGCAAAGTCCGAGGGCGTCGTCAGCAACCGCGAGCTCTACGGCCGCAACGCCGAGTCACAGCCTGATCTGAACGTGGGCGATACGGTCCTCGTCTACGTCCTCCAGCCCGAGTCCGCAGACGGTCATGCGGTCCTCTCGCTACGTCGTGCCGGCCTTGAGCGCAAGTGGCGCTCCATGCAGGAGCAGTTCGACGAGGGCGAGATCATCGACGCCCCGGTCATCGACCACAACAAGGGCGGCCTCATCGTCGATTGCGGCATCCGGGGCTTCGTGCCCATCAGCCAGATCGTCGACTTCCCGCGCCGACCCCAGAACGACCAGCCGCGCGACGCGGCCCAGGAGATCGCCGAGAAGCTGCAGCCGTATGTCGGCCGCAAGCTGCGTCTCAAGATCCTGGAGGTCAACCGCAAGGCCAACCGCTTGATCCTCTCGGAGAAGGTCGCCCTGTACGAAGAGCGCCGGGAGAAGCGCGACGAGCTCTTCAGCAGCCTCGAGACCGGCCAGAAGGTCACCGGTACCGTCCGTTCCATCGCCCCCTTCGGCATCTTCGTCGATCTCGGCGGGATCGACGGCCTCGTGCACAAGAGCGAGCTATCGTGGAACAAGGTCAACAACCCTGAGGGTGCCTACGAGGTCGGTGACGAGGTCGAGGCCGAGGTCATCGACATCAACCACGAGCGCGGCCGCATCAGTCTCTCGATCCGCCGGCTGCTGCCCGACCCGTGGCAGTCGACCGTGGCTGATCTCAAGGTCGGCGATCTGGTCGACGGGACCGTCACCAAGATCGTCAACTTCGGCGCCTTCGTCCGTGTCAAGGATGGCCTGGAAGGTCTCATCCACATCAGTGAGCTCTCGCACCAGCGGGTCGCCCACCCGGGTGATGTCGTCCACGAGGGCCAGACGATCAAGTTGAAGGTCATCTCGCTCGACTCCGAGCGTCATCGCCTGGGCCTCAGCCTGAAGCAGGCTGAGGAAGCTCCCGCGCGACCAGCGCGTGAGCGACGGCCGCGGGGTGAGCGTGGCGGTTTCGACCGTTCGCAGGCCATCCAGGAGCCCGAGGGCGGCATCGACAACACGCTGGCCGCGGCGTTCGCGCAAGTGCGCCAGCAGATCGCCGAGCAGGACGCCGCGCAGTCAGGCGACACCGAGGCGACCGCCGAAGCCGTGCAGGCTGAGGCTGTTGATGCAGCCGTCGAAGCCGAAGCGGTCGCCGAGGCCGCCGAGATCGTCGAAGTCGAGGCCATCACGGAAGAGGCTGAGGACCTTGATGCAGCCGTCGAAGCCGAAGCCGTCGCCGAGGCCGCGGAAGCGGTCAAGGAAGGCGCTGAGGCTGAGATGCTTGCTGAGGTCGAGAAGGCGACGGCAGCCACGACCCCTGAAGCGGCTGTCGAGGCCCTTGAGGATGCCGTCGACGCCGAGGTCGTCGCCGAGGCCGCTGACGCGGTCGAAGCCGAGGCCATCGCCGAAGAGGTCGCGGACGTCGAGATGGCTGTCGAAGCCGAAGCCGTCGCCGAGGCTGCCGAGGCGATCACGGAAGCCGCCCAGGAAGAGGCCGCGGCTGATCTCGAGGTCGCTGTCGAAGCCGAAGTGGTAGCAGACGCCGAGGTCGAGGGGCTCACCGAGGAAGCGGCGAAGGAATAGCCGCCTCCGCATCAGCCACTCCACACGTGTAGCCACCGCTGCCGCGGGCGATGTGCCCAAGGCCGTGACCGTCGGCGTGTTGCCGACCACGATCGCCGCGCGGCAGTGTGTTGCATGACGATGGGGTGACGACGACCTGAGTTCCTTTGGCCAGTGTCGTCTATGGAGTCGGGAGCGGTGGTAGCATGACTCCGCGGCCTTCACGGGGTCGCCTGCAAGGAGTCGTCGCCAGCCCCTATGGATCGGTTCGACAAGTTCACCGACCGCGCTCGCAAGGTCCTGACGCTAGCCCAGGACGAGGCGCAGCGCTTCAACCACAACTACATCGGCACTGAGCACCTGCTCCTCGGACTCGTCCGCGAAGGAGAAGGCGTGGCCGCGCGCGTGCTCGAGAACATGAATGTCGAGCTGCCCAAGGTCCGCACGGCCGTCGAGTTCATCATCGGGCGTGGCGATCGCCCCGTGGTCGGCGAGGTCGGCCTTACGCCCCGCGCCAAGCGCGTCATCGAGTTGGCCATCGACGAAGCCCGCCGCCTTGGCCACAACTACATCGGCACCGAGCACCTGCTCCTGGGCCTGGTTCGCGAGGGCGAGGGCATCGCCGCTGGCGTCCTGGAGTCTCTCGGCGTCAACCTGGACAAGGTCCGTCACGAGGTCATCCGCGTCCTCAGTCAATCCAGCGCGTCGGGCTCGAGCAGCACTGGCAGCGCTGGCAGCGCTGATGCCAAGCGAGGCGGCGGTAGCAAGACGCCCACCGTCGACCAGCTCGGGATCAACCTGACGGAGGCCGCCCGCAGCGGCAAGCTCGATCCGGTCGTGGGACGCGAGAAGGAGATCGAGCGCGTCGTGCAGATCCTGTCGCGTCGCCGCAAGAACAACCCGGCGCTGATCGGTGAGCCCGGCGTGGGCAAGACCGCTATCGCCGAAGGGTTGGCGCACCGCATCGTCTCGGGTGACATCCCTGACTCGCTGGCGGATAAGCGCGTCCTGACGCTTGACATCGGCTCGCTGGTGGCCGGGACCAAGTACCGCGGTGAGTTCGAGGAACGCCTCAAGAAGATCATCGAGGAGTTGCGCAACAGCAAGGACGCCATCCTCTTCATCGACGAGCTGCACACGCTCGTCGGAGCCGGAGCGGCGGAGGGCGCCATCGACGCGGCCAACATCCTCAAGCCACCGCTGTCCCGCGGTGAGCTCCAGTGCATCGGCGCCACCACTCTCGATGACTTCCGCAAGTACATCGAGAAGGACGCCGCCCTCGAGCGTCGCTTCCAGCCGGTCATGGTCGAGGAGCCCACGCTGGAGCAGACGATCGACATCCTCTTCGGCATCCGCGAGGGCTTCGAGCAGCACCACCGCGTCAAGATCACCGATGAGGCCTGTCGTGCGGCAACTGATCTTTCTATCCGCTACATCACCGACCGGCACCTGCCAGACAAGGCCATCGACCTCATCGATGAGGCCGCCAGCCGCGTGCGCCTGCGCCACAGTTCCACGCCGCCAGAGCTGAAGGCCAGCAAGAAGGAGCTGGAGCGCATCGTCAAGGAGAAGGAAGCGGCCGTCAACGACCAGGACTTCGAGCGCGCGCAGGAGCTACGCGATGCCGAATCCGCGGCCAAGGCCAGCGCTGACCAGTTGCGCAGTGACTGGAAGGCGGCACTGGCGGCTGAAACGCCGGAGGTGACCGACGAGGACATCGCCCAGGTGGTGGCGCTGTGGACGGGCATCCCGGTCACACGCATCGCCAAGGAGGAGTCCCAACGGTTGCTCGAGATGGAAGATGCACTGCACATGCGTGTCATCGGCCAGAACGAGGCCATCGACACCGTGTCCAGGGCCGTTCGCCGTGCGCGCGCTGGCCTCAAAGATCCCAAGCGACCGATCGGCTCGTTCATCTTCCTGGGTCCCACCGGCGTGGGCAAGACGGAGCTGGCCAAGACGCTTGCCGAGTTCATGTTCGGCAGTGAGGACTCGCTCATCAAGATCGATATGAGTGAGTTCATGGAGCGTCACAATGTCAGCCGACTGGTGGGTGCCCCGCCCGGCTATGTCGGCTTCGAAGAGGGCGGTCAGCTGACGGAGGCCGTGCGGCGCAAGTCCTACTCGGTGGTGTTGCTCGACGAGATCGAGAAGGCGCATCCAGAGGTCTTCAACATGCTGCTGCAGATCTTGGAGGACGGGCACCTGTCCGATGCCAAGGGCCGCCGCGTGGACTTTCGCAACACCATCATCATCATGACCAGCAACGTCGGTGCCAGGGATCTGCTGAAGGACACCTCGCTCGGCTTCCGGCCCGTCTCTCCGGACGAGGGTAAGGAGCGAGAGGCGCAGTACGAGCGCATGAAGGCCAAGGTGCTCGAGCAGCTCAAGTCGAGCTTCCGCCCTGAGTTCCTCAACCGTATCGATTCCCAGGTCGTGTTCCGCTCGCTCAGCGTGGAGGAGATCCGTGAGGTCGTGGATCTGTTGCTGGCGCGTGTGCGCAAGCAGCTCATGGCACAGCAGATCGACCTGGAAGTCACCGAAGCGGCCAAGGATCACATCATCAAGCTTGGTTACGACGTCGATTACGGCGCCCGGCCGCTGCGACGCGTCATCCAGAACATGATCGAGGATCCGCTCGCGGAAGCGCTGCTGCTGGGTAGCTTCAAGGCCGGCGACACGGTGCGCGTCGACCGTTCGGACGACTCCGGCTTGTCTATCGAGCCCGTTAGGGAGAAGACCCCCGTCGAGGCCATCTAGGCCAGGCTGTGGCTCGCTCTCGGTCGGCCAGTGAGTATGTCTGCCAGGCATGCTCGGCCACGTTCCCCAAGTGGGAAGGCCAGTGCCGGGGTTGTGGTACCTGGAACGCGTTGGTGGAGACGTTGATCCGGCCGTCCCAGCGACACACGCAAGGACGCGCTGGTGCTCTGCCGGCGAATGTGGAACCGCGGCCCTTGGGCAGGCTGGCCGCTACCGCGACTGCCCGCTGTCCGACCGGCCTGCCAGAGGTCGATCGCTTGTTGGGTGGCGGCTTGGTGCCGGGGTCGATCCTGCTGCTGGGTGGCGAGCCAGGCATCGGCAAGTCGACGCTGGTCCTGCAGGTGGCAGGCGCGCTCGCCGCTGCCATCGCCGTCGGGTCCGATGGTGCCACCGTCCTCTATGCGAGTGCGGAGGAGTCACCTTCGCAACTGCACCTGCGCGCCACGCGTCTGGGACTGACTGACGGGCCGGCTGATGAGGCCCTGACCGTGCTGGCCGGCACCGATGTGGCTGCCATCGTCACCGCGGCCGCCGCGGTACGGCCAGCGTTGCTCGTGGTCGACTCCATCCAGACCGTCGAGATCGACGGGCTCGATGGACCGCCCGGCTCGGTGGGGCAGGTGCGCGAGTCGGCTGCCCAGCTGGGGAGGTTCGCCCGTGAGTACGGGGTGCCGGTGCTGCTGGTCGGTCACGTCACCAAGGACGGCACACTGGCAGGCCCGCGAACGCTGGAGCATCTGGTCGACGCGGTACTGATGCTGGAGGGAGATCGCTACGGTTCGCTGCGCCTGCTGCGCGCGCTTAAGAACCGCCACGGGTCCACCGAGGAGGTGGGCGTCATGGAGATGACCGCCGATGGGCTGCACGAGGTGCAGGACACCGCCGCTGCGTTCCTCGGCAGCGGCCGCCGGGAAGCGCCCGGGGTGGCCGTGGCGGCCGTGCTCGAAGGCAGCCGTCCACTGCTGGTGGAAGTGCAGGCGCTGGTGGCACCGGCGGGCGGCATGGGTCCACCCCGCCGCACCGTGGCCGGTCTGGACAGCAACCGGCTGGCGCTACTGATCGCCGTGCTCGCCCGCCGCGGCGGCATAGATGTCAGCGGCCGCGACGTCTATGCCAGCCTCGCGGGTGGTCTGACCGCCAGTGAGCCGGCACTGGACCTGCCGCTCGCACTTGCCATCGCCGCTTCGCAGCGTGACGTGGCTCTGCCGGCAGACATGCTGGTCTGTGGTGAGGTCTCGCTGCTGGGCGAGGTGCGACCGGTGCCCGGACTCGACCGGCGTCTGCGGGAGGCGGCGCGCCTCGGCTTCCGTCGCGCGCTCGTACCCAAGGGCGCCAGCGGCGATTCCGGGGCACCGCTGCCCAAGGGCCTCAAGGTCATTCGCGTGGACACGTTGCGGGAAGCTCTCGCGGCCGTCCTCGATCCCAGCGCTGGTACATCTGGGTAGACACCGCCCCTTCTCGCATTCTGGTAGCGTCCACTGGCCATGCTGAAGTTCATCCGCCTGCTGGGGGGTGCGCTGGGAGTCATCCTGGCGATCGCCCTCACCAGCTTCGACGGCACCTCTGCCTCCCTGCTCGACGATTCGATCGAGAGTCGGCTGATGCTGGCCGGATGGATCGCGGCCTGGGGCGTGGTGGGCTTCGCCATCGCCCCCTATATCACCGTGGTGCCGGCTCGCTGGCTGATGCGGGCGGTCACCGATATGTCCACCGTCGAGTTCGTGGCCGCTGTCATCGGTCTGCTCGTGGGCTTGTTGATGGGCTTCCTGCTGGGCCTGCCCCTGACGGCATTGCCGGGTCCGGCCGGCTTCCTGCTGCCGGTCGGTGTCTCGATCGTGCTGGCCCTGGGCATGATGGGCCTGACGGTGGCCAAACGTGGCGACCTGCGCGACGCCATCCGCGAGCTGGGCGTGTTTCGTCGGGATGCCGTCGCGGTGGATGAGGAAGTCCGCTTCGACCAGGTCACCTATCTCGATACCAGCGCCATCATCGACGGCCGCATCGTGGACGTGGTGGCCTCCGGATTCCTGTCCGGTCTGCTGGTGGTACCACGCTTCGTACTCGGTGAGCTGCAACACATCGCTGACGACTCGCATCCCGGCCGTCGTAACCGAGGCCGTCGCGGCATGGACGTCTTGTCGGTGCTGCAGAAGGACCATCGCATCGAGCTCGAGATGAGTGCCGAGGATGACCCGGGTTCGTCCACCGTCGACGCCAAGCTCGTCGGGCTGGCGCAGAAGCGAAAGGCGGCCATCCTGACCACCGACTACAACCTCAACCGTATGGCCCAGCTGCAGGGCGTGCGCGTGATGAACCTCAACCAGTTGGCCAATGCGCTGAAGCCGGCGTTCCTGCCCGGCGAGGAGCTGCGCGTCAAGGTCATCCAGGAGGGCAAGGAGCCCGGCCAGGGTGTGGCCTTCCTCGACGATGGCACGATGGTCGTGGTGGAGGGTGGCAGCGACCATATCGAAGGGGAGATCGACGTCACGGTGACGCGTATCCTCCAGACCGTCGCCGGCCGCCTGATCTTCGCTGAGCCGGCAGCGGGTTCCTGAGCACGCTACCGTGCACCCAGACGTCCGCTCCGACAGGAACGTGCCCGTCGGGGCACACTTGGGGGGTGATCCAACAACACGTCGCTGACGCGGTCGTCGTGGCCGCGGGCAGCAGCAGCCGCATGGGCGGAGGCGACAAGCTCGCGCTGACCGTCGCAGGACGTCCCATCCTGCGTTGGACGCTGGAGGCCCTCGCTGGTGCGCCGGAGGTGGCGCGGATCATCCTTGTCACCGCGCCCCTGCGAGTGGAAGAGCTGGGCGCCACGCCCTGGTTGGCCGATCTCGGTGCCATCGTCGTGCCCGGCGGTCGCCGGCGCCAGGATTCGGTGGCCGCAGGTGTGCGCGCCACGAGCGCCGAGATCGTGCTCGTCCATGATGCCGCTCGCCCGTTCGTGTCGTCCTCGCTCGTTTCACGGGTGGTCGCGGGCGTACAGCGCTACGGCGCCGCCATCCCGGCGCTGCCGGTGGTCGATGCGCTCAAGCGGGTGGACGGCGCGCTCATCACCGCATCAGTCGAGCGTGGCGGGCTCTACTGGGCGCAGACGCCCCAGGGCGCCCGTCGCGAGCTGCTGCTGGCTGCCGCCGAGGCTCATGCGCGCGGCGAAGAGGACATCCCCGACGAAGCCGACCTGCTCGCGCGGGATGGGGTCGACGTGGCCATCGTGCCCGGCGACGCGGAGAACATCAAGGTGACCCTGCCGGAGGATCTGCTGCTGGCCCGGCGCCTGGCGGGGGAGGGGGCGCGGCGACGCGTCACGCATGGCAGTGACAGCCACCCCTTCGGACCGGGCGACGGGCTGCGACTTGGTGGCCTGCTGATCGATGGCGCGCCCCAGCTGCAGGGTCACTCCGATGGCGACGCGGTGCTGCATGCACTATGCGATGCGCTGCTCGCCGCATCAGGCGACGGCGATCTGGGCCGGCTCTTCCCATCGGGACCGCAGCACACACGCGGCATCGACAGCCGTGAGCTGGTGGCGGCGGTGGTGCGGCGGGTCGAGGCGGCCGACCTCGTGGTCGAGAGTGCGGACGTGACCATCCTGGGATCCCGTCCCCGCCTCGGTGGACGACGGCTTGATGCCATGGCGCGCTCCATCGCCGGGCTCCTGGGCGTCGAGCCTGGCCGCGTGTCGGTCAAGGCCGCGACCGCTAACCTCAGTGGCGACGAAGGTGCCGGGCGCGTCATCAGCGCGACCTGCCTCGTGAGTGTGGTGTCCAGATGAGCTTGCAGTTCCGCAACACGCTCGGCGGCGCGATCGAGCCGTTCGAATCGTTGGAGCCCGGTCATGTGCGCATGTACAGCTGCGGGCCTACGGTCTATGCGCCGGCCCACGTGGGCAACTTCCGCTCCTTCGTCTTCGCCGATCTGGTGCGCCGCGCCCTGCTCTTCTGCGGCCATCGGGTGACCTGGGTGATGAACATCACCGACGTCGACGACAAGATCATCCGCGACGCCTCCGCCGCCGGCGTCCCCATCGGCGAGTTGACCTCGGTATTCACCGCGGCATTCCTCGAGGACCTCGACCGCCTGGGCATCCCCACCCCGGACGTGATGCCGCGCGCCACCGAGCACATCGATGACATGGTGGCGCTCATCGAGACGCTCATGCAGAAGGGCCACGCGTATCAGACCGACGATGGCTCGGTCTTCTTCCGCATCGCCTCCTGGCCAGCCTATGGGCAGCTGGCGCGCCTCGATCCCGACGGGCAACGCAGTGGCGAGCGCGTGGAATCGGACGAGTACGAGAAGGACGACGTCCGTGACTTCGCGCTTTGGAAGGCAAAGAAGCCGGGCGAGCCCAGCTGGCAGACCTCACTGGGTGAAGGTCGTCCCGGCTGGCATATCGAGTGCTCGGCCATGAGCATGCGCTACCTGGGGCCGACCTTCGACATCCACACCGGCGGCATCGATCTGGTCTTTCCGCACCACGAGGATGAGATGGCCCAGTCGGAGGCGGCCACCGGTGTGCCCTTCGTGCGCACCTGGCTGCACTGCGCGCACCTGCGCATGGGCGGCGCCAAGATGGCCAAGCGCAGCGGCAACTTCAGCCGTCCGTCGGACGTCTACGCCGCCGGGATCAGTCCCCGGGCCCTTCGGTATGCGCTGGCGGCCGTCCACTACCGCTCACCACTGGAGTTCAGCGAACGCTCCCTAGAAGCTGCGACCGCCGCGATCGATCGCATCAGCACGGCTCTGGCCGCGCTCGATGGGTACGCGGAGGAGTGTCCGGACGATGAGGCGCTGCTACCGGTGCTGGCGTCCGCGCGGGCGGCATTCGTCGCGGGCATCGAGGACGATCTCAACATCTCAGCGGCGTTGGCCGCGCTGTTCGACCTGGTCCGCGAGCTCAACTGCCGGATGGCGGCTCGTGCATTCTCGACCGCTGATGCTCGTCGCGGGGCGGCGGCCATCCGTGAGCTCGATAGGGTGCTGGGAGTGCTCGATGAGGACGGCGCCGAGCTCGACGCCGAGCTGGTGACGATGCTGAAGGCCCGCATCGATGCCCGCGCCAAACGTGACTGGGCCCGCAGTGATGAGCTGCGCGATGCGCTCGCGGCGACCGGGATCGTGGTCGAGGACTCGCCCGATGGCCAGCGCTGGCGAAGGAGCCGATCATGACCGACGAGCCACGCGAGCGAGCAACCGGGCCAGAGCCTGACAGAGGCGACGACAGTAGCCGAGCCGACGACAGTGGCCGAGGCGACGACGGTGGCCGAGCCGACGACGGTGGCCGAGGCGACGAACGACCACCCGCCCGCGGGACGCCGCCCGCGGGGCCTCGCCGTGACCCACCGCCCCGGAGTGATCGACCATCCGGACCTCGACCATACGGCGGCAAACCCTATGGCAAGGCCGGCCCTCGGCCCCACGACGTGAGGCCCGGTGGACCGCCGCGCGGTGGACGGTCCTACGGTGATCGACCGGCCGGGCCGCGCCCATACGGCGCCAAGCCGGGTGATCGCTCCTACGGAGCCAGGCCGGGCTCTCGACCCTACGATTCGCGCCCCACGGGTCGACCCGATGATCGGCCCGACCGACGGAACGACCGCTCCTGGGCTGGACCGCCCGGTGAGCGCCCGCATCGCGACGGCCCACCTCCGCAGCGACGGGTCGAGTACAGCCAGCGTGACCGCCGCGGCGGACCCCGCCCGGCCCGTGGGCCATGGGATCGCGACGCGGGACCTCGTGGGTCGCGCGGTGAGTGGGACGGTCGCGAGCGCCCCTTCGGGACCCGCCCGACGATGAGTCCTGTGCCAGCCGAGATGCTTGGCGAGGACGAGGAGCTCGTGGCCGGTCGCCGGCCGGTGGAGGAGGCCTTCGCCGCCCGCCGTGAGGCTCGGCGGTTGCTGGTGGTGCCCGAGCGTCGTGCCGCCCTGGAGCAGCTGGTGCTGCACGCGACCACCCTGCGCATCCCGGTGGTGGAGGTGGAGGGCGGTACCATCACCGCCGTCAGCGGCTTCGACGGACACCAGGGCATCGCCTTGGTCGTGGCGCCGCGACGCTGGGCGACGCTCGATGAGGTCCTGGCGCTGGCCAAGTCGCGGGGCGAGCCACCCTTCCTGCTGGCCCTCGACCACCTTGAGGATCCCCAGAACGTGGGTACCCTGCTGCGTTCGGCTGAGGCTTGCGGCGTCCACGGCGTCATCTTCCCCACGCGTGGAGCGGCGCCCATCAGCCCCGCCGCCATCAAGACATCTGCCGGTGCCGTGGAGCACCTGCTGCTGGTGCCACTGCCCGACCTGGCCTCCGGGCTGGTCGACCTGCACGCTCGGGGTGTGCGCGTCATCGGTGCCGACGGCGACGCTTCGATGACGGTGCGCGAGGTCGATCTGCGCGGCCCCGTGGTCATCGTCACCGGCTCCGAGGGACGTGGGCTCAATGCCAAGGTGCGCAAGCGCGTCGACCTCATGGCACGCATCCCCATGCGCGGCAAGGTGGCCTCGCTCAACGCGTCGGTGGCAGGTTCGGTGTTCCTCTTCGAGGCCGCGGCCCAGCGCGACCTGCCCGAAGCCGACCGGCTACCGATGTCGGAGCCGCCCGCGGAGGCCGAGCCGCCAGCTGAGGCCGAGCCGCCAGCTGAGGTATCGGACGACCGACCGCTGGTCACCGACGTAGCCGCGGCTGCCGACGGTGGCGCAGCAGCCACCGACGTCGCGACCGAGGCCGACCCGGGCGTCGAGGGCATCGAGGGATCCTCGGACCAGGCGCCGGTCGCCGCCCCGCCCGAACTCCAGAGCGACGACCTTCTGCCCGAGGCACCGCCAACGTCGTCGTCGTCCGAGCCCGGCTGAGGCGGTCTGGGTCCGTGCTTGCGGATCTTGCCGTTCGTACGCTACCATTCAGCGTCGCCGCCGACGTAGCTCAATTGGCAGAGCAGTGGTTTTGTAAACCACAGGTTCCGGGTTCGAGTCCCGTCGTCGGCTCCAACAAAAGAGGACGCTGTGTCCCTCCTTCACCACAGGGGTTTCGGTCCCGAAGGGGTGCACGGTAAACACGGGTAAGTTGAGCAGGTGGTGAGCTCCGCTGACTGTAGATCAGCCGTCTTCGACTGTGGGGGTTCGATTCCCTCCTTGCCCACCATCCATTCGGCGTCCTCTGGTTAGAGCCAACAAACGCCCAGCGCGCCCACATAGCTCAGCGGCAGAGCACTTCCTTGGTAAGGAAGAGGTCTTGGGTTCAAATCCCAATGTGGGCTCCACCTGATCACCTCCGACTCGCCCACCATCTCGGTGCGCGTCCCCGGGGGCCAAGCGGACTATGAGGATGGCCAAGCAGAAGTTCCAGCGCACCAAGCCCCACGTCAATGTCGGCACCATCGGTCACATCGACCACGGCAAGACCAGCCTGACGGCGGCCATCACCAAGTACCTGGCCCTCAAGGGCGA
>JBBSAV010000089.1:0-11947 GCA_038251965.1 Candidatus Limnocylindrales bacterium
CGGTCGGTCCGCTGGCCACTTCGACCCGGGTCGCCGATCGGCGGTTGACGATGACCGTGTCCAGGATGTCGCGGCAATACCGATCGCCCGAGCGGTACTCGATCCAGGCCTCGGTCAGCGGGACCATCGGGCCGCCGTTCTGCCAACGCACCTCGGGGTCGACGCCGGCCGTGGCGTGGAGGCACCCACCGATACGGTAGATGCCCGATTCGACGGCTACGGCATGACGTATGGTCCTCGCACGGCGATCCGGGTCACCACGCGGCTCACTGGCGATGACGGCGACGATCTCGGACCGCGGGAGGAGGGTCTCGTCGGCTGCCACCGTGCGCCCGTCGCGGAGGTCCTCGACGTGCACGTTCTCCAGGTGAAGCAGGTCATGGGCATTGAGCAGGTCGGTCAGACGATCGGTGTCGAGGCGCACCCAGCCGAACACTCGCTGCGCGGACAGGAAGGCCTCGAAGCCCACGAGCGGGGTGTAGGCGGCGAACTCCGGCTCGTGGATGTCCTCAGCGTGGCGTTCCAGGACGAGGCTCAGGGTCGCAGGTTCCATGTCCCCGAGCCTGCGACCGGTGCAGCCTGACCCGCCATGGCCACTTCGTAACTGGTGGGGGCGCCACGGACGTGGAGTCGTGAGACGAACCATGGTCTCGCACGCGGCCGGGCTCATCGTCGTGCCGGCGACGATGTCCTCATGGTGTGGGCCTGGCCCGGTCAACCGACGGCTGGCCCTGGCGTGAGCTACGCCGGTCGAGTCTCGCCTCCACCCTCGAAGAGCCGAGAGTCTTGGCGAGGCTCGTAGGGGTCATCGTCACCGGCCCGCCGGCGGCGAGCGAGTCATGGAGCACCTGAGCCCCGTCAGTCTCGACCGCCCAGATCCTCGCTTCCGGGCGCAGCACGTGGATCACCGAGCCGACCCCGGTGATGAAGCCGCCGCCGCCAACACTGATCAATACGTCGGTGACCTCCGGCACATCCTCCACGAGCTCCAGACCGAGCGTGCCATTTCCGGCCATCATCGCGTGTTCATCGAACGGATGGACCTTCGCGACCGAGGCGGTCGCCAGCCCATCGACACGCTCGAAGACCGCCGTGAAGCCGGGGGCCAACTCCACCGAGGCGCCGTAACCGCGCGTCGCTTCGATACAGTTCGCAGGCGTGCTCTCAGGCATGACGACCGTGATCGCAACGCCGAGTTCCGATCCCACGCAGGCAAGCCCTTGAGCGAAGTTGCCGCTGAGCGAAGTTGCTGTCCGACGCCCCCACGAAGCTCCTGGCCCCAGTGGCGTCCATGGCGACGAGCAGCTGATTGAACGCACCGCGTGGCTTGAAGCTGCCGGTCTTCTGGAACAGCTCCATCTTGAGGTAGACGTTCGTACCGGTTCGTTCCGAGAGCGTGTTGCTGCGAACCAGGGGCGTGTGATGGACGAGGCGTGCAACCCGTTCACGAGCTGCCGTGATGTCCTCGAGGCCGATCATGCAGCGGACGATAGCTGCTGTCGCACAAGGCGATACATCTGGCCTGCCACGCGATCTGCCCATCGTGTGGGAGTCCGCGACGCGGGATGGCTCCGGTTAGGCTCGGCCCGGATGTAGCTCGTCCGCCTCACCCAGCCCGCCTCGACTTCTACGTCGACGTCACCGTCCACGAGCGCGAGGGGCGCTACATGGGACTGGCCGACCGACGCTAGCCCTCGTTTCCGACGCGCGTCCGTAGCCAGCTCACCCCGATCGCCACAACGATGAGCCCGCCAAAGGCGATGTGCTGCAGGAACGGGTCCACGCGCAGCATGTTGAGCATGTTGGAGATGACGCCCAGCAGCAGCACGCCGAAGAACGTCCCTACCACCCCGCCACGACCGCCGGTGATGGGCACGCCGCCGATCACGACCGCGCCGATGGCCCGCAGCTCCAGTCCCGCGCCTGTGTCAGTCTCGGCCGAACCGATGCGCGAGATCAGCACGATGGCGGCCATCCCGACCAGGATGCCGTTGATGGCAAACAACATGACCGTCGTCCGCGACACGTCGATGCCGGACAGGAATGCCGCGCGAGGGTTGTCACCGACCGCGTAGGTGCGACGCCCGATCTTGGTGTACTTCAAGAGGAAGCCCACGGCCACATAGCCCACCAGGCCGATCAGGAAGATGAGCGGGATGTTGCCGCCGATGCGGGTACCGGCGAGGAAGTTGAAGTTCTGCGGTGTCACCTGGATGAGGCCTGAGGTGAGCCACAGGCTGATGCCGGTGTAGATGCCCAGCGTAGCCAGCGAGACGATGAACGTCGGCGCCTGGAAGAGCCGCGAGACGGCTGCATTGAAGACGCTGCACACGACTGCTACCAGTATCCCGGCGAGCATGGCCAACTCTTCGGGATAGCCCGCCAACACCATGATGGCCATGACTACCGCCGCCAGGCCGATGATGGCGCCGACCGAGATATCGAAGTTCCCCGAGATGATCAGGATGGTGGCGCCGGCCGCCACGAGGCCAAGCACCGACGACTGCTCGAGGATGCTGATGAGGTTGCGCGAATTGAAGAAGCGCTCGTTCATCAGGCCGGTGAAGAGGCCCAGCACCAACGTCAGTGCCAGCAACAAGACCCACTGGTTGGCGGCGATGAAGCGGGTGATGCGCTGGCTTCTGGCGTGTCCGTCGGCAGCACCGTCACTACCCGGTGCCGGCGGTGTCGCGGTGGCGGTCTGGGCGGACTCAGGCATCGGTAACTCCCAGGAACCTGCGCATCAGGCTCTGCTCGGTGGCGTCGGCTGCGGGCACGGTATCGACGATGCGGCCATGCCGCATGATCGCGATCCGATCGCTGATGGATAGCAGTTCAGGCAGGTCGGACGAGACGATGACGACGGCGCGGCCCTGTTTGAGGAGGTCAGAGATGAGGCCGTAGATGTCGTGCTTGGCGCCGACGTCGACGCCCTTGGTAGGTTCATCGAGGAGATAGACCTTGGCATCGACGGCAAGCCAACGCCCGATCACGACCTTCTGCTGGTTGCCGCCGCTGAGCCGACTCACCTCCTGCTCGACGCTCGGTGTGACCACCCCGAGCCGATCGACGATGCCCTCTGACATCTGGCGTTCACCGCGCACGAGCAGACCGCGAAGCTCGTTCCAGGCGCTGGCGATGTTTTCGCGGACCGACCGGTCCGGGAGCAGGCCGGAACCGCCACGGTCTTCGGTCACGAGGGACAGCCCCGCCGCGACCGCCTCACGCGGGCTGCTCGGCCGATGAGTCTCGCCGTCGATGTAGAGCGTGCCGGAGCTGGCCTTGCGGACGCCGAAGATGAGTTCCATCAACTCGGTGCGACCGGCGCCCACCAGCCCGCCGAACCCGAGCACCTCGCCCCGCCGGACCTCGAATGACGCCGGCTCTTCGATGCCCGGACCGGTGAAGCCCTCGGCGCGCATCATGACCTCGCCGATGTCGACCGGTTCCTTGACGAAGAAGGCCGAGGCATCTCGACCGACCATCAAACGAACCAGGTCGTCGGGCGTGATGCCGTCGACGGGTCGAGTCGCCACGTGCTGGCCATCCTTGAGCACCGTCACGCGGTCGGCGACATGCAGGACCTCTTCGAGGTAGTGCGAGATGTAGATGATGCCCAGGCCTTGGTGAGCCAGTCGACCGATCAGGCCGAGCAGATGCTCCGTCTCCGTCTGCCCGAGCGACGAGGTTGGTTCATCCAACACGAGTACAGCCGGATCGAAGCGCAGCGCCCGAACGATCATCGTCAGTTGGCGCTCAGCGGGGGTCAGGTCCGCGCCCAACTTGGTCGGATCCAAGCTGACGCCGAGTTCGTCGATCAGTCCCTGGACGACGCGTTGTTGTTGACGCGTGTCGACGACGGTCAGGCCTCGCGTCGGTTCGTGCCCAAGGAAGATGTTGTCCGCCACGGTCAGGCTTCTGACGATGTCGGCGTCCTGGAAGATGGTGCTAACGCCAAACTCGAGCGCCGAGCCCGGGGTGAGGCGTCGGTGCTCGACGCCCCCGATCACGATGTGTCCCTGATCGGGGTGCACCACACCCGCCAGGATCTTCATCAACGTCGACTTGCCGGCGCCGTTCTCCCCGATGAGGCCGTGAACCTCGCCCGCGTGCAGGTCAAGGCTGACGTCCACGAGGGCGCGCGTGCCCGGGTACGCCTTGGAGATGCCCTCTAGCGAGAGGACCGGACCCTGACTGCGGTCGCCCACGGTCGGAGGTCCGGTCCTCTCCGCTTGCACGGTCACCGGCAAGCGCGATCGATATCGCTAGTTCGCGGGAAGCAGCTCGGGGAAGTAGGTCATCGTGAGCTCCTCGTAGATGGGATCCGGCTCCCATGGCACGACCTGCATCGGGTCGTCCACGTTCTCCGGGGTCACCGGGATGACCGGCAGCAAGATCTGCTGGTTCATCGCGTCGGAGCAACCCTGCACGTAGTTGTTGAGGGCGTGATACGCGACGTAGCCTTCCCAGCCGGGTGAGCTGCTGATGGTGTACTTCAGCGAGCCTTCCTTGAGCAAGGGGATGCCCGCTGGCGAGCCGTTCTGGGCGAACACCTTGACCGGGTTGTCCAGAGCGCCCTCATTGCTGAGCATCCGGATGACAGCCGTGGCCATGTCCTCATCCATGACGAAGATGAGGCCGGGGTCGTCGCCCGAGGAGAGCAGGTCCTGCGCGAGGTCGCGAGCGTTGTCGGGGCTGTACTCGGTCTCGAGGATCGGCTCGATCAGGGTGTTGGAGCCCAGCTCGGCAGCCTTCTCGGTCATGCCTGCGTTGATCTGCTGGCTGGGCGGAGAGGTGAAGAAGCCGGTCAGGATGGCGAAGGACTCACCGGGATAGGTAGCGGCCATCCACTCCGCGTAGGACTCGCCCATGCCATACCAATCGAAGTCGATCGAGGCGACGTGGTCGGTGCCATTGGCGATGACGGTGCCGACGCTGTCGGTCAGTACCACGGGGATGCCGGCCTCGTTGCCGGCCTCCGCAGCGGCGGTGGCGCCAGCCTCGGTGCTCGAGAACATGCTGATGCCGTCGACGCCCTGGTTGACCAGGGACTCGATGTTGGCCAACTCCTTCTCGGAGTCGTACTCGGTGTCGAGGACGACGACTTCGTTGCCATCCGCCTCGGCCGCGAAGACGAATCCGTCCACGTCGCGCTGGTACCAGGTGTCGGGACCGGGCTTGATGTATCCGTAGGTCTTGGGCTCCGCATTGGCCAGGCACTGCGCCAGGCTGCCATCCTGTGCCGCCACCGGAACTGCTCCGGCCGCCAGCATCGACGCTGTCAGCGTTGCGCCCGCTACGATCGCTACGCGCGCCTTGTTGCGCGCCCCGAAACGGTCTCTCATGGGTACTCCCTTACTGTTGAGACTCGTCCAGGCCTCTAAACATCAGGACATCCGGACGACGAGTTCTGATGGTGCCACAGTCACACTCGGACCGTTCCGCCCATCCGCCTGACAGGATCGGCGGGAAGTCGTACGGGGGAACTCAGATCAAGGCGTCCTACGAGGCGGACGCCTTGAAGCCGGCCAGCGCCTCGCGCCAGCGCTGCACCGACTCAACGAGGTCGGCGATGGTCGCATCGTCGGGAGCTTCGAAGGCGGGAATGACCTCGAAGATCAGCGGTGCCTCCGAGGCACGGCCGAGCGTCTCCAGCACCCTGCTCGGGACGATGCGGCCGACCTCGTCGTGCTCAGCCGTGAACGGCCAGTGACGATCGCCGAGGGCGTCGCCCTGTTGGATCTGGATGACGGCCGCGCGACCGCCCAGCCGACGCAGCCAGGCATATGGATCGCGCTCCTCACCCTCGGTCTCGGGCACGCACATATGCCCGACATCGAGACAGAGCTGAAGCGGAACATGCTCTTCGTCGCCGTCGGTGATGAGCGACTCGATATCGGCCATCGTCGAGGGTTCGCGTCGGGCCGCGAGGTTCTCGATGAGGAACCCCTGGAGCCCGCGGCTTCGCGCCACGGACGCGAGTCGGGCAAGACGCATCCTCAGTTCATCCCACAGCATGGAGCGCCGCTCCGCATCTGCCCAATCGGGGACGCTGTAGGCGCCGACGTGACCACCGACCGACTCCACGCCGAGCTGTGCCGCGAACTCGATGGCGCGTTCGTACCAACGCTCCGCGGCATCGCGCTCGCGCTCGCCTGGGTGCAGAAGAAGGTTGGTGGAATAGCCCGCGACACCTGTGAAGACGGAGTGGATCCGGATCCCGTGACGGTCCGCCGCCTCCAGGTGCTCATCGACGTCCCGAGCCATCGACTCATCGCTCTGCGTCAGATCCACGAGATCGAGTGAGACCTGGACGAGGTCGAGGTCGAGCGTGTCGCGCACGATGGGAGCCCAATCGGCGGGACGAGGCCAGCGCTTTACCGCGAAACAGGTGTTGATACCGAGCTGCGCCATGGCGGCTCCCTCCAGCGAGCGTGTCGTGTGTTGTTGACGATGTCAGCAACGATTTCATCACACACTCGGACGCACTGTGTGCTGCTTGACCATCGGAACGTGCGCAGTTGGCTGGTCCGCACTGAGGTGCACCTGAGGTCGTCCTCGCATGATCCGCGCTCGATGCGCTCCAGCATGGCGAGGTACTGCGGCGGGTCCTCGGAGCCACCAGAGCGCCTCCAGTCGCGGAAGACGTGCTCGATGGTCTGGCCCTGCTCCTGGGCGAGCCGTGCCACGGTCTCGCGTCGTGCCTCTTCGGATACGGGCGACTCCTCGGAGACGGAGCGGCGGATATAGGCTAAGACTGTCATGTCACTCCTTCACGCCCCACACCGTGACATCGGTCTGAGACTTACCCTCGAACGCGGGCTTGATGCCCTGTGGAGGTGGGTCACAGACGATGGATACCTCGGCCTCCCACCACTCGCCGAAGCGTTCCGCCGCCTCAGCCGGGGAGGAAGCATCCACGTCGAAGGATGTTGTGTACTCGACCTTCAGCCGATATCGCTTGGGCATCTCAGTCCCTCAACTACGGATGTCATGCCCTACGCGATACCGCTACATGTCAACAAGCGCACCGGCAAGCTGAAGCGGGTCGGCTGATGGCACTGCACGAGACCACGGCGATCTCCTTCGCACAGCTGGGCTGGACGGCGGACCGCAGGATGGCATTCATGCCGCATGCGGCCGCCGGACTCCTCCCGGGCCGTGTCATCAGCAGTGAAGGCAATCTCGCAGTCACGGAGGCCGGCCCGGCTGCGGTCATCATCCAGCGGCGGTTCACACGACAGGCACGGGACCGGACCGCGTACCCAGCCGTCGGTGACTGGCTGGCGCTGGAGCCACTCAGCGACCACCCTCGGCAGATGGCCTTGCGCGAAGTGCTGCCCAGATCGGGGGCGTTCGTGCGCAACCGCCTCTCCGATGGACAGCCACAGGTGTTGGCATCGAACGTGGACGTCGCCTTCCTCGTCTCCGGCCTCGACAACGACCTGAACCTCCGGCGCATCGAGCGCTACCTGGTGCTGGCCTCCGACGGCGACATCACGCCCGTGGTGGTGCTCAACAAGGCCGATATCGCCATCGACCTCGCACGAGCCGTCTCCGAGATCCACTCGGTCGCCGCCGGCACCCGCGTGGTCGTCACCAGCGCCATCGACGGCACCGGGCTCGACGAGATGCGCACCTATCTCGGACCAGGTCTGACCGCTTGCCTGCTGGGATCGTCCGGCGTCGGCAAGTCGACCATCACCAATGCCCTGCTGGGTGAGGAACGCCAAGCCGTCAAGTCCCTCCGAGAGGACGACAGCAAGGGCCGCCACACCACCACGCACCGCGAGCTGTTCGCACTTCCCGGCGCCGGATTGCTCATCGACACGCCGGGCTTGAGAACGGTCGGCGTGTTGGGCGAAAGCGGGGCTGTCGAGGCGATGTTCGACGAGATCGGGACGCTGGCACGTGCCTGCCGTTTCAGCGACTGCCGGCATGACCGTGAGCCTGGTTGTGCCGTGCAGGCGGCGCTCGGGACCGGCGAACTGACCGCCGAACGATACGCCAGTCACCAGAAGCTGGAAGCCGAACGTCGCTCGGCCGAGTCGCGGGCGGATGACCGCTCACGGCGTGAGGCAGAGCGCCGACGGGACAAGTTCTACAAGCGGCACAAGAGGGCGCTCAAGCAGCGCAAAGATGGAGATGACTGAACCGATGGCGACCGATGGCGACAACCCCGTCGCCGTACCCACCCCCACCCCCATCCCAGTACCCGATGCACCCGACATCCCGGGGCTGCACTTCCGCTGTTATCAGGGTGAGGAAGACATCCCTGCCCTCGTCGAGCTGTACGGCGCCGTGAACCACGCCCACGGCAACACGGAGGTCTGGACGATCGAGCAGGAGCGCAACGAACTGCGAAACACCCCGCATGTGGATCCCCAACGTGACTTCCTCCTCGGCTTCGTGGATAGACACCTGGTCGCCATGTCCTCCATCGAGTGGTCCGACAACAACGAGGGTCAGCGCCTGTATCACAGCCGCGGCTGGGTCCATCCGCAGTGGGCCCGGCACGGCATCGGGGGTGCCCTGCTCACGCGCAACGAGGCGCGACTGCGGGAGCTGGCGCTGACACATGAACACTCCGTCGAACCAGCCCTGACGACCTGGTTGGAGGACGCCGATGTGGGCGGGCATGCCCTGTTCGCTGCTCGTGGCTACGCGAAGGTCCGCATCTTCCACCACATGGTTCGGCCGGATATGGATGACGTCGAACTCCCGGCCATGCCCCGAGGTCTCGAGGTGCGGCCCATCGGGGCAGACGGCCTGCCACAAGTGTGGGAGGCTATGTCGGAGGCCTTTCGTGATCATTTCGGTGGTCAGCCCGATACTCCCGCGGAGTATCGAAGCTGGGCGGAGGACCCTGAGCTCGATGGTCGTGGCCTTCGACGGTGACCAGATCGCCGGTGGCGTTCTGGGCTACATCGCCACAGTGGAGAACGAGACACATGGCTACCAACGCGGCTGGGCCGACTCGGTGTTTACCCGCCGCCCCTGGCGACGTCGCGGATTGGCCGGGGCGCTGCTGGGCCACTGTCTGGTCGTGCTACGGGAGCGCGGCATGACCTCGGCGCAACTCGATGTCGATACCGAGAACCCAGCCGATGCCCTGACGCTCTACGTTCGGCACCGCTTCGAGAGCGACCGTGCGTCCTCGGAATGGCAGAAGGCGCTCCGAGCATGAGCGATACCGTGGGCATGAGCGGCCCTGCGAGCATGTCCCTTCCGGCTGCATCGGCCATTCCCGGCCTGTGGTTTCGGCCCTATCGCGACGAGTCAGACCTGCCGCCGCTGGTGGATCTGATCCGAGCGGCAGACGAGGCCAACGGCGAGGAGATGGTGACGAGCCTCGACCGTCTGCGCGTGCGCTACCGCAACATGACGCACATCGACCCCACACAGGACGTGATCCTTGGGTTCATCGACGACCGACTTGTCGCGCATTCGATCATCGGGTGGGCTGATACGGGGTATGGCGAGCGGCACTTCAACTCTCTTGGCGATGTTCATCCTGACTCGCGTCGGCGTGGGATCGGCACGGCCATGGCGGCCCGCAACGAGACACGCTTGCTGGAGATCGCCGCGGACCAGGAGTTCGAGGGCATCCCCGTGCTGACGACGTGGATGCAAGATCTTGATCTGGGCGCCCGCGAGCTGGCACGCAGACACGGCTACCGTCAGGTGCGAGTGTTCCACCACATGCTTTGCCCGTCGCTGGACGGGATCGAGATCGCTCCCCTCCCCGCGGGGCTGGAGGTGCGTCCACTCACGAGGGATCTGCTGCCCGCCTACTGGACTGCGATGTGTGAGGCCTTCCGCGACCACTTCGGGGCATGGGACGACTCGCCCTCGGCGTACCAGACTTGGGTGGACAGTCCCATCTTCGACCTGGACCTGCAGATCGTCGCCTTCGACGGTGACGAGATCGCCGGCGGCATCCATGCTGCCATCGACCCGGTCGAGAACCACGAGCACCAGTACCTACGCGGCTGGAGCGAGCCCATCTTCACCCGTCGTCCCTGGCGCCGGCGTGGCCTTGCCTCGGCGCTGCTGGGGCGGACGCTGGTTGCGCTGCAGGATCGCGGCATGACCGCGGCGCAGCTCCATGTCGATGCGGAGAACGCCAACCGTGCCCTCGCGCTCTACGAGCGCCACGGTTTTGCCGTGACTCGATCGTCTTCGGAGTGGCACCGGCCGCTTCGGCCCTGAGCCGGCGAGGCTCGCAGCCCGGCCGCCCCACGCTGCACCCGGCTCACCGAGCGCCGGCCGCTGCGACCCTGAGGCTGGCGGCCCGCAGACCAGCATCCGCGCAGCCTCGCGGGCCGGCAGCTTCGCAGACCTCCCTACCAGGGCAGCTTGCGCTGCTGGGCGACCGTCTGCAGCCAGGGCTTCTCGCGGCCGATGGTCGTCTGGGGGCCGTGTCCGGGGAGCACCGTCAGACCCTCGTCGAGCGTGGACAGACGTGCCAGCGAGTCGACCATCATCTCGGCATCGCCGCCGGCCAGGTCGGTGCGGCCCCAGCCGCCAGCGAACAGGGTGTCGCCGCTGATCAGCACGCGATCCTCCGCACTCAGGAGACAGACCGAGCCCTCCGTATGTCCCGGGGTATGGAGAACGGTCAGGTCGATGTCGCCGAAACGGATGCGCGAGCCTTCGGCCAGGTCCAGCGCCGGGATGCTGGGCGGGATGGGGAATGGTGCCGACATCTGGTCCGGCTGGACCAGGCCGTGGCGGTCGGCGATATGGGCGGCCAGCTTGGCGCCGGTGGCGATCACGGCTTCAGCGTTGTCACCGATGTGGTCCCAATGGCGGTGTGTGCTGACGATGAAGCGGAGGCTCCACCCTTCGTCGCCCAGGACCTGTGTCAGCCAACGGACGGAGGGAGTGGCAGTGTCGATGGCGACGGCCTCTCGCGTGCGGAGGTCGGCGAGGATCCAGACGTTGGTCGCGACCGGGCCGGTGGTGAGATTGAGCACGTTCATGTCCACGAGCATACCTGCCGCTGGGTAGCCCCACGGCCGGCCGCCTGGTTGGCGGGTAGCTCGACGGCCGGTCGGGTAGCCCCCAGGCCGGTCGGCTGGCCGGCGAATGGCTACGATGCCCCTCAGTCACCCGGCACGCACGACTGAAGGAGACCGATGAGCGAAGACCTGGGATTCCGATTCACCTGGTACGGGCACGCCACGGTGCATGTCGAGAGCGAGGTTGGCACCAGCATCCTCATCGACCCCTGGTTCCGCAATCCCCGTTCGCCGATCGGGCCCGACGCCATCGAGCGCTGCGACGTGATGTTGGTGACGCATGGCCACCACGACCACCTGGGCGCGATGCCCGGGCAGATCAGCGAGGCCGACGCCTTGACCATCGCTCGCCGCACGGCACCGGCTTGGCCCGCCATCCATGAGTTGAACCTGTGGCTTGGCGCGCAGGACACCGGCGACGCTGACCTGGTGGGCATGAACAAGGGCGGTTCGGTCGAGGTGCGAGGGGTCCGCGTCAGCATGGTGCGAGCCGAACACTCCGGTGGCGACTGGCTCCCCGAGTCTGGCGTGCCGCTGTACCTCGGCGAGCCAGCGGGGTTCGTCGTGGAGCTGGAGAACGGGCGGCGGCTCTACCACGCCGGCGACACGGCGCTGTTCGGTGACATGCGGCTCATCGGCGAGATGTACCGGCCCCACGTCGCATTCCTGCCCATCGGCGGCCACTTCACCATGGATCCAACCGCGGCGGCACGGGCGGTCGAACTGCTGGGCGTGGCCGTGGTGGTGCCGATCCACTTTGGGACGTTCCCCGTCCTTGCCGGCACCCCCGACGAGCTGCGTTCGGAGCTGGAGCGCCTCGGTCTGGGCGATGTGCGCGTGCTGTCTCCCGAGCCTGGCGTTCCGGTCGACTGACCGCTCCGGTCGACTGACCGCTCAGGTCGACTGACCGCTGGGAGGGCCGA
>JBBSAV010000090.1:0-11866 GCA_038251965.1 Candidatus Limnocylindrales bacterium
TCAGGGACTTGACCGGTATCTGTTCGACCGCCGGGTAGCCGCCATCGATGGAAGCCGCCACGGACAGGTACCACCGACCCTTGGGCAACTGGAAGGTGCCTCGGAAGACGCCATCCTCGACGGGCACCGTGGTCGCCGGTGGCGCCGCCTTCTCCTTGTCAAGCTTGCCCCGCCACTGGAAGCTGACCACGACCGAGTCGGCGTCGCTGGCACCGACCACGCGGACCTTGCCATCCTCTGTCTGGAGGTTGGGCTGCGGCTCCGTGAGCGTCAGTTCGGCTGATGGGATGCCGGTGATGTTTGTGTCCGCCACGCCCTCTGGCAGCGCCGGACCCGCATCACCGGGCGCCACCGCCGTGCCCAGCACGTCGACACTGGCAATCACCTGGAGTGGCGTCGAGTCGCGCGCTGTCTCCGGATCGGAAGCGAGGATGGTGAAGTGGTTGTCACCCTTGGTGACCGGCAGGCTCAGGCTCCACTGACCGCGCCCGTCGGCCGTGGTCTGGCGGAGGAGGTCGTCGGCGCCGGTGGCCGTGATCTCTGCGTCCGCCGACCCGCCACCGTTGAGCAGGACGAACTGGGCGCCAGGCTGGAGCTGCCGGATGGCCGGGCCGTTCAGGGTGATCTCGGGGTTCTGCGTGAAGCGCACCAGCTGCAACCCCACGTAGCCGACGAAGGCGAAGACGATGGTGGCCAGCACCAACGCCACCACCAGGCCGCTGGTGAGCTTGAGGCCCCGGCTGGGGGAGGTGATGGGCTGCGGAGGCGGCTTGACGCTGGGTGTATCAGCGGAGCGTGGCTGGTCGATCTCCTTGCGCCAGCGCGCCAGCATCTCGTCCGCGTCCAGGTCGAGATAGGTGGAGTAGTTGCGCAGGAAGCCCTTGGCGTAGACCGGCGCTGGAAGCGCGGCGATCTCGCCGCTCTCGAGGGCCATGAGGTGACGCGCGCGGATCTTCGTCTCGCGCTCGGCGCGGGACAGATCGACGCCCTTGCGTTCGCGGGCGGTCTGCAGGATCTCACCGACATGGGGGGCGCGCTGAGTCTCGAATGACCAGCTTTCCCCTCCTGTCGCGCGAGTCCCGACGCGTGCTTCTTGGCGCGCGGTCATCCGGCGATGGAGCCCTCACTCGTACACGGCTTCCGCCACGACCACGGCAGTCGTAACGTTGCTCCCAGTCTACCCGGTCAGGGCGGTTCGTGACCAGCGACTGGGTGAAGGTTTGGACATCACCAGCCGGCATCCACGTCGTCAGTGGATCGCAGCCAGTTCTCGGGACCGTAGACCGCCCTGGGGACGGCCGGGTTGCGCGGATCCTGGGGCCCCACGATGCCGACTTGCTCGAGCTCGTCGATGATGCGGCTGGCACGGTTGAAACCGACCTTCAGCTTGGTCTGCATCATCGAGGTGCTGGCCTTGCCGGTCAGCAGCACCAGCTCGGCGGCGCGCGGTGTGAGGTCGTCCTCAGCCAGTTTGGCTAACCAAGCGAACTCGCCACTGTCATCGTCGCCCCCGCCCCCGGAGCGTGCCAGGACATCGGGGTCATAGGGCGGGAAGGGCTCCTGCTGGCGCCAGTGGTCAGCCACCGCGTGCACCTCGGCATCGGAAACGAAGACGCCCTGGATGCGCACCGGTCGCGGCAGATCGGCCGGCTGGTAGAGCATGTCACCACGGCCGATGAGGTCCTCCGCGCCGGGCTGGTCGAGCACGGTGCGACTGTCGACCATCGAAGCCATGGCGAAGGCGATACGGCTGGGCACGTTGGCCTTGATGAGGCCGGTCACGACGTTGACGCTGGGGCGCTGCGTCGCGAGCACCAGGTGGATACCCACCGCACGAGCCTTCTGAGCCAGCTTGACGATGGGCTCCTCGACCTTGCGGCCCTCCTGGATCATGAGGTCGGCCAGCTCGTCGATCATGAGCACGATGTAGGGCATACGGTCTTCGGGGTCGCGATCCGGCGCGGCGTTGTAGGCGGCGATGTTCCGACTCGTCGATTTGGCCAGCTTCTTGTAGCGCTCCTCCATCTCACCGACCGCCCAGGCCAGCGCCGAGCGCGCCTCGTGCGCCTCCATGATGACGTCGGTCAGCAGGTGCGGGATGCGCCCGTAGGGGGCCAGCTCCACGCGCTTGAGGTCAACCAACACGAAGCGCACCTCGGTCGGCTTGGCGCGCATGAGGATGCTGGTGACGATGGCGTTGACACAGACGCTCTTGCCCGAGCCGGTGGCACCGGCGATCAGCAGGTGCGGCATCCGACCCAAGTCGACCGCGTAGGGCTTGCCCGAGACGTCGCGCCCCAGGGCGAACGTCAGGTCGCTGGTAGCGTCGGCCATCTCGGCATCCTCGAAGACGGCGCGGAAGCCGACCATCTCCGAGGTGTGGTTGGGGATCTCGATGCCGACCACATCGCGACCCGGGATGGGCGCCTCGATGCGGATGCTGCGCGCGGCCAGGGCCATGGCCAGGTCATCGGCCAGACCTTCGATCCGGGAGAGCTTGATACGCGCGTCAGGCCGCACCTCGTATTGCGTCACCACCGGGCCGGTGTTGGTCGCCACGACCGTGGCTGGGATCTGGAACGAGCGCAGCTTCTCCTCGATGATGAGCACGTTGCGCTCATGATCGTGACGCACCAGGTCGGCCGATTCGGTGGCCGGATCGAGCAGGGTCACACTGGGGAGCCGCCACTCCTTCTGGTGCAGCCGCAGACGAGCGACCTCCGCGGCGTCGGGATGGGCGGGATCCCTGCCGGACGACAGACCCCCGGCCCCGGCCCCGGCAGCGCCGGGAGTCGCGCCGGAGGATGCGCCGGAGGAAGCCGCGACCGCGGTGCCAGCTCCGGCGATGGGCGGGGCTCCGGCTGCTCCTGTGCCGGCCGCCCCCGTCCCGACCGCGGGTGGCCCGGAGACCGACGACGGCGCGCCGGTGGCGACCGCTGACGCCACCACGGCCCGGTCCTTGTCGCGCTTGCCGGCGCCCACCCAGACCGTCTGGCTCATGGGCGCCGGGCTGGGCATCGGCTGCGGTAGCACGGGGGCCGGCTCTGCCGCCCGACGGCGGCCACGGGTGGCACCTGCGATGGGGATGGCGACAGCCTCGTGAGCGCGGGTGGCAGTCTCGTGAGCGCGAGCGGCACGACGATCGCGGACCGCCTGTGCGGTGTCGGCCGCGCCCGCGGCGACCATGGCAGCGATCGCGCGGCCACCATCGATGAACGGCGTCACGAAGGCCACCAGCGTGATGTCGAAGAGCAAGAGGAGACCGACCAGCACGATGCCGACGAGCACCACGACCGCGCCCGCGGGGCTGAGCAGGTCCGAGAGCGTCGAGGCGAGGGTATAGCCGAGTGCTCCCCCACCCTGCTCGAGATCGGTGGCACTGCCGCCCTTGCCGCTGAAGAGGTGGATGAGGCCCTGGCCACCGACGAAGACGATGAGTCCACCCAATGCCACGGTGAGCCAGCTGTAGTCCACGCTGGGCGCGCGTTCTACCAGCACGCCTGCGACCAGCAGCAGGATGCCCAGCAACCAGGCGCCCTGGCCGAAGAGCGGCCGCAGGAAGCCGTCGACGTATCCGTTGAGCAGTCCGCCACCAGGCAGGAATAGGGCGATGAGCGTGATGGCGCCCACAGCCAGGAGCACGACGGCCACGATCGAACGCAGTGTCGCAGGTGAGACGATGGGCGTCCCGCTCTTCTTGGTGCGCGACCGACTGCGGCTGGAGGTGCTCGTGGACTTCTTGCGTTGGGCCATCGGCGCTAGACCTCCACGATCACCGGGAAGATGAGTGGGCGCCGGCGCGTCTGCTCGTAGAGGTAGTTGGAGAGACCGTCCTTGATCTGGGCCTTGAGCAGCCCGACCTCGGCGAGGTGCTCACCGGGCCGCTCGATCGAGGCGGCGATCCGTACCGCCGCACCCGCCAGCAGCTTCTCATCGGCGCTGGACACGAAACCGCGCGTCACCACCTCTGGGTCGCCCACCAGCTTGCCGTGCTGCTTGTCCACCGCCACGACCACCAGGAACATGCCGTCCTTGGCCAGCGCACGGCGGTCGCGCAGCACGATGTCACCGACCTCACCCACCGAAAGGCCGTCGACGTAGACGCAGCCGGCGTCGACCATCTCGCCGCGGCGGGCGGTGCCATCAGCGAGGAACTCGATGGGTTGGCCGTTCTCGATGATGAGGATGTTCTCTGGGTCCAGACCCACCTCTGCGGCCAGGCGGCCGTGCTGCACCAGCATGCGAAATTCGCCGTGGATGGGGATGATGAACTTGGGCTTGGTCAGGTTGAGCATCAGCTTGAGCTCTTCCTGGCTGGCGTGGCCGGACACATGGGCACGTTTGATGGCGTGGTAGTACACGTTGGCGCCGGCCTTGAAGAGGTTATCGACGGTGCGCGCCACATATTCCTCGTTGCCGGGGATGGGGCTGGCGCTGACGATGACGGTGTCGCCGGGCCTGATCTCGACGAAACGGTGGTCGCGGTTGGCCATGCGGGCCAGGCCGGCCATGGGTTCACCCTGCGAGCCGGTGGTCACGATGGTGAGCTGGTCGTCGGGGATGGAGCCGATCTTGCCCTTGGGGACGAGCCCGGTGCTGGGTGGACGCAGGTAGCCCAGCTCGGTGGCGATGCGGGAGTTCTGCTCCATCGAACGACCGATGACGGTGGCTTTGCGACCGAACGTCTCCGAAGCGTCGAACACCTGCTGCACGCGGGCGATGTTGGACGCGAAGGTGGCCACGATGACGCGCCCGGTGAGCCCTTCCATGATCTCGTGGAAGGCCTCTCCCACGGTGCGCTCAGAGGGCGTGTAGCCGGGGATCTCAGCACGGGTCGAGTCGGACATCAGGCAGAGCACGCCCTCTTCGCCGAAGCGGGCGAGGAGGGCGAAGTCGGCCGGCTTGCCGTCCACGGGGGTCTGGTCGAACTTGAAGTCCCCGGTGTGGACGATGTCACCGAAGGGGGTGCGGATGCGTACCCCCATGGCGTCGGGGATGGAGTGGCCGATGCGGAAGGCGGTGACGTCGAAGTGGCCCAGCTCGATGGTGTCGCCCGCCTCCATCGCCTTCAAGGGATTGTTGCGAAGCTTGTGCTCCCGGATCTTGTTGCTGAGCAGACCGCGTGCCAGCGTGGAGGCATACACCGGCACGCCGGGGAACTCCGGCAGCACGTAGGGCAGCGCGCCGACGTGGTCTTCGTGCGCATGGGTGATGACGAAGGCCTTGACCTTGTCACGCTTCTCACGCAGGTAGCCGATCTCAGGGATGACGATGTCGATCCCGTACATCTCCTCCTCGGGGAAGGCCAGGCCGCAATCGACCACGATGATCTCATCGGCGAACTCGAAGACGGTCATGTTCTTGCCGATCTCGCCGATGCCGCCCAGCGGCACGATGCGCAAGATCTCCTTCGATGTCGCAGGCGCGCGCTTCACGGTCATCTAGAACAGTCCGATCTGGTCGTTAGGAGTCGTCATGGTGTCATCCTCTGGCGTGTCCGCTGCGGCTTCGGCCGGCGGAGTGGCTGGTTCGGTGGTGGCTGGTTGAGCGGGGTTGCGGCCCGCACGCGCACGCAACAGGACCTCGGGGACCGCGGCCATGTCGCGTTGCATGGTTTCCTTGAGCGCTCCTTGCCGCAATGCCGCGGCGGGGTGGTACATCGCATAGCCTACGGCCGCCGGCGCTCCGGTGGACGGGTCGACCGCTCGCTCGGTGCCGTGGACGCGGCTGATGCGGTCACCGGGCATGAACATCTGCAAGCTGAAGCGGCCAAGCGTGATCAGCAGCGCCGGATCGAGCGCCTCCAGCTGGCGACGCAGGTAGGGCGCGCAAGCGGCCATCTCGTCGGGCTCGGGATCGCGGTTATGGGGCGGTCGGCACTTCACCACGTTGGTGATGAAGACATCCTCGCGTCGCCATTCGACCATGCCCAGCAGCTCATCGAGCAGCGTGCCGGCTGCACCCACGAAGGGACGGCCCTGGCGATCCTCGTTCTGTCCCGGCCCCTCACCGACGAACACGACCTCGGTGTCAGGGCTGCCCTCGCCTGGGACAGCCATGGTGCGGCCCTGTGACAGTCGGCAGCGGTCGCAGACGCGGACCTCCGCCGCGATGGCGTCCAGGGCAGCCTTGCGCTCCTCGCTCGTCACGCGGTTCCGGCAGCGCGCTCCGACGCCTTCGCCAGCCAGCCGTTGCGCGCGACCACCTCGGCGATCTCCACGGCGTTCGTGGCGGCGCCCTTGCGCAGGTTGTCGGAAACGACCCAGAAGGCCAGGCCCTTGCCATCTGGCAGGGAGGCATCAGCGCGGATGCGACCCACGTAGACCTCGTCACGGCCGGCACCTTCGATAGCCAGCGGGTATACGTTGTCCGCCGGCTCGTCGCGAACGATCACGCCGGGCACGCTGGCGAACAGCTCGCGAGCCTCCGCGGGTGTCATGGAACCGCTCAACTCGACGTGCACCGCCTCCGAATGGGAGGTGATGACGGGCACCCGCACGGCGGTGCAGGAGACCGCTAGACCCGGGAGGTGCAGGATCTTGCGCGTCTCCACGACGACCTTCCATTCCTCCTTGGTGTAGCCGTTGTCGAGGAAGACGTCGATGTGCGGGATGACGTTGAAAGCGATCGGATGCGGGTAGACCGACGCCACCAGCTCCTCGCCCGCGACATGGGCCCGGACCTGCTCTTCCAGCTCGAGCACGGCCTTGTTGCCACTGCCGCTGACGGCCTGGTAGGTGTCGACGATGACGCGCTCCATGCCGACGCTGTCGCGCAATGTCTTCAACAGCGGCATCAGTTGCATGGTGGAGCAGTTGGGGTTGGCGATGATGCCTTCGTGATCGGCGGCGTCCTCGTCATTGACGCCGGCCACGACCAGCGGCACGCCGGGCTCCATGCGCCATTGGCTGGAGTTGTCCACCACCACCGCACCGCGCGATGCCGCCTCTGGCGCGAAGACCTTCGACGTACCGCCACCGGCACTGAAGATGGCGATGTCCACACCCTCGAAGGCGTCGGGAGTGGTCTCCTCGACGGGCCAGGAGCGGCCGCCGAACTCGACGCTGCGGCCACCGGAGCGGGAAGCCAAGGGCCGCAGCTCGGACACTGGGAATCCACGCTCGGCGAGGATCGCGATCATGGTTCTCCCCACCAGTCCGGTGGCGCCGACGACAGCGACCGTGAGGGGACGGTGGGGGGACTCGATGGGCATACTGTTATTCCTGTGGGACTTCCATCGAGGGCACGTGACGATGATACCGCGTCAATGGCGCTCCCTCGACCTCGCGTACGCTACCGTGGAATGGTGATTCGCGAACGCTCCCGGGCCAAACCCTGATGCCAACCACCCGACGTCGACCCAGAAGGGACGAGCCCACGCAGAGAATCACCCCGACGCGCGTCGCCATCCTCATCAACAATACCTACGTGGCCGATGCCCGGGCCTGGAAGACCGCGGTCTCGCTGGGCAAGGCTGGCTACGTGGTCACGGTCATCGCCCGCTGGGGCCCGGGCCTCGCGACCACGGAGCAGCTAGACCACCACACCGTCACGCGCATTCGGCAACCGCAGCCGCTATCGTGGCTCCCGGCACCCAGCCTGCCCGAGACCGGTGACGACCCGCGTGGCCGTACCGGCGGATTGCGGCGGCGGATCCGCGACAGCGTGGGCCGGGCGGCGCAAGCCGTGCGCTACCTGCGCATGTCGCAGGCGTGGTCGAAGGTCATCGCCGGCCAGGTGGAGGCGGCGGACGTGTGGCAGGCCGAATCGGTCATCACCCTGTCACTGGCGGTGGCGCTGCGCAAGCACTTCGGCGGCGTGGTCGTCTACGACGCCAACGACATCGACAGTGAGGCCGGGCGCATGGCCAGCCTGCCGGGACCATGGAAGCAGCTCCTGCGCCGGCATGAGCGCCGCCTCGCCCGCGCCGCCGACGCGGTGGTCACGGTGTCCGAGCCATATGCCCAGATCCTGGCCCACATCCTGGGCCGCTCGGTCGATGCCGTGGTGCGCAACGCCGCGCTGGTCGAGGATCTCGAGGCTGAACCGACCGCGGCCGATGTCGCCCGCAGCGATCGCTTCCACCAACGGTTCGAGCTGCCGCCGGAGCGGCAGCTCGTGCTCTACATCGGACAGGTCATGCGCGGACGCGGACTGCGCCAGCTCTTCGAGGCCATCTCGCTGGTCGACGAGGCCGACCTGGTGGTGGCGGGCTTCGGCCCAGACTACGAGCGCTATCGCACCATCGCTGCGGCCCTCCCCCACCACGACCGCATCCACTTCGCGGGGTCCGTGCCGCCGGCCGAGATCCCCGACTGGACCCGTGGCGCCGATGTCTCTGCTATGCCCGTGCAGCCCGATACCCTCAACCACCGGTTCAACACGCCCACCAAGCTGTACGACGCCATGGGCGTGGGGGTGCCGGTCGTGGCCAGCAAGCTGCCGGGCATCTCCCCCATCGTCAACGAGACCGGCTGCGGCGAGCTCTGCGACCCCACCGACCCGGCCGACGTGGCGCGAGCCATCCGTGCCATCATCGATGCCCCCCGAGACGAGCGGCTGGCACTGCGCCTACGCTGTCTGGCGGCCGCCCGCTCGACCTACTCCTGGCAACACCAGGCGCGTGAGCTGTTGCGCGTCTACGACGATCTGGGGTTCTAGCCGACGTGAAGCTCCTGTTCCTGCCCGACTACTCGCGGGCCAATGCGTACCAGCGCGCGCTCTCGGAGGGCCTGGGGGCGCTGGGCGTGGCTGTCAGCGCGGACCCTACCGGCGCGCGCCGGGTGCTGCCCATCGCCGAGGCCGTGCGGCGGCACGGTAGACCTGACATCATCCACGTCCATTGGACCGAACCCTACATCGCGGGCGGCAGCAGCAAGGTCAGCCGCGTGAAGGCCAAGCGCACGCTGCTGGAGCTGCGGCTGGCGAAGCGCGCCGGAATCGGTCTCGTCTGGACGGCGCACGACCTGTTCCGCCACGACCGCAAGGAGGACCCCAACGAGCTGGCGTTCATGCGCTCGCTCTTCGGGCTGGCCGACGCGGTCATCGTGCACTGTGGCGCCGCGGCTGACAGCCTGCTTGAGACCTTGAGCGTGGACGATGACGCCCGCGGCAAGATCTCGGTCATCCCGCATGGTCACTATCAGGGTGCCTATCCCGATACCGTCACGCGCGATGAGGCACGAGCGCGACTGGGGCTGCCGGCTGAGGTCAAGGTCATCGCCTTCGTCGGCTGGGTGCGCTCCTACAAGGGCGTTTGGGAGCTGTTCGAGGCCTTCAGCCATCTGGACGAACCGGGTGCCCACCTCGTCGTAGCCGGCGAGGCGGTCGATGGTGCCTATGCCGCACGCTTGACCGCCGCGGCCAAGGGCGACGAGCGCATCCACCTGATGCTGGGGTTCGTGCCTGATGATGACCTGCAGGTGTACCTGCGCGCCGCCGACGTCGTGGCCGCACCGTTCCTTGAGATCTTCACCTCCGGATCGGTGTTGCTGGCGATGTCGTTCGAGCGTGCCGTCATCGCACCACGGCGCGGCTGCGTCACGGACGTGCTCGACGAGACCGGCGGCATCCTCTACGACGCCGACGACCCGCAGGGCCTCCTGGGCGCTCTGCGGGTCGCGATGACGGCGGATCTCGATGCCATGGGCCGCCACAACGGCACCGACCTCCAGCGGTTCGATTGGATGCGCGTCGCCCAAGCGACACGGCGTGTCTACGAGGCCGTGCTCAAGGAGCCCGACCCCGCCGACTAGAGGGGGCCCGAAGAGGCTAGGCCTCCCCGCCCCCATCCTTGGCCAGGTGCCGCTGCATGGCCGCCTTGCGGCTCAGGTTGACGCGACCCTGGCGGTCGATCTCGATGACCACGACCATGATCTCGTCACCGACCTGGACGACGTCCTCGACGGTGGGCACGTGGTAGTCGGCCAGCTCGCCGATACGCACGAGGCCTTCCTTGCCGGGCAGGATCTCGACGAAGCAGCCGAAGCCCATGATGCGGGTGACCTTGCCAAGGTAGAGCGAGCCGACCTCGACCTCACGGGTGAGCGACTCGATCCACTGGATGGCCTTGGCCGAGTTCTCCGACCTGACAGCCGCGATCTCCACGCTGCCGTCGTCCTCGACGTTGATCTCGGTGCCAGTCTCTTCCTGGATCTTGCGGATGGTGGCGCCACCCTTGCCGATGATGTCGCGGATCTTCTCGGGATTGATCTTGATGGTGATGATGCGCGGCGCGAAGTCGCTGACCTCGCCTCGGGCATTCGGCATGACCTCGGTCATCTTGTCAAGGATGAAAAGGCGTGCCGTATGGGCCTTTTCGAGACCCTGGCGGATGATGTCCTCGTTGATGCCTTGGACCTTGATGTCCATCTGCAGCGCCGTGACGCCATCGGCGGTGCCGGTGACCTTGAAGTCCATGTCACCGAAGTAGTCCTCCTTGCCGAGGATGTCGGTAAGGACGACGAAATGATCACCGTCGGTGACGAGACCCATGGCGGCACCCGCGACGGGGGCCTTGATGGGCACGCCCGCGTCCATCAGTGCCAGCGTCGAGCCACAGGTGGAGGCCATCGACGTGGAGCCGTTGGAGGTGACGCACTCGCTCACCAGGCGGATGACGTAGGGGAAGTCTTCCTGGTCGGGCAGCACCGGCACCAGCGCTCGCTCGGCGAGGGCACCGTGACCGATCTCACGCCGGCCGGGGCCACGCATGAACTTGTTCTCGCCGGTGCTGTACGGCGGCATATTGTAGTGGTGCAGGAAGCGCTTGGACTCTTCGGGGCTGATGGTATCGATGCGCTGCACGTCACTCGAGGGGCCAAGCGTGGCCACCGTGAGCGCCTGCGTCTCACCACGGGTGAAGAGACCCGAACCGTGGGCACGCGGCAGCAGGCCCACCTCGACGGAGATGGGACGGATGGTGTCGGCATCGCGGCCGTCGATGCGGATGCCCTCGGAGAGGACGAGCTCGCGCACGGTCTTCTTGTGCAGCAACGTGGTCAGGCTCTTGCTCATGCCCGAAGCGACGAGCGCTGCCTCGAACGCAGCGTCAGCCACGTCCTGAGCGCCGCCGCCCTTGCGCATGCGCACTGACGCAGCCACCGCCTCCTTGAAGGCGTTGACGCGAACCGGCAGGTCCTCGGCCATCTTCTGCAGCAGCGCGGCCGTGGCCTCGGCATCGGCCAGCGCGCGGTGCGTGGGCTCGACCGAGAGCTCGAAGAACTCGACCAGGTCGGCCAGCTTGTGGGTGTCAAGGTCGGGGTAGCCGGCACGCGCGAGCACGAGCGTGTCGAGATACGTGCCCGGCTCGATGCGGGTGCCATCGGCCAGCGCAGCTTCGATGAAGCTGATGTCGAAGCCGACATTGTGGCCGACGAGGATGTCGTCACCGGCGAAGTCGAGCAGCTTGGCCGCGGCCTCGGCCGGGTTGGGCGCACTCGCGACGTCCTCGTTGGTCAGACCGTGGATCTGCTTGCCGACGATGCCCCGGGTGGGCTTGACGAGCGTCTCGAAGGTATCGGTGACCTTCCCACCGCTGAGGCGGATGGCACCGATCTCGACGAGCTCGCCCGTGCGCGCATCCTTGCTGGTGGTCTCGGTATCGAAGACCACGAATGACTCACCGGCATCGACCGCTTCCACGAATTCGACGACGGAGCCGACAGCCGGCTCGAGGTATGGGATCTGCTTGGCCTTGCCGACCTGCTCCCGGAGCTGCTCCTGGAGCTCGATGATGGGCTGCAGGCTCTCGTGCGCGAACATGATGGCGTCTGCCATGACCGACTCGGGCAGGATCTTGGCGCCGGCCTCGACCATCATGATGGCGTCCTTGGTGCCCGACACGATGAGGTCCAGCTCGGACTCA
>JBBSAV010000091.1:0-11819 GCA_038251965.1 Candidatus Limnocylindrales bacterium
AGCAACTGCGGCTCGGGCACCGCGAACGACAGGCGGATGTGCTGCTCGAGGCCGAAGTGGTCGCCGGGCACGATGAGCACGCTGCGCTCGTCGCGGAGCTGCTCCATCCAGTCGGTCGAACTGATGGGCAGGTCGTACTTCAGGAAGGTGATGGCCGCGGCATCGGGCGGTGTGCCGGTGAAGACGCCATCCTGCTCGCTCAGCCACTCGCCCAGCAGGCCGTAGCCGCCCTTGAGGAGCATCTTCGTGCGCGCCAAGATCTGCGGGCGCACCTTGGGCGACAACGCCGTGGCCGTGAGGTGGTTGGACAGCATCGTCGTGGCGATGGTGGTGTACTCGTGGCGTCGCGACATGTCCGCCACTGCCCCCGCCGGCCCCACCGTCCAGCCCACGCGCAGCCCCGGCAGCCCGTAGGCTTTGCTCATCGAGCCTTGCGCAAGCACCTTGTCGTAGCGGCCATAGAACGAGGGCGTCTCCTCGTCGCGCTCGCGCTCGGCACCGCGGTAGACCTCGTCGGCCAGCAACCACGCGCCCGACCGCTCGGCAGCTACCACCACCGCGTCCATCTCCGGCTCGCTCATGATGCGGCCGGTGGGGTTGTTGGGGTTGACGACGCAGATCATCTTCGTGTCAGCGCTCACGGCCGCGTCGAGCGCAGCCGTGTCGAGGGCCCAGTCGGCCTCGACGTCGAGGTAGACCTCCTTGACGCGGCAGCCGCGGTTCTTCGCCACACCCCACACCTGCATGTAGTTGGGCAGCACGATGACGACCTCACCCCCCGGCTCGAGGAACGTGTTGATGGCGATGTAGTTGGCCTCTGCCGCACCGACCGTGACCAGCACATCGTTCGCGGTGGCTCCGGGGTACATCGCCGCGATGGCCTCACGCAGCTCGACGGTGCCGTTGGCCTGCGGATAGACCAAGCCCATGTCCGCCAGGTCGCCGGCCTCGCGCCCGTCCATCGCCAGCAGCTCGCCCAGCGTCATGGGGTGCACACCACTCTCGGACAGGTTGATGTCCACCACGTTCTCCCACTCGGACATCATCTGTTCCATCACGAATGGCTGGAAGGGCATAGCGGGACTCCTGTGGGCGACGTTGAGTGCGTCCAGTGTAGGCACGGCTCGGCCGGAGCCGCTCAAGCGAACGGGTCGATGACCTCCACGAATCCGAAGCGGTGGAAGTCCGCGTCGTTGGTGACGATGCGTCGGATGCCGTGTTCTCGCATCAGGATGGCCGTGTGGGCGTCGTGGAACAGGTTCCCGCGCACGGCGGGTACCGCCTCGATCAGGGCACGTCCCACATCAGCATGCCGATCGGTCTCGGTGAGGACCGAGAGCCCGGGTGACGCCAGCAGTGCCTCGACGTACCCCCAAGCCGATCCGCGTGACCAGGGGTACTCCAGGACTCGCGGATGGGTCACGACTCGTAGAAACTCGTAGCAGATCCCCCAGGTCAGGAACCATGCCTCTCGCCGCGCCCGCCATTCAGCGACCAGAGCGGCACACCGCTCGTGCATGGGCGAATCCTGATTGACGGCGTACAACAGGATGTTCGTGTCGACGACGAACATCAGTCCTCGTCGAACACGCGATAGAGCGCATCCCTGTTCGAGACGTCCACCAGTTCCCGGCCACCATGGAACGTCGGAAGGGGCGGGAGGTCGGGGGTGTATGGGACCGGCGTCAGGTGACGGCGGAGTGCCGACTCCACCAGTCGCGACATCGTGGTGCCTTGTCGTGCGGCCTCTGACTTGAGGTCCCGCATCACCTGCTCATCGATGTTGAGCGTCGTCTTCATATGGCTAACCATACGGTATGTACGGCTACACGGTCAAGAGGCGCAGTCACGAGGGATGGGATCATGGCGGCAAGCGACGATCGGGCTCAGACCTCGCGCACTCGGCCGCTGGTGATGACCACCGGCACGCCCAACTCCTTCTCCAGCTCATCCTTCCGGGGACGCATCCGACCCACGTCGTCGGGGTCGTACATCACCCTGATCCTGCCGTTCTTCGAGTCCAGGCCGACCGACCAGAGCTTGGCCGTGGGATCCAGCTCCTGGCTCACCTTCCAGGCTCGATTGGCGGCCGCCTTCAACTCCTGGAACGTGCGGGGCACGATGACCAGTCGCCAGCCAAGGTCGGGCTCGGTCGGCAGCTTCGCGTCGATGGTGGCGATGACCTCCGGATCGGCGTTCGTCAGTGCGACTGCGAGTCGTCCTCCGTGGCGCTGGTCGATCCAGACTCCGCCGAAGCTCGGGAGCCTCCGCACATACCGCACGACCTCCTGGGCCTCGGTCGAGAACCAGCTACGATCGTTGAGGTCCCAGTACTCGGCCTCGGTCATGGGGAACCCGTGCTAGCGGCTCTCGGGCTGGTACGGAGCCTGCCTGATCTCGCGCACGACGTCGAGATCGGTGTCGAAGCCGACATGGCGACGGGCGGCGATGGCGCGTTGAAGCTTCTGGCTGATGGGCAGGTCCGGCTCCGCGGTGATGGCCGAGCGCGGCGGCCGGTAGATGATGCCATCAGGGAACACACGAGCCGAATCGCCATAGGCGCCCGACCAGATGATGTGCTCCCGTCCCGTCCAGACCGTGGCCTGACCCGTGCGGGCCCGATCCCTCACGCGCGGGACGCGGTAGCACTGACCGCTGCTGGGATCCCAGGCGCGCCGCGCCCACCGTGGCTCCATGATCAGGCGGCCGGTCCAGTCGGCCCGCTCGGAAGTGGTGATGGCACAATCGGTCTCGATGGCTTGCCACTCCCCTGACTGGGGATCGTACGTCGCGTTCCAGATGCCGTCTTCGGGAGGATCCTCGAAGAGGAACCAGAGGCGACCGTCGGCGTAGACAGGTCGGGACAGATGACTCGCGGGTGGTGCTTGCGACCCGGACTCCCAGGTCCAGGTGCGGGGGTCGAACGAGACGACGCCGATGGGTACGCGCGGGAATTCGGTTCCGACCACCGCCAGCAGCTCGTCGCCGGTCCAGTGCATCGACTCCAGTTCTCACTCCATGGCCCGCCATGTGCGAGCGTTCTGCGGCAGCTCGGGCAGTGGCAGCTCCGGCAGGCGCAGCCAGCAGTCAGCCACCGGATCATAGGCCGCCATCTTCCGGTCGCGGCTCCCCACCAGGAGCAGATCACCGGTCCATGCCGACTCGCGGATCCAGGCCGACTCGCTGACGCCATCGAGTGGGGACGGCGCGATCCCGCGCCAGCGGCCAAGAGCCGGATCGAAGGCGTATTCGGCAGCAACGTCGAACTCGTCGGCCAGCCGACGCCCCAGCACGATGACCTCGTCGCCGGCGGGCGCTGCCAGGGAAACCACATCAAGCACCCTCCCCGGTGTGTCGGACTTCCCGGGCATGCGCTGGTGCTCCTCCCAGCGGCGAGTCGGCGGGAAGTACGTGGCGGTCCGCCCACGCCAGGGATCGAAGGCCACCATTCGGTCGCCAGCCCACACGGCCACGGCATTGCGGGCCGCGAACGGCGAGCGCGGCAGCTTGCGCCACTTGTCACCGAGCGAGATGTCCGTTGGTGGCGGCTCGGGCGTGGCGCCGGCCCGCGCTTCGCCCGACGAGGGTGGCGGTCCCTTCAGCGGCGGTTCGGGCGTCGGAGTCGGCGCTGGCTCCTGCGTACGCGGAGTCGCTGCCTGTGGCCGTGTGTAGTCGGCAGGACAGAGCCCTTCATCCGACGCTGCGATCACACCTGCCGCTGGCAAGAGCGTCGCCAGCAGTACGAATACCAACCCCGTGCCAAGCGTCGCCGCACCACGGCGGCGCCATCTCGATCGCTCCATCGTCCACCTCCGTCGAACGGTAGCGCGGCCCCGCCGGCCCACGGCTGGCCGGTGAGGCACCCATAGGGTCGACCCCTCGGCGAACCACGTCAACGCGCGCGGACCCACGACGGGTGAAGTTATCGAAACCTTCGACCGGTCCGGCCCCGACTTGTCGGTATGGTCGGGGCATGCAACCGAGATGGGCGGGCCACACCAGCGATCACAGACCAAGGCAGACGCGGCGGCCGCGGATCCGCGTCACCACGATCATCTTCGCTTCGCTCCTCGGTTTCGTGGTCGTGGTCGGCGGACTGCTCCTCGTACTTGTGCTGGCAGGCAGGAGCCCGCTGGATCTCCTCGGATCGGGAGCAGATCCGGGACAGCCAAAGGCCATCGGCAGCCGCCAGATGGCGGAGTTGCCTGCCGATACCAGCCCGACCACACTGGTCCAGGGTCCAGAGGATGGCGCCTTCTACATCGACGGCACCAGCTACATCGACGGCACCAGCTACATCGACGGCACCAGCGGGTCCGTTTGGCGCGTCAACCTGAAGGCAGGCAAGGCGGTCGAGGTCGTCAGACCGGGCGATCGACCCAAGGGATCCGACGACGCCATCGGCACGCCCGTCCGATTGACCGCGGCCGGTCCTGATGTGGTCGTGGTCGATGACAGGGGCGGGGCATGGCGCTGGCAACCATCGAACCGCAAGGGTGCCGGAACGCTGGCGCCGTTGCGCCTGCAAGGCGAGCCGACCCTTCCCGAAGGTCACGGTCCGGTGGCGGCATTCGGTCCGGAGGTGGGCCAGTACCGCCTCTACGTCGTCGACAGCAAGGGCGATCAGGTCCTGCGCTACCAGCAGACGTTCGACGGTAGCTCGTTCCAGGCGCCCAGCCCTTACCTGACCCGCGCCGATGCGGAAGTCGAAGCGATAGACCAGCTCTATCTCGACTTCGACCTGTACGCGCTGGCGGACGGCGAGCTGCAGCGCTACACGTATGGCCGGCGCGACTGGATGTGGATGCCCGATGACATCGGCGGCACCGATTACCGACTGCTCAGCGGGAGTGGCACCAGCAGCAACGATGGGCGGCTCTACCTGTATGACGCGGCTGGAACACAGATCATCGGCCTAGCCAAGTCTGACGGCAGCATCCTGGGGCGATGGACGCCGGACGGCGGGAGCAGTGCCCTCGACGAGGTCCGGGGCATGTACGTCGTCGACGGCGGTCTGAGCAAGAAGGGCAAGCGCAAGGACGACACGCTGGTCTGGGTCACACCAGAGGCCATCCACCGCGCCAAACTGGGGCTGCCGGCTGAGGACTGACCAACCCGTGAGCAACGGCGCGCCGTACACTCGGCAGTCATGACGACGGCAGACGAACTCGCGGTCATCGAATGTGAAGGGCGGCACATCATCTCCTTCGGTCGGGGTGCACCGGAGCGGATGGTCATCCAGTACCCGACCTGGACGCTGCGTGACCTGGTGGTCCATGTGGCCGGAGTCCACGGACGCACGGCGGAGGTCTGTCGGACGCTCACGAGGGGCCGCATCCCGACGCCTGCGCTTCCCGATGGCCAGGATCCCTTCGACTGGGCCGCCGAACAGCTCGAACTGATGCTCGATGGGCTTCGGACGGCCGACGTGGAGGCCGAGGTCTGGACCTTCGTACCCAGCAAGCGGATGGCGTTCTGGGGACCGCGCATGCTCATCGAGACAGGCGTCCACCGCTGGGACGCACAAGGTGTGGTCGAAGACCCCGAACCATTGCTGCCGATGGTCGCGGCGAGCGGGCTGGACGAGTTCAGCGCGCTCTACCTGCCACAGTTGGGCACGGTCCCGACCATCGCGCTGACCGCGACCGACCTGGGACGAACGTGGCACTTCGGTGAGGGCGAGGCGGCAGCACCCGTCGAGGGGCCCGCCTCCGACCTGTTCCTGCGTCTGATGTCACGCCCCGGCACGCCGCTACCGGCGGAGTGGGAACGAGCCGTCGACGCGCTCGGCTCGCCCGCGGATCGCCGGCTTCCACGTGCGAGTCAAACGAGGCAGCCACGATGAACCACCGGCCGGGGCCAACCATCCATCCCTACATCCCCAACACCATCCCGGCCGTGCGGGAGGCCATGCTCGAAACGGTCGGTGCGGCGTCGGTCGATGAGCTGTACGCAGCCATCCCGGCGCACCTGCGCCTCACGCGGCCACTTGACATGCCGGCCCCCCTTTCCTCAGAAACTGAGCTACGGCGGCACGTCGGTGGCCTCATCGACCGCAACACCTCCACCCGGCAGCTGGTCAGCTTCCTCGGCGCGGGCTGCTACGACCACCAGGTACCCGCCGTGTGCGATGAGATCAACAGCCGGGGTGAGTTCCTGACCGCCTACGCCGGTGATCCCTACGAGGACCACGGACGCTTCCAGACGCTCTTCGAGTTCGCCTCGATGATGGGCGAGCTGCTGGAGATGGACGTCGTCAGCGTCCCCACCTTCGACGGCCACCAGGCGGCCGCGACGGCACTGCGCATGGCGGCCCGTGCGACCGGGCGACGTCGCCTGCTGGTCAACGACCACATCAGCCGTGACAAGCTCAGCCGGATCGCCGACTACTGCGAGCCGGGCCTGGAGATCGTGAGTCTGCCCACCGACGCCACCGGACAGGTGGACATCGACGAACTCAGGAGCCTGTTGGACGACTCGGTCGCCGCGGTCCACCTCGATCAGCCGTCGTTCCTGGGTGTCGTGGAGACTCACGGAGCGGAGATCGTTCGCCTTGTTCACGAAACCGGCGCGCTCGCGGTCGTCTCGGTCGACCCCTCGACGCTCGGCGTGCTGGCACCACCGGCGACCTGGGGCGTGGACATCGTGGCCGGTGACATCCAGCCACTGGGCATCCGACAGCACTTCGGCGGCGGTCACGGCGGCTTCATCGCGTCGGCCGACGATCCGAAGCTGGTGATGGAGTACCCCACGCGACTCTTCGGCCTGACGGGGACATCGGTGGAGGGCGAGTACGGCTTCGGTGACGTGGCCTACGAGCGCACATCCTTCGCGGTGCGCGAGGAGGGCAAGGAGTGGGTCGGCACCGCCGCCGGCCTGTGGGGCATCACCGCTGGGGTCTACCTGGCGCTGATGGGTCCGCAGGGGATGACCGAGCTGGGCGAACGCATGATGGCACGCACGCGCTACACCATGGAGCGGATGGCTGAGATACCCGGTGTCGGCCTCCCCTTCGCCGGCGGTCACCACGTCAAGGAGTTCGTGGTGGACTTCAACGCCACCGCGCGAACGGTGGCCAGTATCAACTCAGGGTTGCTGGCGCGTGGCTACCTGGGCGGGGCCGACCTGTCAGGTACGTTCCCCGACCTCGGACAGAGCGCCCTGTACGCGGTGACCGAAGTGCGAAGCCAGGCGGAGATCGACGGGCTCGTCGAGGCCATCGCGGAGGTGCTCCGATGACGACGCCGCGTGCGCATGCCATCGGCCCCAAGCCCAGCCCCTGCCGCTTCCACCAGGCGCGCTGGGATGAGCCCATCATCTTCGAGCACTCCGTGCCCGGGGCCAGGGGCGTGCTCATCCCCGAGCTTGAGGATGGTATCCGCGAGCGGGTCGGCAGTCCGGCCGATGCGCTGCCTGCCGGTGTCCGGCGCGTGACGCCGCCGGCATTGCCGGAGATGGCTCAGGTCAACGTGCTGCGCCACTACACGCGGCTCAGCCAGGAGACGCTGGGCGTCGACGTCAACATCGATGTCGGCCAGGGCACCTGCACCATGAAGTACTCGCCCAAGATCAACGAGAGCTTTGCCCGCGACCAGCGGATCGCTGACCTACATCCGTTGCAGGACGAGTCGACCGTGCAGGGCGTGCTCGAGATCATGTGGCACCTGGAGCGACTGCTCTGCGAGATCAGCGGCATGGACCGCGTCACGCTACAACCACCGTCGGGGTCGGCCGCCATCTGGACGAACGTCAGCATGATCCGTGCCTATCACGCGTCCCGCGGTGAGGCGGAGCAGCGTGACGAGGTCATCACCACCGCCTTCAGCCATCCGTCCAACGCTGCCTGTGCCCGCACCGCGGGCTACACCATCATCACCTTGCAGCCCGATCCTGTGAGCGGCCGACCCACGCTCGATGCGCTGAAGGCGGCGGTGTCGGAGCGGACGGCGGCGCTGCTCATCACCAACCCCGAGGACACCGGCATCTACAACGACGAGATCGACGAGTTCGTGCGTGTCGTCCACGAAGCCGGCGGCCTGGCCTGCTACGACCAGGCCAACGCCAACGGGGTCCTCGGCATCGCCCGTGCCCGCGAGGCCGGCTTCGACCTCTGCCACTTCAACCTGCACAAGACGTTCTCCACGCCGCACGGATGTGGTGGCCCCGGTGCCGGCGCCTGTGGTGTGACCGAGGCGCTGGTCCCATTCCTGCCGTCACCGACCGTGGAGCGGGACGGCGGGCGATTCAGGCTCGACCATGACCGTCCCCGCTCGATCGGCAAGGTGCAACCCTGGTACGGATCGGCGCCCAACCAGGTGCGCGCCTATGCCTGGATCATGAGCCTGGGGGCCGAAGGGCTGCGGCAGGTCGCCGAGACCGCCGTCCTCAACAACAACTACCTGATGCGCCAGGTGCTCGCGATCCGCGGCCTCTCGGCGCCGTACGCACAGGGCGAGCGGCGCATCGAGCAGGTGCGCTACAGCTGGAAGGGGCTCGCGGACGACACCGATGTCCACATCGATCACATCGCTGCTCGCATGAACGATCACGGCGGCCACTTCTGGTCCAGCCACCATCCCTTCGTAGTGCCCGAGCCGATGACGCTCGAGCCCACCGAGTCGTATTCGATGCACGACCTCGATGAACACGTGGCCATGCTGAACGCGGTCGCTGAGGAGGCCTACGCCGATCCCGACACGGTGCGCTCGGCTCCGCATCGTTCGACCATCCACCAGGTCGATGACTCCTGGCTGGACGACCCCGAGCAGTGGGCTGTCACCTGGCGCGCCTATCTGCGCAAGCACAGCACACCGATGGAGGCATCGTCCGACGAGCCGGCGGACTGATGCCGGACCGGCCGTCCCAGGACGTTCTCCGATTGGGACTGATCGTGAACCCCATCGCCGGCCTGGGAGGACGCGTCGGCTTGAAAGGTACCGATGGAGCCGGCATGGCCGAACGCGCGCTGGATCTGGGTGCCGAACCCCGGGCAGCGGCGCGTGCGGCCACGGCGCTGCGGAGGTTGGCCGAGGCGTGGCCCGCTGGACAGGCGCCTCCGATGCTCATCTGCGGTGCCGGGGAGATGGGGGCGTCGGCAGCGGTGGCTGCCAGCTGGCCGCACGAGGCCCTCGGTGAGCGGCGCACGAGGACCACAGCCGATGACACCCGACGGCTGGCGGTCGCACTGGCGGAGTCGGTGGACCTGCTGCTGTTCGCCGGCGGCGACGGCACGGCCCGAGACATCTGCGAGATCGTCACTGACCACCTGCCGGTCCTCGGCATCCCCGCCGGGGTGAAGATCCAATCGGCGGTGTTCGCCACCAGCCCCGGTGCTGCAGGCGAGGTGGCAGCCCGGTACCTCGCCACGAGCGCGCGCCGCACGGTGGAACGTGAGGTCCTGGACCTCGACGAAGAGGCCTATCGAGCCGGCCATGTGCGGCCGCGGCTCCACGGATCCATGCGGGTCCCACGAGGTCCGCGGTTGCAGTCGCGCAAGAGCCCTGCCCCCGCTGGTGATGCGGCGGCCATGGCATCGATCGCGGCGGAGGTGGAGGGGCTACTGGAGCCCGGCCGCCGCTACATCCTCGGTCCCGGCACCACCACGCGTGCGCTGGCACTGCGCCTCGGACTCGAGAAGACGTTGGTCGGGATCGACGCCTTCGAGGTTGAGGCCGATGGGCCGCGCCTGCTGATCCGTGACGCGGCCGAGGCTGACCTGCGGGACATCGTGCGGGACGGTCCCTCTTCCATCGTCATCACGCCCATCGGCGGCCAGGGCTTCCTCTTCGGTCGTGGCAACCAGCCCATCTCACCCGAGGTCATCCGCGTGGTCGGCCGCGAGAGCATCATCGTGCTGGCCACGCCGGGCAAGGTGGCCGAGCTTGCCGGACGGCCACTCCTGGTCGACACCGGCGATGAGACGCTGGACCGGGAGCTGGCGGGGCATATCCGCGTCATCAGCGGGCGTGGCGAGCGAGCCATCGTCCGCATCGAGTCGGCATGAGGTGAGACAGATGAGCATCATGGGCAAGCGGGCGCTGGTGACCGGCGCCGGCTCGGGCATGGGCAAGGCGACAGCAGCGTTGCTGGCGACGGAGGGCGCGTCGATCGTCCTGGCCGACATCGATGCTGAGGCGGTGGAACGGGTCGCAGCCGGCATCGTGGCAGCCGGCGGCAGCGCGATCGCTCTCGGCTGCGACGTGGCGGGGAGTGGCGATGTCAAGCGCGCGGTGGACGCGGCGGTAGTGTCCTTCGGTGGCCTTGACATCGTGGTCAACTGCGCTGGCATCATCCGCCGTGCCAACGTGGTCGAGACCACGGAGGCCGAATGGGATCGCGTCATGGCCGTCAACATCGGCTCGGTCTTCCTGACCGGCAAACACGCCATCCCGGTCATGGCCGCCGGCGGTGGTGGCTCCATCGTCAACATCAGCTCCGGTTGGGGCTTGAAAGGTGGTCCCAACGCCGCCAGCTACTGTGCCTCGAAGGGCGCCGTGGTCAACCTCACGCGGGCCATGGCCATCGACCACGGACCGCAAGATATCCGCGTCAACTGCATCTGCCCCGGTGACACCGACACGCCCATGCTGCGCTCGGAAGCGCACCAGCTTGGTGTGGACGAGGCGGCATTCCTTCAGGAGTCCGCCGATCGCCCCCTGAAGCGCCTGGGCACACCCCAAGACATCGCCCGCGCAGTGCTCTACTTCGCCAGCGACGATTCAGCCTGGGTGACCGGCTCGATCCTTGTCGTCGACGGCGGCGGGCTGGCCTAGCCGTACGCGATACTTGGCGTCATGACCGAACCTCCCCTCCGGTCCGCTGATCCCATCGCCCGTGGCAACACGTCCGACATCATCGCCTGGACCAGGGAGACCGTGGTCAAGGTCCTGCGCCCTGGGATCCCGCGGCACTGGGCCGCGATCGAGGCCGATATCACCCGCAGAGTGCATGCCGCAGGCCTCCCCGTGCCCTTCACCGAGGGTCTGATCGAGATCGATGGTCGCCCCGGTGTCATCCTCGAGCGAGTCGATGGCCCGACCATGTGGCAGTGCATGAAGGATGTGCCACAGGACGTGCCCAAGCTGATGGACACCCTGGTGGCGCTCCAGGATGAGCTGCACGCGACGGTGGTTCGGGGGCTACCGGACCTGGTGCGGCGGCACGGAAGCAAGATCGACGAGGCGGTCCAGGTGTCAGCCGCCGAGCGACAGGAGGCACAGCTGCTGCTGGCGGCGATGCCCCGTGGCTCCGCCCTCTGCCACGGCGACTTTCATCCCGCCAACATCATCCTCGCCGAGCGTGGGATGGTGATTCTCGACTGGTTCGACGCGGCGACCGGCCACGCCACGGCCGATCGCGTCCGCAGCTCGCTCCTGATGCGTGCCCCGCTCGATCGAGCGGCCATGCCCGTGCATCTCGGCGGCGCCACCATCGATTCACTCGACCGCATGCACTCAAGCTACGTGACAGCCCTCGCCCGCCGCGGGCTCATCGATGTGCCCGAGTTCGCGCAGTGGGAAGCCGTCGTGGCGGTCGCACGGATGTCAGAGCCTGTCCCGAGTGCCGACCTCGTGAGCATCTGGAGCCGTTGGCGAGCGGAGGGCCCTGTGAGCACCGCGACGATGGTCGAACGCTGCCTGCAATACGACGCCCGCAACGAGGACGAGCCGACGACTACCCCGAAGTTCCCCCATCCTCCGAGCGTGACCACACAGGGCCGGCCCGTCCCGTTCTGACTACACGCTCGAGGGCGTGAGCCCCAACAACGACAAGGCCCGAGCCTGCAGCGGCGTGGGGATGGCCACCAGGTCGAAGGCAGC
>JBBSAV010000092.1:0-11808 GCA_038251965.1 Candidatus Limnocylindrales bacterium
AAGCAGCGGAGCATGGGCGCATCGCCTGACACCCGACCCGTGGGGTGGGTGAAGCAGCGGAGCATGGGCGCATCCACTGACAGTCGACCCGTGGGGTGGGTGAAGCAGCGGAGCATGGGCGCATCCACTGACAGTCGACCCGTGGGGTGGGTGAAGCAGCGGAGCAACAAGTCGGATGACCCATGGGGTGGGTAGCGGGAGTGGTGGTCCGTCGGATGACCCATGGGGTGGGTAGCGGGAGGTGCTGCTCCCTGCCTGGCGCCCGATGCCTGATACTCCCTGCCCGACTCGGATACTCCCTGCCCCGCGCAGGGTCTATGCGGTGCGGTGCCGGGTCGTACCCTTGTCGGGAGCGGCCAGGTTCGCGGCGCTGTTGACCAGGGCGATGTGCGAGAACGCCTGGGGGAAGTTGCCCAGCATCCGCTTGGCCACGGGGTCGTACTCCTCCGCCAGCAGGCCCACGTCGTTGCGCACCTCCAGCAGTCGTTCGAAAAGGCGCCGCGCCTCTGCTTCGCGGCCGCTCTGCTGGTAGGCATCGACAAGCCAGAAGGTGCAGGGCAGGAACGCCCCCTCACGGCCCTCGAGCCCATCGGCATCGGGTGCATCGGTGTCGTAACGGCGCAGGAAGCCGTCGTGCATGAGGTCGCTCGCGACGGCCTCGATGGTGCCGCGCACGCGCTCGTCGCCAGGTGGCAGGAAGCCCACGAGGGGGATGAGCAGCAGGCTCGCATCGAGCGATCGAGAGCCGTATGCGCGGGTGAACGTACCCCGCTCGGCGTCATAGCCGAGTCGACAGACGTCGGCATGGATCTCGGCGCGCAGCCGCCGCCACTCGTCCAACGGCCCCTCAAGACCGAAGCGCTCGGCCGACCTGATGGCTCGATCGACCGCCACCCAGGCCATGACGCGTGAATGCGTGAAGCACTGCGGATCACTGCGCGTCTCCCAGATGCCGCTGTCGGGCATCTGCCACGAATCGGCCAGTGCATCGAGCAGGTGTTTCTGCATCGCCCAGGCCTCATCACTGGGGGTGAGGCCGCTCCGTCGTGCCACGTGCAAGACGTCGAAGAGCTCGCCGAAGATGTCCAGTTGCAGTTGGCCGGCGGCTGCGTTCCCGAGGCGCACCGGACGCGAGTCGAGGAAGCCGGGTAGCCAGTCGGCCGTGGACTCGGGGATGTGCCGCTCGCCGGCGACCCCGTAGAGCACCTGGATGGTGCCGGCATCACCGGCCACCGCCCGCAGCAGCCAGTCACGCCATGCCTGCGCCTCCTGCGCGTAGCCGCCGTGGATGAGCGCGTAGAGCGTGAAGGTGGCGTCACGAAGCCAGCAGTAGCGGTAGTCCCAGTTGCGACTGCCGCCGACCTCCTCCGGCAGTGAGGTCGTCGGTGCGGCCACGATCGCTCCAGTGGGCTCATAGGTCAGCGCCTTGAGAGTGATGAGGGAGCGCACCACGGCATCTCTCCAGTCGCCGGCATAGGCGCAGCGACCCGACCATTCGCGCCACCACGTCTCGGTCTCGCTGACCACCGCGGAGACGTCAAGCGCCGCGGGCGGCTCGAGATGCGAGGGATACCAGCTCAGCACGAATGGGATGCGATCGCCGGCAGCCACCGGGAAGGACGCGTGCGTGGAGTGGTCCTCCCCATGGGTCTCGACGTCGGCCCGCAACAGCACCGCATCCGGCCCAGCCACGGCATTGATGCCACCGTCGAGCGAGGTCACCCACGGCACCCGGCTGCCGTGGTCGAAGCGGATCGTCAGGTCCATCTCCATGTCCACCCGGCCGGCGATGCCCTCGACGACCCGGATGACGTGCGGACCGGCATCACCGATGGGCATGAGGTCCACCACGCGCACCGCCCCATCGGCCGTCTCGAACTCGGTCTCCAGCACCAGCGTGCCCTCGCGGTAGCGCCGGCGCTGGGCGACGGTACCGCCAGCCGGGGCGAGGAGCCAGCGACCATGTTCGCGCTCGCCGAGGAGCGCCGCGAACATTGCGCCGGAGTCGAAGCGTGGTGCACAGAACCAGTCGATGGAACCATCACGACCGACCAGTGCTGCGGTAGTGGTGCTCCCGATGAGCGCGTAGTCCTCGATGCGCCGCCCGTCCATGCCCATCACGGTACCCCCGTCGCGCTGCGTCCGTCACGGAATGCGCGACCACCCCTGAATGCGCGACCACCCCTTGGGCATAGCGCGACACCCGCCCCAGCAGAGGGACGGGCGTCGTGCCTTACAGTTGCGGCCCGTGGGCCGGGGAGCTACTCGCCCTCGGGCGCCATGGACTCGACGGGCGCCATGGACTCGTCGGGCGCCATCGATCCATCGGCCGTGCCGCCACCCAGAGCGGCGAGATCGCTGCACACGAGCCAGGTCCCGTCCTCACCCGGCACCATCGTGATCTCGGCGTCGATGTCGGTGACCTCAGGTTCGAACGAGGACATCAACTGGGACATGATCAGGCCGGTGAACATCTCGACCGTCTCGGGTGTGACCTCCATACCGTTCGACTCCATCATGGACTCGATGAACGGACCCATGGACTCGATGAACGGACCCATAGCGTCGGCATCGATGTCCATCGACATCGAGCCCTGGAGCTTGACCACGGCTTCAGCGTCCGTCTGGCTCACGACCTCGACCAATGCCAGCTCGGTGTCCAGGATCAAAGCGTCGAGGAGGGCGTCGACGTCTACCCCCTCGGGCATGCCCTCGGCCATCGCACTCAGGTCGAGGCCGCCCATGCTGCCGGCAAACTCGGGGCAGAAGAAGGTCGGCAGAGCCTCGAAGTCCTTGGCCTCGATGGCGGCCATCAGGTTCTCGACGGTGGCCTCGGGACCGTCTTGCGCGAACGCGATGGGTGCAGCGACGAGCGAGAGCGAAAGCGCCAGGCTGCCGGCGACGGCGGCGATGCGCGTACGGTATTGGGACATGAGGTTGACGACTCCTTTGTCTGTGTGGACGCCGGTCTGGTGCCTGGAGGAAGGCGATCCTAGCGCCGGCGTCATCATAGCTGTCGGACACGCGCCAGGAGATCGGCTCGCGGCCGCCCCGTGGCACAGGCGCACCATGCGATCAGATCCGGACGCGGTCCGAAGAGGACGAACGTCCGCTCGTGACGCTCGGGACCGGGAAGTAGGCCGTTCTCGGTGCGGAAGCCTGACGGCATGCCCGGTAGGAGTGCTGCCGACGGTGCCATGAGACCGCTTTCGCCACGACCCGCCAGGTGGCGAGCGGCGGCTCGGCAGGCTGGCCAGCTGGAGCGGTCGCCGGTCAGGATCTCAGCCGTCAGCGACGTGGTGGCAGTCGGCGGGTAGGGCAACTCGACAGCCCAGAGGGATCGGCGGACCCCTGCAAGGTCGGCCGGATCGGTGATCTCCTCGTGGCGCAGGAACTCCGCCCACGCGGCGTCGGGCGTCTCGGCGAGGTAGGCCACCGGGCCTTCCCCGGCCCCATGCCAGCGCGCTGGCGGTTGCTCAGCGGATTCCCAGAGGAATGGGACGCGGGTGTCTGCGTGGCGGAAGGTGATCACACCGCCGCGCCCGGCCCCGCCAGCGCGCGGCCAAGCTCCGCGACAGCGAGTGCAGCCGACCCATCCGGATCCCACTCGTTCCCGAGCGCGGCCCTCGGCGAGTGGCCATCGAGCGCGCTACGGGGCCGCGACCACCAACGGCGCAGACCGAACTCGTTGTAGGAACCCGCGAGATCGGCCGTCACCAGGGCGACGAAGTGGATACGCGTGGCGACGGCATCGGGCACGGCGCGAACGCCAGTCGCGTACCGGCGCAAGCTGGCCGCAGAGATCCCCAACAGAGCTCCGAGCGTCTCATGCCCATACGTGCGCAGGAGACCGGCAAGCTCACGCTGGGGCATCGGAGACCCGGTGAGCGCCTTCTCGAGGCGCGTGATGAGGTCCGACCAACGTGCCTCGCTCGTGGCGTCGTCGGTATCCTCGATGATGGCCAATGCGGCTTCGCGGGCAACCCCCTCGGAAAGGGTGCTGCGAGCGATGTCCCGGACCAACCCGATATCGAGCTGTTCCACAGGGCCGTGCTCAGGTAGAAGCCCGAGACCCTCGGCAACGAACACGAGCCTCGTCGCCGCTGTTCGCACGGTCGGACCGTACAACGGAGAAGCAATGGACGATATGCGGACTGCCGTCATGATCCGACTCTACTCCGACATGCATCCATCAGTCAAGAACCGGCACGCCGGTAGAGGTGTCGACGGCCAGCACCTCAACCGTCGATGGCATCGCGCGCATCGATGCGAGTCAGCCAGTACTGCGTGTCCGCGGTGACGGGCTCACCGAAGCGGGCATTGACCACCCACAGATCGTGTCGTGGCGGGCTTGTCGAGGATCGTACGCTCCTACGCAAGCCCAACCGACGAGTGGCACGCTGAAAGCGCCAGTGAGGTGGCCTGTAAGCCGAGTTCTGTCCCGCGATGCGGGGATGGTCATCCATCTGGGACGCCGGTCACCCGACGCCTCTTGCGGCCGACCCGAAGGCGGGGCGACGCACCCCTGTGCAGCTTGCGCCACACGTGCCCTCCTATTTGGCCTTGCACCAGGTAGAGCTTGCCCGTTTCACCCGGCCGAGCCCGAAAGCCCGACCGACTCGTCTCTGTGGCGCTAGTCCTCACCTTGCGGTGGACGGGAGTTACCCGCTACCACGCGTCGTGGTGCTCGGACTTTCCTCGAACGACGGGACTCCCCGCCGCCCGCGACCATCCGGCCACCTCACTGACGAGTCGACTGTAGCACCGGCGCAGGGCAAGCCCTCGCGTGGCCGCTACGTGCGGTACTTCGCCTCCAGGCGGGCGGCAGCAGCCGGATCGTCGAGGGCGAGGTTGGCCAGCGCATCGGCGGCCTTGTTGGTGGCTCGCGGCTCGTGCGTGGCATTCCAGCGCGCAAAGCCGGTCAGCAGCTCCCTGGCCTCGCCCCACAGCACGCGCAACTTGGGGTCCTTCACCCGCCAGCGGCCGTGCAGCTGCTCCACGATGAGCTTGGAGTCCAGCCGCAGGTCGATCTCGCGGGCGCCTAGCCGTTGCGCCTCCTTCAGCGCCAGCAGCAGCGCGGTGTACTCGGCCACGTTGTTGGTCTGCACACCCAGCGGCCGCGACACCACTGAGAGCGGTGGCGCATCCATGGACGCCGCATCGGGACGGGAGGCGTCGATGAGCACGGCCCCGGCGGAGGCCGGTCCCGGATTTGAGCGTGAGGCGCCGTCGGTGCGAATGAGCAGTCGGTCGGCCACTAGCTGAGCGACTCGGTCGATCGGTCGTCGGTCCCAGCCGCGTCCAGCACCGCACCCTTGTCCAGCGCCGCAGCTTCGTCGGACACCGCCAGCGCCCCGCCATCGGAGCCGTAGCGATCACCACGGATCTTGCGCCACAGCATCCGCAGCGGGTCGTAGTACTGGTCGGCCACCCGCTCCTTCAGTGGGATGATGGCGTTGTCGGTGATCTTGATGTGCTCCGGGCACACGTCAGTACAGCACTTGTTGATGTTGCAGTAGCCGATGCCACCGTCGTACTTCAGCTCCGCCGTCCGGTCGGCCGAATCGAGCGGATGCATCTCCAGGCTCGCCGCCCGAACCAGGAAACGCGGGCCGATGAACTCATCCTCCGTCTCGTGGTTGCGAAGCACGTGGCAGGTGTCCATGCACAGGAAGCACTCGATGCACTTGCGGAACTCCTGGCTCCGCTCGCCGTCTTCCTGCTGCCAGCGCCACTCGCTTTGGGGCACGCCCACGGGCGGCGTGAAAGGCGTGATGCGTGCATTGATCTGGTAGTTCCAGGACACGTCGGTGACCAGGTCACGGACGCGCGGGAAGGCGCGCATGGGCTCGACCGTGATGGCCTCATCCTCAGGGAAGTCGGACAGGCGGGTCTTGCACATCAGCGAAGGCCTGCCGTTGATCTCCGCTGAGCACGAACCGCACTTGGCGGCCTTGCAGTTCCAACGTGCCGCCAGGTCGGGCTGCACGTTCTGCTGGATCCAGTGGATGGCGTCGAGCACCACCATGCCCTCCTCCGTGGGAACGGTGTACTCGTAGTAGTCACCTTCCTCGTCAGCCTCACCGCGGAACACCCACAGCTTCGCTTGATCGGCCATGCGCTAGCCCTTCGTGGCCAACAGCTCGCGAAGCTCGGCGGGGAGCTCCACGACCGGGGTCTGGCGGACGGACATGGTGTCGCCCTCGCGACGAGTCGCTACGTTGACCGTATCCCACTCGTCGCGCATGCCGACGTGGTCCAGGCGCGAATGGGCACCGCGGCTCTCCTCGCGCTCCAGCGCCGAGCGCGCGATGGCCTCCGACACGGTGAGTATGTTGCGCAACTCGAAGACCAGGTCCCAGGCGGGGTTGAAGCGGCGCGGTCCGGTCACCCGCAGCCCCTGCCAACGCTCCTTGTAGCCCTCGATACGGTCGATGGCGCGGCTCAGGTCCTCCGCGACCCGGAAGATGCCGACCAGCGATGACATCGTCGCCTGCAGCTCTTCGTGCAGCCGATTCGGATCTTCCCCCGATGCCCGCTCGAATGGGGCGTACATGGCCTGGATCGACTCTTCCACGAAGCCGGGGTCGAGCTCATCGACCGAGTTGACCGCCGCCGCAGATGCCACCGCAGGCGCCGATGACGCAGCAGCCGCAGCAGCCGACGCCGTAGCCACCCAAGCAGTCGCCGCCTCGGCCGCTGCCTCCCCGGCACGACGCCCGAAGACGAGCAAGTCGGTCAGCGAATTGCCGCCCAGGCGGTTGGCGCCGTGCAGGCCAGCTGCGACCTCGCCCGCAGCATAGAGACCCGGCGCGGTGGTCTCGCCCACTTCCGCATCGACCCGGATACCACCCATCATGTAGTGCATCGTGGGGCCGACCTCCATGGGTCCGGCTGTGATATCGACGTCGGCCAGCTCCTTGAACTGCTCGTACATCGAGGGCAGCTTGGCGCGCACGCGCTCGGCCGGCAGGTAGCTGATGTCCAGGAAGACGCCGCCGTGGGGTGAACCGCGGCCTTCCTTGACCTCGGTATAGATGGCGCGGGCGACGTTGTCGCGGGTGGACAGCTCGGGCGGACGGCGGTGGCTGGTCTGACGGCCTTCGGTCAGGTCGTCGACCCAGGCGCGGGCCTCTTCGTCGGTGGCGGCGTACTCGTCGCGCCGCGCCTCGGGCAGGTAGCGCCACATGAAACGCTCGCCATCAGCGTTGCGCAGGATGCCACCTTCGCCGCGCACGGCCTCGGTCACCAGCAGGCCCTTCACGCCGACGGGATGGACCATGCCAGTGGGGTGGAACTGCACGAACTCCATGTCGATGAGTTCAGCGCCAGCGCGGTAGGCGAGCGCCTGTCCATCTCCGGCCGATTCCCACGAGTTAGAGGTGACAGCGAAAGAGCGACCAATACCGCCGCTGGCGAGGATCACGGCCTTGGCCGGGAAGGCCACCGGCACACCATCGAGGCGTCGGTAGCCGATGGCGCCGTTGACCCGGCCAGCCTTCATAGAGAGGCGGGTGATGATGACTTCCTGGTAGACCTGCGCGCCGATGCCGACACTGCGGTCCTGCAGTGTGCGGATGAGCTCGAGGCCGGTGCGGTCACCGACATGCGCCAGGCGCGGGTAGGTGTGGCCACCGAAGGGTCGCTGCAGGATGCGACCATCACGGGTGCGATCGAAGACGGCGCCCCACTCCTCCAGCTCGCGCACGCGGTCGGGCGCCTCTTTCGCATGCAGCTCGGCCATGCGCGGGTTGTTGAGCCGATAACCGCCGACCATGGTGTCGCGGAAGTGTGTGGACCAGTCGTCGCGATCGTCGACATGTGCCAGCGAGGCGGCCATCCCGCCCTCCGCCATCACGGTGTGCGCCTTGCCCAGCAGTGACTTGCAGACGACACCCACCGACAGGCCGGCTGCGATGGCCGCGACCGCGGCGCGCAGGCCGGCGCCGCCGGCGCCGATGATGAGGACGTCATGGGGTCGGGTCTCGATCATCGGCCTACAGGAACCCTCCGATGATCGGCGTGCCCGTGTTGATGATGTCAAGCGCCAGGGCGCGGACGTAGAGGTCCACGATCACGATGCTGAAGAGACTGGCCCAGGCCCACACGCCGTGGTACTCATTCCAGGCACTCACGCGCTGCCAGATGCCGTGGCGCCGCTTGGTGTTGGCGCTGCAGCTGTAGCAGTCGATGCCGCCGCCCACGAGGTGGCGGAAGGAGTGGCAAGAAAAGACGTAGAGGCTCACGAGGATGGCATCAGCGGCGATGAGGAAGACACCCACGCCAAGGCGCAAGGTGCCCTCGTGGACCATCGAGATGACCAGGTCCCACCACAGCACCAGCAGCGGGATGAAGGCCAGGTACAGCGCGAAGCGGTGCGCGTTCATCAGGATGAACGGGAAACGGTTCTCCATGCCGTACGTGCGATGCACGGTGGGCTCGCCCACGAAGCACGCCGGCGGGTCCATGAAGAAGGCCTTGTAGTAGGCGCCACGGAAGTAGTAGCAAGTGGCGCGGAACAGGACCTGGATCCAAAGCACCAGGATGGCCGGGCTGAACCAGGCCGGCAGCACGTTCTCACCGATGGCGATGCCGAAGAATGGCGAGTGGTACCCCTGGGCCGCGTAGTCGACCCCGAAGAACGGGATGCCGAAGACTGACGATGTGCCAGCGTAGATGATGAAGCCGATGAGGCCGAGGGCGATGAGGCCTGGCTTGATGATCCAGCGGTCGACCCGCATGGTGGCGCCAAAGCCGCGCTTGGCGGTCCCGGGCGGCTTGGTCGACGGTCGCGCCTCGACACGACGACCCTGCTCGACCTGATCGGAGACGGTCATGGGCGGCGGGTGAGTGACAGCGCGGGCTTCATCGAGTCGCTTCGATCCCCGGTCGTGGTGGTCGTTCGGACGGCGTTCGGCAGGTCCCTAATGTATCGCATCAGTGCTGTGCGATGGCGCCGAGTCGGCGCCGCGTCGGCGTTCCACGCCATCCATGAGCCAGCCCACGAAGTAGGCCGCCAGCGGCAGCAGCAGGATGACCGCGAAGGCATGGTATCGATCTCGCACCTCAAGGAGGGCATGCGTCGCCGATGCGGCCCAGATGACCAGCGTGGCCAGGGGCACCAATGCGTCAGGTTGTCGGCGCCGCACGATCATGGCCCCCAGAGCCGCCAGCAAGACGAGGGCGTAGAAGCCCTCGCTCAGGAGCATCGCCGTGGTCGCCTTGGGATGACCGGGCTGATCCTTGAGGCGCTGACTGATGGCGTATTGCACGCCATAGCGTTCGGTCCCCCACAACGTGTCCTGCTTGCGGATGGCCAGCGCCGCCATGCCGAGGGGGTCAGCCTTGATACGCTCGATGGCAAGTTCCGTTCCCAGCGCACTACGTGCCCGTGGGTCAGGCCCGGCACGGTCGATCAGCTCTTGCGACGCCTCGTCGCTGTAGGTGCCGCCACTGGGCACATAGGTGCCGATGTAGAAGGTGTGGCCGCCGTAGTCCGAGGTCGAGAAGCTTGGAGAACCGGTGCGCTCCAGGTTGTAGGCCATGACCGGCACCAGCACGGCCAGGAACGCGAGGAGCGTGACCGTGGCGGTCGCGACATGCCGCTGCCAGGTCGCACCGGGCCACCAGCGGGCCACGATGTAGGCGGGCAGCAGGATAGGCGCAGTCGGACGCAGGTACTGGGCCAGACCCAGCAGGACACCGGTGAGGGCGCTGCCACGCCAGCCGGCCGGCATGCCGACAGCGGCCCAAGCGGCGGCCACGATGGCCAGGTCGAACGCGGTATGTGGGATACGCACGACCGTCATCAGTGCCGCCGCCGGCCAGACCGCGTATCCGAGCAATGCCAACGCGCCGGCGCGAGGGCCGTAGAGCCCGCGCGTCAGTCCCAGGACGGCTCCACCCGCGAGGAGCGCGAGCAGCAGGTTCAGGGCTTCGGTCGCGAGCTGCCGATCGTGGATGAGGGCGTAGACCACGGCCAGGAGCGCCGCATAGCCGGGTGGACGTCCGATCAAGTCGGGCTTCGCGGCCACGAACGACTCGGCCATCTGATCGTAGGCCGCCGGTTCGCCGGTCATGGTCCCGTCGAGCTGGTGTGAGATGACTACCCGGATGATGATCAGCGTCGCGAACCCGATGGCGATGGCGAGGAGCTCCCGTCGTCGGCCGGCGGCAGCCAACCAGCCCGTCACGAGCACCAAGCCGAGGCCGATGGCGGACAGCGACAGGGTCGGCAGCAGGCGTCCAGCGAGCGCCCAGCGACTCCCGCGGACGCTGATGACCGTGCCCAGATCGGCCAGCAGATGCAGCAGTGCCAGCGCTGCGATCAGGGCCACGGTGGCGATGCCGGCCCAGATGAGGGCGCGCCGCAGCCGTTCACCCCACTCTGTCGAGGGTGGTCGACCGCTCTCTGTCGAGGCTGGCCGATCGCTCTCGGTCGAGGCTGGTCGGTCGCTCTCGGAGCCTCGGATCTCGTCGCTCATCGCGCAGCATCATAGGCGGTGGCCCCGAGGGACCATCGGTCAGCGCGACCCAGACACATCGACATCGCTTTCACATCGGCCGTGCGGTCACATCGGCGTCCACTTGAAACGGACGAATCGGACGATCCAACATCTGCAGCGATGCCCCAGGGCGCCACGGCAGGCCCAACTGCACCCATCGTCCGCTCGGAGTGGAAACTCGTGCGACTACTCGGGCTCGGACGCCGCGTCCGCGGGCCAACCACTGGCCAACGACTGGCCAGGTCGCGAATCCGTCCAATGCAAGTGGACGCCGGCGAATGCCGCGTTGGCGACAACGGCGGCACCTCCGTGGCGGTGATAACGGCGCTCCGTGGCGGGGCCCTGACGCTCACGGCGGCGCCGCGCTATCCTCGGGCACGACCATGAAACTTCAGGAATTCCACGCCAAGGCCCTGCTGGCTCGTGCCGGTCTGCCGGTGCCGCCGTATTCGGTGGCAGCCACACCGGCGGAGGCGCGTGCCCAGGCCAGCGCCTACCTTGACGGCGGCGCCGCCGCAGTCGTGATCAAGGCGCAGGTGCTCGTTGGCGGCCGCGGCAAGGCCGGCGGTGTGAAGCTGGCCCGGTCAGCCGATGAGGCGGAGGCGGTCGCTGAGGCCATCCTGGGCATGGATATCAAGGGCATCACCGTCCGCCGCGTGCTGGTCGCACCCGGTGCCGAGATCGTGCGCGAGCTCTACCTTGCCGCCGTCCTCGACCGCGGCGCGCAGCGCATCATGCTCATGGGTTCGGCCCAAGGCGGCGTGGAGATCGAGACGCTGGCCGAGGAGGACCCCGCCGCCATCGCCAGGATCCATGCCCATCCGCAGCTCGGACTGCAGCCCTTCCAGGCACGGGAGATGGCCTTCCGGCTGGGACTGGGCGATCACCTGAAGCAGGCGACCGCCATCTGCAACGGCCTGGTCAAGGTGATGATCGACGAGGATGCCGATCTGGTCGAGATCAACCCTCTGGCCGTGGTGCGTGAGGAGAGCCCGGATGGTCCGGTCGAGACGCTGCAGCTGCTGGACGCCAAGATAACGCTCGACGATTCCGCGCTCGGCCGCCATCCGAGTCACGAAGCGATGCGCGACCTGGACGAAGAGGACCCGGCCGATATCGAGGCGCGCGCAGCCGGTCTGTCCTTCATCCGCCTCGACGGCGACATCGGCTGCATGGTCAACGGCGCCGGCCTGGCCATGACCACGATGGACCTCGTCAAACGGGCGGGCGGGGAGCCGGCCAACTTCCTCGATATCGGCGGCGGCGCCCGCAGCGACAAGGTGGCGGAGGCCATGCGCCTCAT
>JBBSAV010000093.1:0-11759 GCA_038251965.1 Candidatus Limnocylindrales bacterium
CCCCGGCGCGGTCGGCGTTGGTTCGCACCAGGTTGGCCAGGCGCACGGTGGTGGACTCACCCGGAGCAAGGCCAAGCGGCCACACCCACAGCAGCGAGCCGCCCTGGTGGTTGCGCTCGAAGCCGCTCTCGGAGAGTGACATCGTCTCGATCGACGACCACCAGGCCGCGGCAACCGGCGTCGGCCGAGACTCCAGCTCGACCCCGATGTAGTCGTTGCCCATGCCCACGTGGTCGGTCGATGCGACCACCTTACGGACGTCGAAGCCGCCGGTCTCGCCGTTGACCTTGTACCAGGCCGACGGGTTGCCGCCGCCACCGAGCAGGTTGAGGTCGAACTCGAGACCCAGTAGCGCGTCGATCGGCCGTGCGCCGATGTTGGTGAGCTGCACCACCATCTCCAGCGTCGGCGTGCGTCGGTCGGCGCCGAAGACGTAGGACGTGCGCACGCGCAGCGGCTCGATCGAGCCATCCTCGAAGCGCACCGAACCATCACGCTCCAGTTCGATCCCGCCATCGTCGGCCCGCACCACGGCAAAGGCACCCGAGACGAAGTCGCCCAGCTCATCGAACGACGCCTGCTCGAAGACCGCGGGCGTCGTCTCGGTCGGCAGCACGTGCACCAGGCCCGACAGGCGCTCGTAGTGGTCATACCAGAGTCGATCGCTCATGCCCGGATCATTGACCTTGACCAGGTCATGGATGGAGGCGGCACCCTGGCCCGCTTCATGCTCGGCCAACTCGCCGGTATCGGCAGCGCGCAGCGTGTCGTGATAAGCCTCCGGCCGGCGCCGCAACACTGACGTCAACGCGTGGCGCACGGCGCGGACGTCCCAGCTGCCGATGCCGCCACCCTCGCTGGGGTTGAGCATCACCACCTGGCCCGGCGTGCTGACCAGCAGCTCGTCGTAGCCGTCCGCATCGAAGTCGGAGGTCTGGATGCGCACACCGGTCAGGCCGGCGGCGCGGTCGGCCGCGTCCTCGGCGGCGATGAGGTGTTCCAGGGTTGCCAGGCGCATGTGTGACAGGTAGATGCCGCCGAACAGGCCGTGCCAGTAGCAGTCGTTGGACTGGCCCTGGTAAAGATGGTCGCGGATCATCGCCAGCGCTTCGGGCTGCACGGCGCCAGCCTCGATGGCCGCGACCTTGCGCGACGCCCGCAGCATCTGCTTGTGGAGGTCGTTGATCTCGCGGTAGTTGATCTGGAACATGCGCCAGAAGCCGCCGCGCATCCAACGTGCCTCCGGCTTGCCCAGCGCCACCGCATCGTGCAGCAGCCGGGTGAACTCGCGCCGCGCCTTGAGCGGTAGCGACCATTCGCCCATCTCCGCATAGGAGCCGGTGGGCAGGTACACGCGGCCGATGGGCGGGTGCGCTGCGAGCGCCTCCGACGGTCGCAGCATGACCAGCCACTCGCTGTTCTCTTCAAGGGCGTCGAAGAAGCGCTCCACCCACTGGCCCTTGCCGTAGCAGAGCTCCCAGGTGCCCGGCCACGTGCCTAACTTCTCGCCGTCATCGCCCATCATGCCCACCAGCTGCCCGTCTTGCGTAGCGTGGTCGCGCAGGTACTCGATGACCTCTTCGACCGGCCGGAAGGGGATGCGATAGCGCAGGCCCTGCTCGGAGCCGAACACCAGCAGCCGATAGCCCTGGTCGTCGGTGGAGTAAGGGCCCCAATGCAGCTCCTCCGGGATGGCGGCGGCACGGAAGTGGGCATCGTCCACGATGGTGTAGGCGTACCCGGCCTTGACCAGCGAGGTGGGTACATCGGGCTCCCAGACGCGCTCCGCAAGCCAGGCTCCACGCGGCCGCTCACCGATGAGCGATGCGACCTCATCAGCCATGCGGGTGAGCTGCCCCACTCGGTCGTCCTCGGGCAAAGACGCCAGCACCGGCTCGTAGTAGCCACCACCGAGCACTTCCACCTGGCCGCGACCGACCAGCGCCCGCAGCCGCTCGATGACCTCCGGCCGTTCAGACTTGAACCAGTCCAGCAGCGGTCCTGTGTAGTGCAGGCCAAGACGCACGCCAGGGTGTCGCTCGAGCGCATCGAGCATGGGCGCGTAGGCCTTCTGGTAGTTCTCCTCCAGCACGAAGCCGAAGTTGCCCACCGGCTGGTGGTTGTGCAGGACGAGCGTGAGTGAGATGCGGCGGTCGTTCATGGCCCTCCAATGCTAGTGGCCTTGCGATGCTCCCGACCTGTCGATGCTGCCGACGTGCCGATGCTAAAGGATGAGTGGCCGACTCTCTGAAGGCGGCGTATCATCGGCGCGCTGGTCGTGCTGCGACGATGCCCATGGCTGGCGATCCCGCTGGAGCCTCCGATCTCGTCGGGGGCCATAAGGAGGAGGAAGCATCTAACGATGTCGAACCGTTTCAAGATCGCGGCCCTGGCCGCGTCGCTCGCGATGGTCGCTGGGTCTGTGGCCCCGGTCGCCGCTGCGACTGACATCACGTTCTGGACCAAGGAGGGCGAAGCCGACGGCAGCCTGCAGTTCGTGCAGAAGCTGGCCGACGACTTCATGGCCGCCAACCCGGACGTGAACATCACCGTCGTCAACAAGGACGTCGAGGCACTGCGCGAGGACTTCCTGACCTCGAGCCTCGCTGGCAACGCCCCCCAGTTGCTCTGGACGGTGGCCGACCACGTCGGTCCGTTCACCGCGTCCGGCACCATCATGCCCCTCGATGGGCTCATCGATGCCGGGGAGTACCTGCCCAACGCGCTGGCCGCGGTGCAGGCTGAAGGCGAGACCTGGGGCGTGCCCATCTCGTATGGCAACCACCTCATGCTCTTCACCAACAAGGAGCTGGTGCCTGACTTCCCCGCTGACAGCGACGCCATGATCGCCGCAGCGCAGGCCATCACCGACGCTGCCGCCGGCGACTACGGCCTGGTCTTCAACCAGACCGAGTCCTTCTGGCTGGTGCCGTTCCTGGGTGCCTTCGGCGGTTCCGTCTTCGCCGAAGACGGTGTCACCCCGACCCTCGATACCGAGGCCATGGTCAGCGCCCTGACCTTCCTGCACGACCTCAAGTATGCCGATGGCATCATGCCGGCAGAGGCTGATTACAACGTCGCCGACGGCCTGTTCAAGGACGGCAAGGCGGGCATGATCGTCAACGGTGACTGGACCGTGGGTGCCTACGTCGACGCCTTCGGTGAGAACCTGGGCATCGGCCCCATCCCGCCGATCGTCGGAGCCGACTATCCGGAGCCGTACGCGGCCGGGGCCTTCTTCATGGTCTCCGACGCGGTCGCCGGCGACGAGGCCACACAGGCCGCCGTCCTCGACTTCATCGACTACGTCACCGCTCCTGAGCAGCAGGCCGCGATGGTCGAGGCGCTGGGCCGACTGCCGGCCAACGCCGTCGCCATCGAGGACCCCCTGGTCACCGAGGATCCGTTCCTCGCCGGTAGCGCCGAGGCCATCCAGCATGGCATCCCGCAGCCCACGAACCTGGAGATGCGTTGCGTCTTCGATTCGATGACCGCGGGCGTGCGAGACCTCTTCGCGTCCGAGGGCTCCGACCCGGCCGCCATCGCGGCGGCCATGCAGGCGTCGGCAGACGCCGGTGTGGCACCGGGCGGCGAGTGCGGGCCGGCCTGATCCACCCCAGCCGTTAGCAGTACCGTGAGCCCCGACCACCCCGGTCGGGGCTCACGGGTTTCTGTGAGCCGACAGACGAGTCAGGGAGGGTGTGGCAGCAGAGATGTTCGATCTGGAACAGGCCTGGGCGGCACTGACGAACGTAGGCCAGGCACTGGTGGTGCTGGTCCTCGCCGTAGCCGTGATGGAGGTCATCCTCTATCTCATCCTCGTCCGCTGGCGCAAGTCCCCCAAGGCCTTGCCCATCCTGCTGCTGGCTCCCGCGATCGTGGGCGTCCTCATCCTGTATGTCTACCCGCTCGTATGGGAGCTCAACGTCTCATTCACCAAGATGGGGTTGCGCAACTTCATCCAGCCGGGGCTGCTGGGGCTGACCTGGGAGGGCACGCCACTGGCACCGCTTGGTGCGGAGAAGGACATCTTCATTGGCTTCCAGAACTACATCGACATCCTCTCGGGCAAGCCGGTGCTGAAGCAGACCGGCTTCTACCAACTCTTCCTCCAGACCATCATCTGGACGGTGGTGTGCATCTTCTTTCACCTCACCTTGGGCGTCCTGCTGGCGGTGATGCTCAACCGCCGCTTGCGCGGGCGCACCATGTACCGGACGCTGCTGATCCTGCCCTGGGCCATCCCGGCCTTCATCTCGCTGCAGATCTGGCGTACCGAGTTCAACTTCCAATACGGCGCCGTCAACCAGGTGCTGGGGGTCTTCGGCATCGCGCCTGTGCAGTGGCTCTCCGACCCCATCATGAACTTCACCGCCATGATCATGACCAACGTCTGGCTGGGGGTGCCGTTCATGATGGTCATCACGCTGGGTGGCTTGCAGTCGATCTCGCAGGAGTACTACGAGGCGGCCGAGATCGATGGTGCCAGCTCGGTCCAATCCTTCCGCAGCATCACCGTGCCGCTCCTGCGCCCAGTCCTGGTGCCGGCCGTTCTGCTGGGTGTGTTCCTGACCTTCAACAACATCCTGGTGCCGTTCTTCATCAACCAGAACGAGCTTGAGACGAGCGACATCCTGGTCACCGGCCTCTATCGTGCTGCCTTCCAGTACAGCCGCTACGGCTTCGCTGCGGCCTTCGCCTTTGTCGTCTTCGCCATCCTGCTGGTGTTCACGATCTTCTATGTCCGCCGCACCAGCGCCCTGAAGGGAGCCTACGAATGAGCAGCATGCAAGTGCAGGAGATGCTCGATGTGCGGCGGGAGCGCAAGGAGATGGGGATGCGCGAGCGGCTGACGAGTCCGCCGCGCCGGGGTGAGGATTCGCCGCTCAAACGCGCGCTGATCCACCTCATGCTCATCATCACCACGATTATCATCGTCTTCCCGGTCGTCCGCGTCTTCAGCACCGCCATCCGCCCGGGTGACAACCTGCTCAATCCGACCCTGGAGATCATCCCCGAAGGCGCCACGCTGGACGCCTTCTATCACGTGCTGTTCGAGACGAACCTGCTCAACTGGATCGTCAACAGCCTGGTCGTGACGATGGGGACCGCGACCGTCGGCCTCATCGTGGCGGCCACCTCCGCCTACGCCTTCTCGCGCCATAAGTTCCGCGGCCGTTCGCTGTCGCTGACGTTCCTGTTCGCGACGCAGCTGGTGCCGGCGGTGATGCTGCTTGTGCCGGTCTACCTAATCGCGGTGCAGTTGGGCCTGGTGGCGACCTACCAGGGCCTCGTCATCGCCTACTCGGTGACCGCGGTGCCCTTCAGCATCTGGATCTTGAAGGGCTACTACGACACCGTGCCCATCGACCTCGAAGAGGCCGCCATGATCGATGGCTGCACCGAGTTCCAGGCCTTCCGCAAGGTGCTGCTACCGCTCTCGCTGCCGGCGCTGGCCATCGTCTTCCTGTTCAACTTCCTGGCCGCCTGGAGCGAGTACTTCTTCGCTCGCCAGCTCATCGGCGCCAGCGAGGAGCTGCTCACGTGGCCGCTGGGGATCCAGCGCTTCCAGCAGCAGTTCCAGACACAGTGGGCGGACCTCTCGGCCGCGTCGATCATCGTCAGCGTGCCCATCGTCATCCTCTTCGTCTACATCTCCAAGTACCTCGTCTCCGGCTTGACGCTGGGAGGCGTGAAGGGCTGACCGCACCATGAGGTTCCTTGCTGCAGGCGCGCTCGTGCTGCTGCTGGCCGGGCTGTCGCCTACCTTCGCCAACGGCGTCGATGACGACCGCCCCACCGTCGACGGCAGCATCGCCGAGGCCGACCTGCGATATGACAGCCGCGACGACCTGTACCGGACACCGACCGGAGCCGTCCCGGCGGGCACACCTGTGCGGATTCGCCTGCGCGCTGCGGCCGGTGACCTGGAGCGCGCGGAGCTGCGTCTGGCCGACCGACTGACGGGCGATTCCTGGGCACTGCCGATGGAGCTGGCCGCGACCGACCCCGACGGCGGCGATGCCGGTTTCGACTACTGGGAGGCCGTGGTCGAGACCGGCCCAGAGCCGGCCATCATCGACTACTCCATCGTCGCTGCGGACGGCCTCTCCACGCGGGTGCTCTCTGACGACCGCGCCGCTGATGGCGGGACGGGGCGCATCGGCCGCTCCGGTCTGGTGTCCGATCCGTGGCAGATCACCGCCTATGACCCCGACTTCACGACGCCCGACTGGGCACCCGGTTCGGTCGTTTACCAGGTCTTTCCCGACCGCTTCGCCAACGGCGATCCGTCCAACGACCCCTCGCCCGATGCCATACCCGGCCCCTCGGGGGCGGAGGTCTACCGCCACGGCGAGGTGCACGGCGTCCCCATCGTGAACAAGGGCTGGGATGAGCTGCCCGAGGGCTACTGCCGTGACTACAAGCCGGAACCCTGTGACCAGCAGGCACAGAACCGTGACTTCTTCGGCGGCGACCTGGCCGGGATCACCGCGGGGCTCGACGGCCTCGCCGACCTGGGTGTGACGGTGCTGTACCTGAATCCCATCTTCGCCGCGCCGTCGAACCACCGCTATGACACCTCGGACTACTTCTACGTCGACCCCGACCTGGGCACTGCCGAGGAGTTCGAGAAGTTGGTCAGTGAGGCCGGCGCTCGGGGCATCCGCGTGGTGCTCGACGGGGTCTTCAACCACGTCTCGGCCGATTCACCCTGGTTCGACCGTTTCCGCCACTACCAGACCGTGGGCGCTTGCGAGTCGGCCGACTCCGAGTTTCGTGACTGGTTCACCTTCCGACCTCCCGGTCCGGGCCAGCCCGAGCCGTGCGCACCGACGGTGCCCGGTGGCGACGACACCTACTACATGAGCTGGTGGAACTTCGACTCCATCCCCGAGCTCAACGAGATCCCCGATGTCGTCGACATGTTCACCGGCCCCGATGGTGTGGTCGAGACCTGGATCGGGCGCGGCACATCGGGCTGGCGCCTGGATGTGGCCGATTCGATGAGCCACGAGTTCCAGGCAGGCATCCGCGATGCCGCCAAGGGCGCCGACCCGGAGGCCATCGTCATCGCCGAGCAGTGGGGTGACTCGACGCCCTGGCTGTTGGGCGACCAGGCCGATTCGACCATGAACTACCGCTTCCGCCGCGCCGTCATCGGCCTCGTCAACGGCGCCACGGCCGATCCCGATGGCTCCATCGAGGCCCTGACACCGACCGGGTTCGCCAACGCCATGCTGGGGGTGCAGGAGGACTATCCGGCGCCGGCGTTCGGGGCGTTGATGAACCTGCTGGACAGCCACGACACGGCACGCATCCTCTGGACGCTGACGCCGGGGCTCGACAACGCTGTGGCCAAGACGGAGCCGGCCGCGCTGGCAGAGGGCAAGGCGTTGCAGCGACTGGTGGCGGCCATCCAACTGACGTTCCCGGGCATGGCCTCGATCTACTACGGCGACGAGGTCGGCCTGACCGGTTTCGACGATCCCGACGACCGCCGGCCCTATCCATGGGGTGCTGAGGATCTCGAGCTACGCTCGTGGTACCAGCCGCTGGCGCGACTGCGAGCATCACATGAGGCGCTGCGTGAAGGCGACCTGGAGTTCGTCCTGGCCGACGACGGCGCACGCACGCTCGCCTACATGCGGCGCAGTCCCTCGGCGGCTGCGGTTGTGGCGCTGAACCTCGGCGATCGCGAGCGCGAGCTGGTGATCCCGGTGGCCGATCGCATCCCCGATGGTGTCGCGCTGACCGATGCGCTCGCTGGCGTTCCGGCGACCACGGTGGCCGATGGCTCACTGACCGTCAAGATGGCTCCCGGCTCGGTCGCGGTGTTGATCTCCGCCGACGATGCCGACCTGCTGGCGCCCGACGCACCCACCGGTTTGTCGGCCGCGGCCGGGCCGGGTCGCGTGGAGCTGACCTGGGTGCCCGTCGAGGATGCGGCGAGCTACCGCGTCCTGCGCTCGATCGTGGCCGGTGGCGGTTACGAGGCGGTCGGGGAGGCCGCCGAACCGGTGTTCACCGAAGTTTCGGTGCGCGATGGCGTCCCGTACCACTATGTTGTCGTGGCGCTCGACGCGGCCGGCAACGTGTCGGCGCGATCGGGGGAGGCCGCCGCCGTGCCACAGCTGACGATCACCGAGGCGCGGGTCCTGGGCGTGGTCGATGACGACGGCGCGACCGTGGGTCAGGTGCAGCGGCCGTTGTCGGCCGTCGATGGCGCCGTCGCGGTCGACGTGCTCGCGGAAGCTGGGTCGGATGGTGCCGGGGCCGATGGTGCCGGGGTCGCCGAGGGCGTGCTCGTGGATGTCCGAATCAGGCCAGCCGAGCTCAGCGCCATCCTTTGTGAGGGTGGGATACCGAGCCGGGCCGAAGTCATCGAGGTCAGTGAGTCGGGTGCGGTGTTTCGTGGCCTGATCCAGCCCGAGTCGGTCGGCAGCTATACCGCGTCCGCCTGTGTCTCGACCGACGGCGGTGAGACCTGGCAGTCGGCGCTCGGTGTGGGCTCCGTCGACGTCGTCGCCAACGAGGACACGGTCGCACCACCCGCACCCGGCACGCCGGAGTTGCTCGATGTCTCGGGTGAGTTGGTCCGCTTCCGATGGGCGGCCCCGGAGGCGGATGACCTGTACCGCTACCTGATCTTGCGAGGCCAGGACGGTGCGGCAGCGGAGGTCATCGGCACGACCGATGTGGAGGTCTACCTCGACTCGTCGGTCACCGCCGGAGCTGCCTATGAGTACTCGGTCGTGGCGCAGGGCGTTGCCTACAACCGCTCGGAGCGGTCTGGTGTGCTTGAGGTCGTCGCGGAGGAGCGCGTGGTGGACGTGGTCTTCCGTGTCACCGTGCCTCCGAGCACCACGCCGGACGACACTATCTACATCGCCGGCTCATTCCAGGGCTGGAGCCCTGGTGGCGACCCCATGACGCGCCTGGACGACTCGACCTGGGCCATCACCCTGCCATTCGTGGACGGGTCCGAGCTCGAGTACAAGTACGCGCGCGGTTCGTGGGAAGCGGTGGAGAAGGATGCAGGCTGCGGCGAGATCGCTAACCGTACGCTGGCCGTCGAGTACACCGCTGCCGGGGGCCAGGTTGTCAACGACAGCGTCGAGAAGTGGCGTGACCTCGATCAGTGCCCCTGATCGGCGCCCACATCGAGCGCCGCTCGCGACGTCGCCAAGGCGCCAGCGCACACTCCGATCTGGGCATCCCGCCGCCCGCCAAGCCCGCCTCTCTCACCCATGCGCCAAGCCCACCACCCCGGCCAAGTCCTCCCACTCCCCCAGTCGGGTCGGGGCATATTCCAGTCAGCCAGGCGCATATCGGCCGTGATGTGCCTGCCCGCCCAGTCAACTGGGGCATGATCAAACGTGGTGCTCACGGCGAATGCGCCTCGGTCGGGTGCGAACCATTCACCTTGCGCGACTGATCGGGCCTTCAGGCGCGCTGGATTATGCCCGCCAACCGACTGGGATATGCCCCGACTCGACTGGCTGGGAAAGACCGATGTGCGAGGGGCGGATGCGCGAGCGACCGATTGGCGAGCGACCGATTGGCGAGCGACCGATATGCGCGTGGGGCCGATGCGCGCGGGGCCGATGCGCGGGGCCGACGGGAGCGACCGATATGCGCGTGGGGCCGATGCGCGCGGGGCCGATGCACGTGCGACCGAAGCCGCGAGAGTCTGACGCCCGGGGAGATGACCCAAGTGGTCCAGCCTATGTGATCGAAGCCCGATGGGCGGCGTAGACCCCCTCACGATGGACCGCAGCACGCGAGCGGATGTAGGGGACATAGGCCGGCCACCACATCGCTTCATCCACCGCGGCCGAAAGGTCGGTATCGGAGCGAACACCCGCCACGCCCGATGCCACCGCTTCGGTGGCCACCGCCAACGCCACCGCGTGTGAGATGTCGGCCAGCGACTCTACGGGTGGGTACAGGGCGCCCGACTCCAGGCGCTCGTCGCTGACATGATCCGCCAAAGCTCGTGCCGCCACCAGAAACATCTCCTCGGTGATGCGCGTGGCCTCGGCCACGACCGCGCCCAGCCCCACGCCGGGGAAGATGAAGACGTTGTTGGCCTGGCCGACCGGGCGTGGGCCACCTTTCCACGATACCGGCGCGAATGGGCTGCCGGTGGCGATGAGCGCTCGGCCTTCGCTCCAACCGAGGATATCGGCCGGCGTGGCCTCCACTCGGCTCGATGGGTTCGAAAGCGCGAACACCACCGGTCGCTCGACGCTCTCGGCATGCGCCCGGATGACGTTCTCATCGAAGGATCCCGGCCGTCCCGTGGTGCCGATAAGCAGATCCGGCTTGACTGCGCGGATGACCTCACTGAGACGCGTGTGGTCGTCGCCCTCGAGCGTCAGACCGAGCTGCTGGACGTGATCGGAGGAGATGGCGACCTCGCGCTTGTACTCGTCCAGGTCGGTCCGATCCGAGTGCACCAGCCCGCGAGAGTCCAGCAGCGCGATGCGCGAGGCGATCTCATCCTCGGACAGCCCCTCGTGCTCCAGCGCGCGTCGCAGGAGACGGGTGATGCCGATTCCCGCGGCACCAGCCCCAGCCAGCACGAAGCGCAAGTCGGTCACCTTGCGGCCCAGCTTTCGAGCCGCAGCGTAGATTCCGCCGAGCGTGACGGCAGCTGTGCCCTGCACGTCGTCGTTGAAGCTGGGCACTCGGTCCCGGAAGTTGCCCAGGATGCGCAGGGCATTGGCACCCTTGAAGTCCTCCCACTGGATGATGCAGCCTGGCCAGACCTCTTCCACGCCCGCCACGAATGCGTCGACGAGCTCCTGGTAGGCAGCACCGCGCAGGCGCCGGGCCCGATAGCCCATGTACAGCGGATCGCGCAGCAACGTTCGATTGTCCGTGCCCACGTCGAGCGAGACCGGCAACGTGAGTGAGGGATGCAGTCCACCACCCGCCGAGTACAGCGCCAGCTTGCCCACGGGGATGCCCATGCCCCCGGCACCCTGGTCCCCCAGGCCCAGGATGCGCTCGTTGTCGGTGGCCACGATGAGGCGCACATCGGCGTAGGGCGAATTACGCAGCAGCTGCGGGACGCGATCGATGTCGGTGGGCGTGATCCAGATGCCACGCGTGCGCCGAATGATGTGGCTGAACTGCTGGCAGGCCTGGCCCACGGTGGGCGTGTACACCACCGGCATCAGTTCCTCGAGATGCTCGGCCAGTAGCCGGTAGAAGAGCGTGGCGTTGCGATCCTGGAGGGCGGCGAGGCCGATGTACTTCTCGAGCGCGTCCTCCTTGCGCGAGACGTGTTCCCACTCGAGCTGCACCTGCTCCTCGATGTCCTGCACTCGGTCGGGGAGCATGCCCCGCAGGCCGAAGGCCTCACGCTCGTCCTGGCGGAACGCCATGTCCTTGGTGAAGAGGCGCGCGCCAAGCAGCTTGTAGCCGCGCAGGTCGATCTCCGCCGGGCGGCCAGCGACGATGGAAGCGAACGGTTCCTCGAGCGGCTTCATCCCGCAACGGTAGCCCCATTGCATCGCCCCTGTCAGCGCCCCGAGGTCGCGTCGTGCCCGGCCGTTCGGCCTATCTCATGTCGCTCGATGGTCCTTGCGAGTCCAGATCGTCGGCCGCATCGCCTCTCGACTGATCGGCCGCATCGACTCCCGATCCGTCGCAGGCAGCGACTCCTGCGCAGGCCCTCCGGCGCCGTTTGACCAGCAGGCAACTAGTACTACAACGCCGGTTGTGATCATAGCGGGTGTTCCCGTATC